>JAIBCA010000078.1 GCA_019694345.1 Pyrinomonadaceae bacterium | reverse complement strand
CCCGGCGATCTTTTCTGAGGCGAGTTTGACGGCCAGTGCCCGCCCGATACCCGACGCCGCTCCCGTCACTACCGCGACACTCCTTGATGAAAGGCTCATAAAATGCTCCGGTCTGTTCGAATCACTTCTTGACGACGATACGGGCGTTGCCGGCATTTGAATTCACGTCAAACGCACGTAGGGTAACCACATATTCACCTGCGGCCGCCGCGGAGATATCGATAGTGTAGCGTTCCTTCGGCCCGTCGGAAATACCGTCATCCGCATAGACCGTCATCCACGGACCGCCATTGACGCTGTACTCGGCCCGCGTAATGTAGCTGGCGGCATCCGCGGCATCAAACGTCACTCGAGCCTTGTCGCCGGAGATCACGGGCGTCCCGGCCGCTGTGACCACGGGAGCAGTATTGTCGATATCGACCGGTTCGGTCACTCGTTCGCCGGTCAGCGTGAGCTTGGCCGGATTTGAGGGTGCGTCGCGGGCGACGACTTTGAAAATATACCGTCCGTCCGCCAAAGACTGGCCGTCGATCGCCGCAAAGTTGTCGGTCAGATCGGCCTTCAGCAATTTGAAATCGCGATCCCCGACCTCCTTAAAATACAGGTCATATACCAGTTTGTCACCGTTCCGGTCCTCAGCCGTCCATTGCAGTGAGGTCGCCGCCCTCTGAAACAGCCGCCTCGGCGGAACCGCCGCGTTCGGTATGCCGAATGTGACCGGATCCATCCCCGAAAGCTCGATATTCGGATCCACCTGGACCGGCGGATTGGCCGCAAGGCCGACGTTGGTCGGCAGCACCTGGATCGAAAGGACCTCGGGCGCAATATTCACCGGCGAAAACGAAACGTTCACTTCGCTCAGCGTCGCCGCGGCGCCGTCCGCCTTGAAAACAGCACGCCATTGAAAATATCTGGCTTTCGGACTGGCGACCTGGCCGCCTTTCGGATCGGTCATAGCCGAGCTCCACTGGCTCCACGTCTCGTCAGCCTTCTCGGTGTTTCCGCTGCGGGTCTGAATAGAAACGCTCCCGCTCGCCCGCCACCAAATTCGGCCCCACGCCGCTGTCGCCTTGGCGTCAAGTACGGCAGATTCATAGCTGCCGTCTTTCGGCGGGCCCGACACAAGCTTGAACAGCGACCCCTGGTTACTCGACGTTGCCGCAAAGCCCTTTTCAACGGCCAGCAGTCCGGAGATCTGACCCGCACCCGTCTGAACCAGCATGACCTCGCGGCCGTCATTGTAAAGACTGTAGATACGCCCCTTGTCCGACGTTCCCATCAGTACGCCGTTACCGGCCGGGTGCGGCAGAAGCGAAAAGCCGGTCACCGTCCCGGAGGACCAAAGCAGGTCGTTCGACCCATCGGGCAAGATGCGGTAAACAGCTGATTTCGCGGCCGTCAGATCATACCGGCTCTTGGCAGGTGTTTCTGGATTAAGCGGATTTGGCTTTTCGACCGCCACCGGCTTGGTCTCGGGCGTCGCAGTTGTCGCCGCAGCCGTAGCCGTGGCCTCCGCGGGCTTTGCCGATGCCGATTCGCCGAGTGCCAGAACAAATAACGATCCGTCGGGCCCTATCGCCAAATCGTGGATCTCCCGAAGAGCTGAGTCCATCAGGCCAAATGGCCGCCCGTCCGGTCCGAATCTGTAAACGATCCCATTCGAATCTGAGCCCGCATAGAGATTTCCCTGCTTGTCCGCCGCGAGCGAGATAATGTGCGATTCGCTCGTGTCAAAAAGCAACGAGCTTTCAGGAGTTGAGTTTGCCGCTTTGACCTTAAATATCTTGCCGTTGTCACCGGTCGCGACCGCCAGACTGCCGTCCGGCATATAGGCGAGAGCCCAGATGTATTTCTCCTTCGGGTCAAAGTATGTCTCAGCCTTGCCCGATGCGTCGATGCGGTACACCTTGCCGTCCGGCATCGTCGCCGCGTACAGTTCGCCGCCCTTACCGAGCACCATTGCGGAAACATTTATCTCGGCCAGGTCGCAAAACAGCGTGCCCTTGCCCGCCTGATCGACCCTGAATACCTTGCCATCGCCGCCGGTGCCCAAATAGTTATATCCGGCACTATCAATGACCTGTGACCAAATGTACGGCTGTTCCGTTTTGAAGATCTCCGCCAGATCCGGTGCGAGGGTCAACGTGCCCGTATCGTCGATCGAGACGCCTTGAGCGTTACCTTTAAGTACGTTTGCACGCGAATTGACCGACCAGACCATCGGTTCGACAGCCGATATCACGGTCGAAAGTAAGACGAAAATTATCGGCAAAAGTAGATATTTCTTCATTTATTGCGATTCTGAACCAGTTATCGAAACGTAAAAATTTAACCACACTTCAAACAAAAAAGACACCATCGAAAGAAGAGCACCGCAAGGCCCCAACGAGCTCTACTTCTGCTCTGATCGGTCCGGTGCCGATCTGGCGCGGATCAACCTGGTCGCCTCGCCAAGCTCTTCGGCGTCACCTGTTATCAATCTGGCGCTTCGCTCACGGGTCAAATATGCCCAAAACCACTCGAACATCACCGCAAATCGGTTACGGAAACCTATCAGGAAAAAAACGTGCAGGAACAGCCACATCAGCCACGCGACAAAGCCCTTGAACTTCATACCGGCCAACTCGGCGATCGCTTTGCTGCGGCCGATCGTCGCCATTGTGCCCTTATTTACATACCTAAAGTCTTGACGCGGTTCGCTCTTTAGGTCGCGGGCGATATTTGCCGCGGCCGCGACGCCCATCTGCATTGCCGCCGGGCTCACGCCGGGCACAGGTTCACCGCTCTCCTGCATCAGCGACGCCATATCGCCGATCACGAAAATATTTCGGCAGCCCGGTATCGACAGGTCGGGCTCGATCAGCACGCGGCCCGCCTTGTCGGTCGCCACGCCCAGAGCCTTTCCGAGCGGCGAAGCCGCGACGCCGGTCGCCCACAACACGACGTCGCAGTCGATCCATTCGTCGCCGACCTTCACACGGCCCGATTCGATCTCGGTCACGAAACTGTTCAGCCGCACCTCGACGCCGAGATCTTCGAGTTGCGACTTACCACTTTCCGAGAGGTCGCCGGCAAAGGTGCCGAGCACACGATCCGACCCTTCAAAAAGGATAACCCGCGCCGTAGATGTATCGATCGCCTTGAAATCTTTCGCAAGCGCCTTTCGGGCAATGTCGGCGATCGCACCGGCGAGCTCGACCCCGGTCGGGCCGCCGCCAACGACCACGAACGTGAGTGTCCTTTGGTCGCCGGCCAGATACGCGTCGCGCTCGGCCATTTCGAAGGCCAGCAGGACCCTTCGCCGTATCTCGACCGCGTCCTCAAGCGTCTTCAGCCCGGGAGCCTCCGTTTCCCAATCGTCATTGCCAAAATAGGCGTGCCTTGCACCGGCCGACACGATCAGATAATCGAAGGGCACGATCGCACCGTCCGAAAGCACCACGTGCCGCGCGTCTTTATCAAAACTGACGGCTTCGCCTAGAATGACCTCGGTATTCTTATTTCGGTGGAGAATGCGGCGTATCGGCTGGGCGATCTCGCCCGGCGAAAGCACGGCGGTCGCGACCTGATACAGCAGCGGCTGAAAAACGTGGTGATTCTTTCGATCGATCAGCGTCACATCGACCGGCAGCCTCGCCAATGACTGGGCCGCCCACAGCCCGCCGAATCCGCCGCCGATGATGACCACTCTGGGCCTTTTCATTGCAATGTCGTTCATATCTGCGCCTCCGATATGTAACGCGTAGATCGCTTGTGAAAAGTATCACATATTGTCTCAACTGCCGACAAATCTCGCGTACATCGATCGGGCCGCAGCGACGTCGTCCGTTCCCTTGACGATCGCCCGGCCGTCCCGAAACAACGTCATTTCGAGTTCGCCGGACGAAAACCTGAGCAGATACTCGTTCTGATTGACCGCAGCGATGAATTGCAGCCGTGCGGCAAGCTGCTCGAGGTCGAGCGTTACGGGCTGCGGCGGAGCGACCTGAACCGCATTTCGTCCGCAGAGAGCGGCTGAGAACTCGGGCGTCTCGGTATCCAAATAGTCGAATATCCGCTTTCCGCAGGTTCGGCAATTGGGGTCGGGCACATCAAGTGTTATCCGCTGACGGTCGTTGGCCCAAAGGTCAAACTGCATCAGCGATCCATGGAGCGACAACGTGTCGCCGACAAGCAGCTTCAACGCCTCGGTAACCTGGACCGCCGAAACCGTCGCGATGATCGGCATGATCACGCCGGCCGTATCGCACGTCGGCGCCGAGCCGGCGTCAGGCATTTCGTCAAAGATACAGCGCAGGCACGGCGTCGCTCCCGGAATGATCGTCATCGTCGTCCCGTAACTCGAAACGGCGGCACCGTATATCCATGTGACCCCGAGCTTTACGCATGTGTCATTGATCAGGTAGCGGACCTGAAAATTATCGGTCCCGTCGATAACGAGGTCGCAGCCCCTCATCAGCGACTCGATATTCGAATGATTGACATCCGCGATCACCGCTTCGACCTCGATATCGGAGTTTATGGCGGCGATCCGCCGTTTCGCGGCGATGGCCTTCGGCGTCCGCTCAGCCGCGTCATCCTCGCTGAAGAGTGTTTGCCGTTGCAGATTGGTGTATTCAACAAAGTCACGGTCAACTATCTTAAGTTTGCCAACGCCGGCGCGGGCAAGCATTTCGGCGTGCGACGCTCCAAGCGCTCCGCAACCGACAAGCAGCACGCGCGAGGCGAGCAGTTTTTTCTGCCCATCAGCGCCGATCTCTCTGAATAATATTTGCCGGCTGTAACGTTCGTTCATTTGACCTTTCGGATGCGCTTGGACGACACCCATTCATTCTCGTCGGTGTCATAGTCGTCATAACTGACCAGATGCGAACCGCCCTTTATGTTGACGATGTGTGCGG
>JAIBCA010000079.1 GCA_019694345.1 Pyrinomonadaceae bacterium | reverse complement strand
GTTTCCGGGTGGACCTCGACGTATGGCTCGGGACACTGATCGACCAGAAACTTGATCCGCCGCGTCTGGTTGCCCGAAAGATATTGAAATACGACCCGTCCGCTTGTCATTATCAACGGAAATTCGTCGTCCGGCTTTTCGTTCGCACCTTTGTACTCGACCGCATGAAACCTCGCCTTGCCGTCCGGATGGTAAAACCGATCTTCGAACATTCTCGGCGTTCCCGGATGATCTTCGGTCGGGCACGGCCAAAACACGCCGTCCTCTCGCTCGATCCGCTCCCAGCTAATACCGCCGTAATCGGCCGTGCCGCCGCGCGATGCCTCACGCATCTCGTCAAACATTTGCCTCGTATTCTCGTATGGAAAGAATTTGCCTCGACCCAGCCTTTCGGCAAGCTGCTTGACGATCCACCAGTCCGGTCTCGCTTCGCCCGGAGGTTCCGACGCCTTATTTATCTTTAGAACGCGGCCTTCGCCGTTCGTCGTCACGCCCTCATCTTCGGACCATGCGGTTCCCGGCAACACCACATCCGCGTACCGGGCTGATTCAGACATAAAGAAGTCGATACAGACGTAAAAGTCCAGTCCCTCAAGCGACTCGCGGACCTTGTTTGTATCAGGCAGCGAGACCATGACGTTATTGCAGACAGACATAAGCCCGCGGATCTCGCCCTCACGCATCTTTTCGAACATCTCGACCACTGACACTCCGGCCTGCGGCATTTCACTCTCAGGGATTCCCCAGATCTCCGCGATCTGCTTTCGATGCTCGGGATTGTTGATCGAGCGCTGCCCGGGCAGTTGATCAGCCTTTTGCCCGTGTTCACGGCCTCCTTGCCCATTTCCCTGGCCGGTGAACGTGGCATAGCCGCGGCCCGGAGCTCCGATCTTGCCGCTCGCCAAAACCAGATTGATATAGCTGAGCACGTTATCAACACCATTTGAATGATGCTCGATGCCGCGTGCGTGCAAGACAAACCCTGTCTTCGCACGGCCGTATAACCGGCCCGCCTGAATGATCTTTTCGGCAGGTACGCCGGTGATCTCGGCACAGTATTCCGGTGTATATTTTTCGAGCACCACTGCTCGCGTTTCGGCCCAGCCGTTGGTCTTTTCGGCGATGAACTTTTCATCGACAAAGCCTTCCGTAATCATAACGTGCAGTATTCCGTTGGTCAGTGCGACGTCCGTGCCCGGCTTGAGTTGGAGATGCAGATCACCTTGTCGGGCGGTCGCGGTCTCGCGCGGGTCGATGATGATCCAGATACCGCCATTGTCCCGCTGCTGCCACATGTATTTGTTGAGTATCGGGAATGTCTCGGCAACATTTGCTCCGGCGATCATCAGAACCTCGGCAAGCGGAATGTCGCTCCAGGGGTTTGCCGCGCGATCGACACCGAACGCCTTGTTGTTTCCCGCGGCGGCCGATACCATACAAAGCCGGCCGTTGTAATCGACATATCGCGTCTGCAGGCCGACACGGGCAAATTTGCCCATCACGTAGGTCTTCTCGGTCGTAAGCGATGATCCGGAGTAGATCGCCAGCGAATCCTGCCCGTGATTTTCTTTGAGCTGCCGAAACTTTGACACCACCAGATCGAGTGCTTCGTCCCAGCTCGCCCTTTCAAATACCCCATTGCGCTTGATCAGCGGATATTGAAGACGATCGGGGTGATGTGCCTGCAAGTACGCGGTCACGCCTTTCGGGCAGAGCTTTCCTTCGTTAACGGGAAAGTCGTACCGCGGCTCAAAACCGACCACGTGTCCGTCTTCAACGAGCAGATTCATCCCGCATTGAACGGCGCAATACGGGCAGTGGGTCTTGACGACCCTGTCGATCGTGCGGTCCGCTCGCCAACCGCCGTATGGCTCGTCATGAAGGGTCGGTCCGAACTCCTTGATTATCTTGTCGAGATTCTCAACTTTTGACATAACTATCACTCAAGTCTGTGGCTATTCTTCGCCGGCCCTCGTTCCGTAAAATACCGGCTCCGCCTTATTCGGAAGCCCTGAATACGCCAACCCGCGCATTATCCGCTTGCATCGCGGACAATAATCCTGGAGCATTGTCCCGTCCTCGAGGGTGTAATCAAATCCGAGTTCCGTGACCACGCCTTTCAGATCGTCGACCCACATTTGGGCCGCAAATTTCGTGTCGCATCGCGGGCAGGCGGCTTGCTCCATTTCCTTGGAACGTGATTGATAGAGCTCAACACCGACCGATGCCGGACGCTGGATAATATGGAAGAACTTGCCGAACGGCAGAAAAAAGATCGTCATTATGACTACGGCCTGATGCGACAATGCGATAAACGAGTACATATAGCCGTCGAACCAGAGGCTGGACGCAGTCAACATCAATCCTGACACTGAGATCGCGATCAGCAGCAGGTGCGGCACAAAATCGAGCAGGAATTGTTGGACGGCAATTGCACCGCGATCTCGCAATCGCCTTTGAATGGCGATCGCACATCCGGCGATGACCATCAATGCGGAAAAATCCAATGCGTGGAATACGATCCATGCCATTACGCTGCGGCCGTTCAGTACCGTCAACGGAAATCCGAATAGGTAGGTTCGATACCCCATCTCGCCCTCAAGGTTGAAATGGACCCAGCCGAAGACCAAGGGAAAAGTCACGGCCGCCGCCGACAGGCATCCCCACATGATCAGGAAGTGCATCAGCCAACGCATCGTTCCGCGTTTGAAGATGAACCGCTGGCCAACCAAGTTCTTAGCCAGTGTTTTTGAGGAGTCCACCGTATTGGCAGCGAACTTTCTTCGTTGGAAAAAGAGCTGGATGCCGCGTTTGAAATAGACTCTAGTCGCCGGTCGCTGGAGCCATAAAGCGTATCTGAAAAAGATCGCACCGAATGCGACTACGCTCGCAACCGTGTAGCCGAAAAGCGCCGAGTCAAAATGCTCGAGATTTCGTGAACCGATCACTACAAGGGCGGTCAGCAGCATCGACGCCGCAAGACCGATCAGTGTCGGGTTCAGGTAATTGATCTGGCTGGTTCTTACATTCATGGGTTCGCCCTTTACCGAATTAACAGGTTTCTGACCGCCTCGGGTTTGGAAATGTGTCGTCGTCTTCTTGGCCGGGCCGCGGCTTAAGACACGAAAGGTCCTTTTCGATACGAATTTTCATCGTTTCGCCGACACCGATCGTCTGCTCTCCGGCCAATTCGATCTGCGGGCCGGCCAGCCATTCGTTCAACTTGTCCGCCGGCACCGTAACTGCGATCTCGTTAGCAAAAATTCTCGCCGTCATTCTCTCGCAATGTTCATCGGCTTTGACCGAGTAGCTGAGCCGCTGATCGTCCCCGGTGCCAAAACAAGTAATGTCATTAACGATACCGGTTCCCAGCAGCTGAGCGGCCTCACCCTGTGTCAGTCTGAATCTGATGGTGTTTTTTCGGAGTCTGACCTTCATAGCAGTGTCCAGACAGAATTCTAAATTGGTTGACTTCGCATAATCATGATCTGAATCATATTCACGATCTTATTGAATGTTTTTTGTGTCTCCTTGACCGAGGTTTGTTCCAATGGCGGCCTTACTAACCAAATTTGTCGATGTTTGCTAATCTAAGTTGTCCGGAAGCGCTTATTTTTGTGATGAATATCATTCTCGCCGAGATCAAAAGCGATGTCAACGAGTCGCCCGAGCAGCCATTTTCGAAAAGCGTGCTGCGCATCGGTCGCGACCCTTTCGAATGCGATATCGCTTTTCCCAGCGATACGCACCCGATGGTTTCCCGCAAGCACGCCGAATTACGCTGGGACAACGACCGGTGGTACATCGTAGATCTGAACTCAAGCTACGGGACGTTTCTGGACGGACGCCGGATCGCAGCACCCGAGAAACTGAGGGCCGGCCAGGTCGTTCAATTCGGCACTGACGGGCCGCGGATCAAGGTCGTCTGGTTTGAGACCCTGCGAGAATCGGTCGCTCCGCCGCCGGTCAAAGCAAAAGAACCTATTCATATACCGACGCCGATCCCGCCGCCTGCGGCAGAACCGGCTTTGCCGCCAAAAGAACCGTTATCGAAGGGTTCAAAACCGAAGATCGTATTTGTCGAACAACCCGGTCGGCCGCCGCTTGAACTTACGGGCGAACGCATCTCTGTCGGCCGCGATCCCGCCTGCGACATCAGTTTCGACCCGAAAGCGATAATGGTGTCGCGAAAACACGCTGTGATCCGGTCGGAATCAGGACGATACGTTGTTGAGGACAACGACAGTTTCAACGGCACCTTTGTCAATGATCAGCGGATCGCGGCTCCGACGCCTCTCTATCACGGCGACATGATCAGATTTGGGATCGGCGGCCCGGAGTTGGAGTTTGTCTCGCCCGGCGATCAGGCACCGATGAATGCCGGGCCGGCGGGACAGCGATCAGTCGCGGTTGATAATCTCGCCAATGCCTTCGAGTTGGCCGAACCCGGGCACTCCAAGACAATGGTCTTCAAAATGGACCATTCGGGAACTGCCCCGACAAAGCCCGCCGCGGGCGGCCAGCCGCAATTGCTGATGTCGCTAACGTTCGGCGGCGGCAAGGAACTCTCGATCGGCCGCGACCCGAAAAGCGATATTACGCTCGACGGCCTGCAGATATCGAGTAAACACGCCCGATTGCTCAGTACCGCGAGTGGTGTTTTTGTTGACGATCTCGGCTCGACCAATGGCGTTTATGTCAACGGCGTGCGCGTCTCGAGGCAATTGATCACGCCGGAGGATCGCGTGCAGATAGGGCTGTTTGAGATACGCGTCGATACCGCCGGAAATGTCGGCGTTTTCGACACGCGTTCGCGAACGCGGATCGATGCAGTCGATCTGGTGCGTGAGGTCAAGGTACGCGGCGGCAGGCTGCGCCTGCTCGACGGTGTTTCGCTTTCGATCCAGCC
>JAIBCA010000021.1 GCA_019694345.1 Pyrinomonadaceae bacterium | reverse complement strand
CCTATGTTTTCTTGAAGCTCTGCCTATCGATGTGCGGCGAAGCTCCGCTTCGCCGCACATCGAACGGCATAGCCGAAAGAAATATCAAGATCCCAAATCAAAATACTCAGCTTCGCCGCACATCGAACGGCATAGCCGAATACCAAAGTAGTTATGATAAATCGATAAATCGCAGGACATCAGAAAACAATTGCAATTCTAAAGAACAGACTTCAAGGCCTGGCCGGTGTAGGATTTGCGGACTTTGGCGACTTGTTCGGGCGTTCCTGTGGCGACTATTTTGCCGCCGCCGGAGCCGCCTTCGGGGCCGAGGTCGATGATGTGGTCGGCGGATTTGATGACATCGAGATTGTGTTCGATGACGATTACGGTGTTGCCGGTGTCGACGAGTTTTTGCAGGACGTCGAGCAGTTTGTGAACGTCGGCGAAGTGAAGGCCGGTCGTCGGTTCGTCGAGGATGTAGATCGTTTTCCCGGTCGCACGTTTCGCGAGCTCTTTGGCAAGTTTGATGCGTTGAGCCTCGCCGCCCGAAAGCGTCGTCGAAGACTGTCCGATCTGAATGTATCCGAGGCCGACATCGAGTAAAGTTTGCAGTATCTTTGCGATCGAGGGAATGTTCTCGAGCAGCGGCAGAGCGTCTTCGATCGTGGTCTCAAGCAGGTCAGCGATGGAGAGGCCTTTGAATTTGACGGCGAGAGTCTCGCGATTGTAACGCTTGCCGCGGCAGACGTCGCAGGTGACGTAAACGTCGGGCAGGAAGTTCATCTCGATGCGTTTCATGCCGTCGCCCTCGCACGCCTCGCAGCGTCCGCCCTTGACGTTGAACGAAAATCTGCCGGCCTTGTAGCCGCGCGTACGCGATTCGGGCAGCATCGCGTAAAGGTCGCGGATCGGCGAGAACAAGCCCGTAAATGTCGCGGGATTCGAACGCGGAGTTCGCCCTATCGGCTTTTGATCGATCTCGATGATCTTGTCAACAAGATCGAGGCCCTCGACTGCGTCATGCTCGAGCGGTTCGACGGCCGACCGGTAAACGTGGCGGTAAAGCGCAGGGTACAGGATCTCTTCGACAAGCGTAGATTTGCCCGAGCCGGACACGCCCGTCACCACGGTCAGGAGGCCGAGCGGAAATTCGACGTCGATATTCTTGAGGTTGAACGCCCGCGCACCTCTGACCGTGATCCGCTGGCCGTTGGGCAGGCGGCGGAGTTCGGGCACCTCGATCGCGAGTTTGCCGTTCATGTACTGGCCGGTCAGCGAACGTTCGTCCTTTTTGATCTCGGCCGGCGTGCCGGTCGCGACCACCTCGCCGCCGTGCGTACCGGCGAGCGGCCCCAGGTCGATGACATAATCAGCGTGCTCGATCGTTTCTTCGTCGTGCTCGACGACGAGCACCGTGTTGCCGAGGTCGCGAAGTTGGTGCAGCGTGTCGAGCAATCGCCGGTTATCACGCGGATGAAGCCCGATGCTCGGCTCGTCGAGAACATAAAGGACGCCGCGAAGCTGCGAGCCGATCTGGGTTGCGAGCCTTATCCGTTGGCCTTCGCCGCCGGAAAGCGTCGCCGACGCACGATCGAGTGTCAGATACCCGAGGCCGACCGCGTCGAGAAAGCTGACGCGGTTCTGTATCTCGCGCAGTACAAGGCCGGCGACCTTTTCGTCACGCGGGCTGAGCGTGATGGCCGCAAAACGCTTGGCGGCCTCCGAGATCGGCAGCTCTGTATAGTCCGCGATACCGCAGCCGTTGACCTTAACGGCCAAACTCTCAGGCTGCAGCCGCCTGCCGCGGCACGACGGACACGGCGTCGGTGCTATCAACTCTTCGAGAGCGGCCTTGATCTTTTCCGAAGGCGGATTTTCGATCCGCTCGCGCATCGCCCGCATTGCCCCGAGCCAATCACGCTCGTACTTGTAATCGCCGTGGCGAAACGTCAGACGCTTCTTCGTTCCGTTAAAAAACGCATCGCGAACCTCGGCGGGCAGATTGGCAAACTTGATGTCGAGCAAGCTCTGGACCTGATCATTATCGTCGGGGCCGCCATCCTTTGCCTTTTTGCGTCGAGATGTTTTGGACCTTTCCTTGCCAGTAGGCGGTTCGAGTTTGTCGCCGCCCGAGAATTTTTCGATTATTGCCGCAAGAGCCGCCTTGAGAAAGGTCGCCCCAGCCGGGTCGATGCCGCAGAGGAAATCCACCTTACCTGCCGGAACATTCTGGTCAGGAACGATCTTGGTTGCGTCGATCTCGAGCACTGTCCCGATTCCCTGACAACGCTTGCATGCCCCGTACGCCGAGTTGAACGAAAATGAACGCGGCTCAAGAGTGGCGATATTAATGCCGCAATTGACGCACGCCATCTTTTCGGAATACAGCTTTTCGTCGCCGTCGATCACCGAAATGAGCACGGCACCGCCGGTAAGCTTGAGAGCCGTCTTGACCGACTCGGCAAGGCGGTCTTTAACGCCATTCTTGACCAACAATCGGTCAACGACGACCTCGATCGTGTGATTCTTGCGTTTGTCGAGGATAATGTCCTCATCGAGCTGTCGCAGCTCGCCGTCGATGCGTGCCCGCAAGAACCCGTCCTTGTGCAGCTTTTCGAGTTCCTTCTTGAATTCACCCTTTCGCCCGCGGACGATCGGCGCGAGTATCATGACGCGTTCGCCTTCGGGCAAGTCGGATACGCCGTATATGATCTGATCGACCGATTGCCGTGTTATCGGGGCATCGCACTGATGACAATGTGGCTGGCCGACCGACGAGAATAGCAAACGCAGAAAATCATATATCTCGGTTACCGTCCCGACGGTCGATCGAGGGCTGCGTGAGACGGTCTTTTGCTCGATCGAGATCGCCGGACTCAGGCCCTCGACGCTGTCAACGTCAGGTTTTTCGAGCTGATCGAGAAATTGTCGGGCGTACGCCGACAGAGACTCAACGTATCGCCGTTGGCCCTCGGCATAGATCGTATCGAAAGCCAGAGAAGATTTGCCCGAGCCCGAGAGTCCGGTGATCACGACAAACTTATCGCGCGGAATATCGACATCGATGTTTTTGAGATTGTGCTGTCGTGCCCCGCGCACGGATATTTGCTTGATACTCATTACAGGCTACACTTTGGCGATCAGCCGAAACGAGTATTTTAGCAATTCGGGTCAGAGAATGCGAAGTACGGCAACGAGCGCAACGAGCGAAATAACGATCCAGAGTGCGACGCCCTGCAAAAGCGGGCGAACGCCGACCGATCTGATCGTCTCTCGTGTTAGGCTCGCTCCAATGAGGAATAGGGTTAGGGTCATTCCGGCCTTGGCCACGTTGACAAGTGCGTCAAAAACGCTCGGGATCATGACCGTCACGGGAGCGTAACTCCGAACGACGGTCGCCCCTAGAAATAGGAAGATGAACCAGGGTATCGCAACCTTTGTCTTTGCGGTGGAATCTTTGTCGCGATAGATGAACGCAAAGAGAAGTGCGACGGGAGCGATCCAGAGTGCCCGGGCGAGTTTGACCGTTGTTGCGATCGCAAGCGCCTCAGGTCCATACACGCTCGACGCTCCGACGACCGAACTAGTGTCGTGAATGGCGATCGCCGACCATACGCCGAACTGGTTTTGCGAAAGGTCCAGAGCGTGCCCGATCAACGGAAACAGAAACAGCGCCACCGAATTGAGAACGAACACGATGCCAAGCGAGACCGACATCTCGTCCTTATCGGCATCGATCGCCGGAGCCACCGCGGCGATCGCACTGCCGCCGCAAATTGCCGTGCCGCTGGAGATGAGCGTCGAAGTCTTGGCACGAACCTTCAGAAGTTTACCTACCAACGCTCCGAGTATGAGCGTGCCGAAGATCGTGGCGATCGTGAATAGAATTCCGTCCTTGCCCGCCTTAACGACCGCCCCGAGATTCATCCCGAACCCAAGCAACACGACCGATACCTGTAGGAGATACTTTGTCGGCTTTCCGCCAAGTTCAGGAAACGGGTTGCCGATCGATAATGCGATCGCGAGGCCCATCGCCAACGCCAGCGGGGGCGAACCGTACGGCGACAGACAGATCAGGACCAACAGGACGAAAATGACTTTTTGCCAGGTCATCTATTGTAGTTAGCGTAGTATCCCAAATACTTTCTTAAGCAGGCTCGTGGTGCGTCCGAGAGGGTCTTTACGTATCTTTTTTTCCTCGTCGGCTATCAGGAGAAACAGTCCGTCGAGTGCCTTTTGCGTGACATAGCCGTCAATATCTGTTGCATCCTTGCCGAGGAACTGTGCGGCAAACCCGGCCTTGCCGATCATTGCCTTGTATTTCTGCGTGACACCGGTCTTTTCCGTAAATTCATCGACGATCGGACGGAACTTCACTCTTAAGGTTTCCTCGCTATTTTTGCGAAAGAATTGGGTAGCAGAATCGTCCTTGCCACTGAAGAGGATCTGGCGGGCATCATCGAAGGTCATCTTTTTGATGGCATCGGCAAAAACATCAACGGCGACTGGCACGGCCTTTTCGGCAGCGTTATTCATTGACGCAACAAACTCGTCAACAGCCTTTCCCTGGCCAGCGACCCGAAGTACCTTTTCGATCTTTTGCAGTGACTTTGGAAGCGGGATACGGACGCGGACGTTGCCGAGAAACCCATTCTCTTTTCCGAGCGATTTGATCGCCGTCGAAACGCCCTTGGACAACGCCTCCTTGAGGCCGCCGGCGATATCGCTGTCCGACACGCTCCCGTTTCGCTGTGCGGCGGCCGAGGAAACCGCCGTCATCACTACCGCCGCGACAATGGCTTTCCTGAATAGATCCTTCATAAGATGCCTCATTTTCTGTAGTTAGCCGATCTGGCGCTTGGCCCGAAATTTTGAGGCGAGTTCGTCGATGTCGAAGGGCTTGTCGCTTAACTTTATCGTCGAAACGATCGCGGTCAGCAGATCAGTGTAGCGTTCGAGCTTTTCGCTC
>JAIBCA010000001.1 GCA_019694345.1 Pyrinomonadaceae bacterium | reverse complement strand
CGGAAATACGCGATGTCCGCCTTGCCGTCGCCTGTATAGTCACCCGGAACGGTCCTGTCGCCCGTCTGGCCGAACTGCACCGCCAGCAGGCCCGCCGTGCTCCGCTGGATCCACCATTGGCCCGGGCCCGGACGATAGATGCCGACATCCGCTTTGCCGTCGCCGTCATAATCGGCCGGTACCGGCAGGTCGCCCGCCGCACCGAACCCGGTGATGGTCGTGCCGCCGCCCGAATTGCTTATGTACCAGGTATTGGCCGACGGACGGAACACAGCCGCGTCTGACTTGCCGTCACCGTCGTAATCCGCCGGTACCGGAACGTCACCCGTCGTGCCGAACGGAAACGCGTAGAACGTCAGGTCTTCGCTCCTGAGCACGTACCAGTTGCCGGTGGACGGACGGAAAAATGCGATGTCCGTCTTGGCGTCGCCAGTGTAATCGGCCGGCGTCAGCGTATCGGACGAAGTTCCGAACGTCACGGCTCCGTTGCCGCCGTTGCTGCTCTTCGAGTACCACCATTCGCCGGGTGCGGGACGAAAGATCGATACGTCCGTCTTGTTGTCACCGTCAAAGTCGAACGGCGATCGAACGACCGGTGCGGTCGCCAGGCTGATCTCGTACATTCCTTTGCCGTGTGTCGCGATACGCAGCTTGCGTGGCGAACCCGGAGCGATCGCAATGTCGAAAACGGCAACACGAGGCAGCCCGGTACCGAAAGGTGCCCAGGTCGCTCCGGCATCCGAAGACTTGTAAACGCCGATATCCGTGCCGGCGTAGAGCGTATTGGAATTGAGCGGATCGACGACGAAACCGCTCACCGGCACGAGCGGCAGTGCAGTACCGCCGGAACCGGCAGCCGGCGTCCAGGTCGGCGTACCACTGTTGAGGTTGGTCGTCTTGTAAACCTGTGCAAAGCCGAAGCCTGACATCGTCACGTAGGCCGTGTTCACGTTATTCGGATCGATGACGGCCCGCGAAATAAAGAAATTGGGGATCGTACCGCCAAGATCGAGATTGGTCAAGGTCGAAGAACCGGTCGTCGTGCCGTAAATTCCGCCGTTGGCGAGGCCAACGAGCCGGACATTGTCATCCTGCGGCGAAATGCCGATGGCACTGACAGCGACCCCCGACTCGATCGGTGCCTGGCTGACCACGGTGTGGCTGACACCCGTATCGTTTGAGCGGTAAACCCGGTCGGTGCCGTAATAGATCGTGTTCGGATTGCCGGGGCCAGACTCAAGCGGGGCGTAAAAGAGTACCGCGGTATCTGTACAGTTTATGCCGTTAGCGGCCGCACCATTGCACCCGCGAAAAACCCAACTTGCTGACGTTGTACCGCGCGTCGCATAGCCGACCAAGGCACCGGAGATCGAGTTGTAATAGGTGTGGTACATCCGGACATTGGTCGTGTCGGCAGCGTTCTGATCGATGACGGTGTAACCGCCGTCGCCGCCGTCAACGCGTGCCCAAGTGCCCGCAGGGCTGTAGTAATTGGTACCATTGTCCTGGGTGCCGCCGATCGTGAAATTGGGGTCGGTCGGGTGGACCGAGATGCCCATGAACTGCGTCGCGAAAAACTGGCTGTTGTTGAGCGAGGTTAGCGATGAGGCTCCGTTGATCGACTTATAGATACCGCCGTCGGTGCCGAGGTAGAGCGTATTCGGATCTGACGGTGAGACGGCGATCGCGTGGGAATCGACGTGAACGCCCGCACCTGAATTGGTGAATGACACACCGGCATTGGTCGAAAATCCGATGACCATATTCGGAGAACCGGCGAGATAGAGCTTGTCGGCGTTGGTCGGATCGACCGCGACGCCGATATCGTAAAAGCACTGCGGGGTACAGAAATTGTTATCGATCTGCTGAACCCACGTCGCACCGCCATTGGTCGAACGCAGCACACGACCGCCCAAATTTCCAGTCGCGGCGTAGAAGGTCGCATCGGCGTTTCCGACCGGGTGGATCGCGGCAAATTCGGCCGTCAGTTCGCTCGTGGATGTGCTGTTGAAAACCTCGACCAGCGTAAAGGTCGCTGTCGTCGGGTCGGCCGCCATCGCATTCGTCGAACGGTAAATGCCGCCCGTACCGCCGCCGATGATGGCGTTCGCGATCAGGATATTCGGGTCATTGGGGTCGATCGCCAGGTCGCGGACGCTGGCATTTGCGTTTGCCGCAAGTCCGGTCATTTTGGTGAAGGTCGGTGACGCTCCGGCGGCGTTGTCCGACCGGTAAATGCCGCGAGACGGCAACACGTTGTTGGCCGAACCCGAGATGCCGCCGACACCTGAGGTCGATGCCACGAAGATCACATTTGGATTGGTCGGGTGGACGATGATCTCGCCGATCCCACGGCCGGTAAAGATGTCGGCGTTCGCCGCCGTTTTATTGAACGGCCCGGAGATATTGGCTGTCGTGCTGGCATTGTCGATCCGGTATATGCCGACACCGAAAAAGCTGTCCGATGAGAAGTTTGGTTCACCAGTTCCGACGTATATGGTCTCGGGCTGCGACGGTGAGATTGCTATCGCTCCGATCGCGAGGCTCAATGCGTTGTCCATCAACGCGGTCCAATTGGTACCGCCGTCCGTCGAACGATAAAGGCCGCCTTGCGCGGCGCCGACATACACTATGTTCGGATTGGTAGGATGGACCGCGATCGAGATCACGCGGCCTGACCACGGAAATGAGCCATTTGGGATCGGATTAGGCCCGATCGGACTCCACGCGGCGAGCAGTGCATTTTTAGAGTCCGAGTCCGGCATACGGTCACGTGCGACCTCCTGCTTTTCCATTTTTTCGACAGCGGAGGATCTGAGGCCAGGATCGGGCAGTTTGCCGTCGACGATGCCGCGCTTAATGGCGTAGGCATCTGCCCGCTCTTTCAAAAACTCTTCCTTGCCGAAGGTCGAGCGCGATCTGTCCCAAATGCGGGGCATATCGGGCTCGGCCGGATCCACACCGAGGTCAGACTGAGCTTCGGAGCTTTCAAGCGGCAGGAAGAACGCAGCCGCGGCAAACAAAACGAGGACAATTAAACCAAACACTGCGAAGAACTTTTTCATGAAATGCTCCTTTTACCTTAGCGTTCGGTCCTGTCGCCGAACACATCATCTCTGCCAAAGGGTCTATAAGTATGGATCCTGTAGGGCCACCCCACCGGTGCAGGCCGACCACGAATTCCGGAGGTCTTCGGGTGATTATACAATTTTAGCGGCTTGTTTAGAAGACACAGTTTCAGATCTCTGTCATTCGGGCATGGCTTCCGACAACAGCCTGAGAATATTGCCGCCCATAATCAGGGCGATGTCGGCGTCACTGAAACCCTCGGCGATGAGAGCTTCGGTGATCAGGGCGTCGCCGCTTGTGTCGAACGGCACCTTTACCGAACCGTCAAAGTCGGAGCCGAGCCCGACATGTTTGACGCCGGCGATGCCGGCAGCGTACTTTATCGCCTTCGCAATGCTTAGTGCGTCCTCGCCGCAGACGGCGGTGTCCCAAAACCCGATCCCGATCACGCCGCCGGTAGCGGCAATTCGGCGAAGCTGGTCATCCGAGAGATTGCGGTTATTGTCGCAAGTCCCCCTGACGCCAGTGTGCGAGACGACCACCGGTCGCGTCGCGATCGCCAATACATCGTCGATCGTCCTCGGCGATGCGTGGGCGAGATCGACCAGCATTCGGCGAGTTTCCATCTGTCGAACGAACTCACGCCCTTTGTCCGTAAGGCCGTATTTCTCGATACCGTGAGCCGAGCCGGCGATGTCGTTGTCAAAAAAATGCGTCGGTGAGATCATTCTGAAACCCGCATGATACAGTGTGTCCAGGTTTTCGAGTTTGCCGTCAAGAGCGTGTGCCCCCTCGATACCGAGCCAGCCGCCGACGGCCTTTTGCGTTTTTCGACGCTCGACAAACGCCGCAAGGTCGCGCTTATTCTCGATGATGATCAATCTCCCGCCGGACGCGTCGGCGTATTCGTGCAGCCGCCGGGCTTGCCACAGTGCCCGCATGGTCAGGCTGTTGAGGTTTTCGAGCGGTTGCCGCTGTGCAAGAGCAAGCAGCAGGATGTTGTCGGTACTGTCGTCGTTGCGCTCGATGTTTAACCCGCGAGGCGTTTTTGTAACCACGGTGAAGGCCTGAAGTGCAACGTTACCGCGGACGAGTTTTGGCACATCGACCTGCGAGACGGCTGCATCGGCGTTCAAATCTCGGCCCCACAACAATGAATCGGCATGCATATCGGCCACGAACAGCGTTTCGTGCAATTTTGCAGCCCTTTCGCTGACGGAATATGGCGGCTTATTAATGACCGGGTTCAAAACACGCTCGGTGATCGATGCAGCAAAAATAAAGAAGAATAGTACAAATCCGACGACCACAATAGCGGCGGTCCCGGCAAATATCTCGATCGCTCTTCGCATAGGCAGCCGTTACGAAATACTGATGCTCATCCCTGACTCGTTCGACACACGAGCAGCGTCGAGTACCTTTTGAACCCGCAGGCCATCGGTAAACGTTGCGGCGTGCTCGACCTCGGTCCGTCCCGAACGAATCGCTGCGACGATCACCGGGGCGATCGCCATAAATCCGCGGGCAAACCCGGTGTCGGGCATCCCCGGCAAATGCTTACCGAGATCGGTTGGGACCGCATTCCAATCGGTAGCGCCCGATCCGGCCACGAAAACCTCGCCAAGGTGGTCGACGCGGAGCGTGCCGCCGGTGCCATAAAATTCGACACGGTTCATATAGTGCGGCCCTTCGGTCATCGAGATCGATGCGATCCCGCTCGCACCGGAGGTTAGTTCGCCGTCGGCCAATTTGAGCAGCAAATAGCAGCTGTCGTCACTTGTCACCGCCCGCATACTGCCGGTGTCATCGCGACGCTCGCCAACATCAGTCTGAAGTTGACAGGCGACCGATGTGATATCGGTGCCGAGGAACCAATGCAGCGAATCGATGACGTGCGACCCGATCGCCCCGAGTGCCCCGCCCCCGGCGGCCACATCGGACCACCAATTCCAGGGCAGCATCGGGTCGCCGCGATGCGGTGCCTGAAAGAATGACTTGACGTGACGGATCTTGCCAATCACACCATCGCGAAGCATTTTGTAAGCGCTCTGACGGCCCGGCTGAAACCGAAGTTCGTGGTCGATCAACGCGAGTTTGGACGAGCGTTCAGCGGCAACCGTCATCTCGGTAGCTTCGTCGACATTCATCGCCATCGGCTTTTCGCACAAAATGTGTTTGCCATGGGCGATCGCGAAAAGCGTCATTTCGCGATGCTCGGGCGGCGGTGTGGTGATGCAGACCAGATCAACGTCTTCGCGAACGATGGTCTGCCGCCAGTCATCTGTAAAATGCCCGGCATTGGCCTCGGCTGCCGCAGCCCGGGCGTTTTCGAGTTTGTAGCTGGCGACCGATGTGATACTCACCCCTTCACAATTGAGAAAGGACGGGATCTGCACCTTTCGTGCAAAGCCGGTACCGATAATACCGATCCCTATCTTGTCTGCCATAAGTAACCTAATATATCGATCATTCGGAAAAACAAAGAAACGCGGGCCCGAAAACCCGCGCTCAAACACTAACGACAGATCCGGCTAATCGATGCCGAGTTCGAGGGCCCCGGCGGCCTTCCGCGAGCGCCGCCCGTGCTTCAAAAAATGCATATATGCCTCTTCGCTGCCCGATTCGTATCCAACGATCTCGGCCCCGATCAAAAATCGATCATCGTCCGCACCGGCACCTCCCTTTTTGTAACGCTTGCCGATCGCCAAGATCCGCACCTTTCCGTTGGGAAGATCGATCTCTATATTCAAACGGCGTTCGTGTCCAACAAGGTATTTTTCGCTGATCCGGATCGAAGGCGACAAAAAGCCGATGCCCGATCGGCTCATATCGACCGTTTCACCGATGATGCACGAACTCATTGCGGCGGCACGGTGCCGTTCGGAATTTATATCAGGGTCAAACCACACCTTGACAGGTGCAGTGTAACGCCGGCGGGGCGGAACCATCTTTTCCGACAACGAGCGGTTTAGTCTCGAAATTAGCTTTCTGATCATCAAGTTTGAACTGTGCCCCCGATCAAGAACCTGTTGAAAGAATGTCTAAGACCAATAGTACACCCAAACCAAAACAGTTTGCGCATTTTTTTACATTTTGTTCTACTTTTTCATCGGTTGACCGCGGGTATCCTTGCTGGTTACGTGGGAAATGCCCTTTCCATCGAGTTGAAGCAGAAACGAAAGGCGTCCGGATCTGCCATACGTTTCCGGCGTAGCCGTGGCAAAATAGCTGATCTTGTTCTCATCGACCTTGATCGAATATCTATAACCGGTCGAGGCGCTAGACGTGATGTCTTCGGGCAACAAACCGGATGTGATCAAGGTTGCCATATCGGTGAACACCCCGCCGTTTTGGAGCGAATGAGCAAGCTGCGCCTTTGAAATACGTTCAAGCATTTTCTTTGCTTCTTCTTCGTGAGTCTCGATCCGCAGGTTGTAAAGGTACGCTTTGCCGTCCTTTTTGATTTTTGCCGCCGCCGTTTCGTCGACGGTTTGAATTATCCAAACGTCGCCGGAACGTTTTAGCTTGATCTCCTGGATCGAGTTCTTACCGTCTTCGTCCGGATCTGGCAAATTAGCGGTAACGGTAGCCTGATCACCGCTGACGATCTCTCCGTTGATCTGCACGTCGGCCGGGATCTGTCCCGCTAAAGCCTCAAAATCGACTGCAAATTCAGCAAGTTCAGCCTCGGTAAGGCCCTCGACGGCCGGACGCAGATTGGTCAAGAAGATCGCCTCGCGAAACTTCTTCTCACGCAAATGCTTGTAAAACACCCGAACGGTATCGGCCGGTCCGTTCGGATCTATCGCGATCTTGGCTCCTCCGTCAGCCTTTGCGGGTTCGGCTGATTTTGTTGAGGTGTAGTTGGTGGCGGGCTTTGCCTCCGAGCTATTATTCGGCGAAACCACTGAACACGCTGAAGCCATGCCGAGAACTGTCCCGGCGAGCAGCAGAGAGGCACCTCGTAAAGTATGGACAACCATAATGATCAAGATGATACGGATGAAAAATAACTGTCAGATCGACTGTCGATCAATTGGAAAAGCGACACGCTAAGAGTATAGCGTGTCGCGCTCGAAAACGTAATTCAACGTCAAAACCGAGGAACTAACTGCTCTTCTTACCGGCAAGCAGCCACTCCCGACCCACAAAGTACAGTACCACCGCTAAACCGAGGAAAGGCAGCAGGCCGAGGATATCGGAAGCCGCTCCCTCGTAGAAAGGATTGCTGCCGTGCGACCATTTCTCCATTCCATCCTGAAATAGCTTCAGGCTCTCGATGACCGCGAAGACCGCGATCAGTATCCCGGCGATCGCTCCGCCGGCAATGTAGCCCGAGGCGAGCAAGACGCCATTCGATTTGTCGGTTTCGGCGAGGATCTGGTCCTCAGTCAGGTTTTGCTTTGCGAGTTTTCGCTTAAGGTAAATGTCGACCAGATATCGGACGATACCGCCTATAAAGATCGGCGTCGAGGTCGAGATCGGCAGATAGATTCCGACCGCGAACGCGAGCGACGGCACTCCGGCGAGTTCCAGCACGACAGCGATCATGGCCCCGAGGATGACAAGGCCCCATGGCAGATTCTGCCCGAGCACCCCCTTGATGATATAGCTCATCAGCGTTGCCTTCGGCGCATCGAACCGCTCAAGGTCCTTGCCCTCGTCGTCCTTTTTAAGAATCCCATTGATGCCCGGGTCGACAAAGTAGACAGGTTTGCCCGACGCGTCGATCAGATATTTGCCGATCTGGCCGTCTTTAGGCTCAGTATTTTGCCAGACGTGGTATTCGGCAGTGTCGGTGTCCTTGAACTTGCCTCCGGCCTTTTCGACTTTTGCCTTTCCGCCCTCAGTGAAGAACTTTTCTTTCGGTACGATCACTTTTGCCTCGGGTGATGCAGGATCGACCTTTTGATAGTAGGTTCTCGAACTATTAAGGAATATAAGAAGCGAACCCAGTACGAGTGCAGAGGCCAGGGCCCCAACAAGGATCGCTAACTGCTGATTTCGCGGCGTGCCTCCCACCCAGAATCCGGTTTTCAGATCCTGCGAGGTCGTACCACCGTTGGACGCAGCGATACAGACGATACCGCCGATCGATAGAGCCGTAACAAAATACGGGTCCGCAGTAGTCCAACCAAGTCCGAGGAATACCAGACATGTGATAAGCAAGGTCGCGACCGTCATGCCCGAGATCGGATTAGACGATGAACCAACCTCACCCGTCAAACGCGAAGAGACCGTCACGAACAAGAACCCCAAAATGATGATCAATACCGCACCGAAGAACGATACGAAAGGATGCTGAAAGATGCTCAGTCCCAACTGCGGGAACAGCATGATCCCGGCGATCAGCAGCACGACACCGACAACGACCCACTTCATCGACAGATCCTGATCGGTCCTCGGCAATTTGCCCGCTCCTTCGCTTGATCCGCCGCGAAGATCGGCGAGCCCGCCCTTGAGGCCGTGCCAGATCGTCGGCAAGCTTCTGACAAGCGAAATAATGCCGGCCATCGCAACGGCTCCGGCCCCGATATAGAGCACATAGGCGCTTCGCACGCCGGAAGGCGACATTTCGGCAATGGTCTTGCTCAATTCCGGAGCGACCGGCGACGTCAGCGAATCGCCGAAAAATTTGATCATCGGGATAAGAACGAGGTACGAAAGCACGCCGCCGCCCATCATTAATCCGGCGATCTTCGGGCCGATGATATACCCGACGCCAAGCAGGGTCGGGTCATTGTCCGAACTGACCGACCCGCCCTTGAAGCCCTTGTTGGTGAAATCATAGCCTGGTGACTCCTTCCAAAAGAACAGGACCTTCATCAGTGCGTTGAAGATAAAACCCATCGCAAAACCGATCGCGATGATCTTACCGCCGCGAAGCGCCGCATCGTCGTCGCCGTCAGCTCCCGCTTCGTGCGAGGCGTCACGGGACTCTTTTGACGCACCGGCTTTCAGCACCTCGGCACATGCCGTGCCCTCCGGATATTTGAGATAGCCGTGCTGGTCGCGGATCAATGCCCGGCGAAGCGGGATCATCATCAGGATGCCGAGCAGGCCGCCCATCACCGCCACTAGCATAACCCGCGTAAAGTCTAGATCGAAGCCGAGGATCATGATCGCCGGCATCGTGACGCCGACGCCGAAAGCAATAGACTCGCCTGCGCTGCCGGCTGTTTGCATGACGTTCGATTCGAGTATCGTGGCGTCTCGCATACCGATCTTCGACAGCAGGCGAAACAGCGTGATCGCAATTACCGCTACCGGGATCGACGCTGAAACGGTAAGTCCCGTCTTGAGCACCAGATACAGCGATGACGCTCCAAAAATAATACCGAGCAGTGTGCCGACGATCAGCGGAAATGGCGTCAGCTCGCGCAGTGTCGACGCATCCGGGATATACGGTTTGAAATTCTCGAGAAACGGGTTCTTCATTTTGAAGCAAGCTCCTTGAAATGCGAATTTTGAATGGGGGAAAGGTCTGCAAGGAATTTACAGCGGATCGACCGAAAACGCAATACGGAACTACCGAGAACCCGGCTCAAATAACTCGCGACGCGCCATTAATCGTCATCCGTTTCCGTTTTTTGCAGGATCGCCTTTAGACGTTCAAGCTGTTCGAGTGCCTCTGCGAAGACACCGGCGTCGTTGGCCCTTCGAAGCGGAGCGTGCGGCCGAGCGGCATAATCCTCTCGTCGCTGGCGTTCACGATGGATCAGGCTGCGCAGATACTCGCTTACCGACCCGTAGCGTGCCTCCTGTTGAATGTAATTGAACATCTCCTCGGACACCGAAATATTGATCGTTCGTCTCATTTTCTCCCCAAATCCTGTATGTCTTTGAAAAAACACGATCTCGCGTTTTCCATCGCATATCTTTTATTTTCAACAGTTTCCCTCGACCTTGTCCCACGATTGTCCCAAAGTGTCCCACCTACTGTGTGGGACAGGCAACTCACTGATAATATTGCACTTAGCAAGATATTTTTCTTAATTTTCACGATTTTTCGCAACAAAAACCACACGTGTGTCACACCTGTACTATGTATGCAACATTGTATCACGCCCAGCCCATAGGGTCAAGGTCTTCCATTGGCCCCATCTGCGAGTCGTAGGCTTGTGGTAAACCTGTGATAAATTTAGGACATCCAGAAGAACGAGGAATGGTGCCAATGAAAACGATCTCTATTTTTCCGATCTCTGCGTTTCTGCGTCTTTGCGGCATTGTGCTTTTCCTATCTACTGCGATCACTGCGACAGTGACCGAGGCGGAGGCCGCAAGGCCGGTCTCGAGCACCGGATACGGCGACGACGCGTCGAATATGGTGTCGAGCAATTTGCCGATGATGCTCGGAAATGGCGTCAGATCACGACGCGTTGACAAAAAATGCATATACGGCTCGAACTTCTCAAGAAACCGATTTTTCATCCCTGGTTGTCCCCATGAGATCGAACTTTTTAACACCGCTCAATTGCGGCTGTTTTGGGAAGAAGGTTGGAACTTGGGTTAAATTTACAGTCAAGGTCAAAAAAATCTGCTCGACACCGGGTACCCCGACATCTCGCCGGTCAATTCAAATTACCTTTGAGGCCGCTACACTGCGTCACCCATTCGCGCATAGAAGGCCTTTTTCGCTGCCTCGGTAACGATCGCGTACATAAGCGTTACGGCCACGATCAAACCGGTCACCCAAACCGGAAGCGGCACAAAGCCCATAACGTTCGCGTACGGTAGATACGGGATCGCGATGGTGAGAACAGACACGGCCAGTGTCGTGATCCAGAGCCACCGGCCCGGCGTGCTTTTATAGAACGGACGTCGGGTGCGAACGATCAGAGCAACAACCAGTTCAGTGAGCAGCGATTCTATGAACCAGCCGGTTTGGAATTCAGGCTCGGCCGCGCGTACGACCAGTAACAGCAGGCCGAACGTAATAAAATCGAAGACCGAGCTCACGAACCCGAACACGACCATGAAATTGCGAATAAATTTCACATCCCATCGGTGGGGAGCAGCGATGTATTCCGGATCAACGTTGTCACCGGCTATCGCGATCGCCGGAATATCCGAAAGGAAATTGTTTAACAAGATCTGTTTTGCCAGCAGCGGCAGGAACGGCAGGAAGAGCGATGCCCCGGCCATACTGAACATATTTCCGAAATTAGCGCTCGTGGTCGTAAAAATGTATTTCAGCGAATTTGCAAAAGTGACACGGCCCTCCTTGATCCCCCTTTCGAGGATCTCGAGTCCTGACCGGAGCAAAACAAAATCTGCGGCTTCCCGGGCAACGTCAACCGCCCCTTCGACGGAGATCCCGACATCGGCGTCGTGCAGGGCCGGAGCGTCGTTGATACCATCACCCATATAACCGACGACATGGCCCATCTTCTGCAAGGCGCGGATAATACGCTCTTTCTGATTTGGATCAACTTCAACAAACAGCGTCGTATGCACCGCACGGTGCATAAGAGCCTCGTCACCGAGCCCGGCGAGTTCGGTCCCCGTCAGCATTCCCTCGACTGGCATCCCAACCGTGTCGGCAACGTGCCGTGCAACAAATCGGTTGTCACCGGTGATGATCTTCAGTCCGACCTTGAGTTCCGCGAGGGCCCGGATGGCCGCACCGGCGTCCTTCTTCGGCGGATCAAGGAAGAGAAGAAAACCCTCAAGCGTCATTTCGCGTTCATCCATACGCGAAACCTCATTCGATTTGCCCATTTCTCTGGCGGCAACCCCGAGTACCCTGAACCCGTCCTCGCTCCATGCCTGAAATCTTGCGGTTATCTTCACCCGAATTTCGCGGCTCAGCGGTATTACACCTTCTTCCGAGCGAAGGCCGGTGCACACGTCCAGCACATTATCGAGAGCTCCTTTCGTGATCAGGCTAGAAATGCCGCCGGTATCGCCGACCATCACGCTCAGGCGTTTGCGCGTAAAATCATAGGGCACCTCGCCGAGCTTTTTTGTGCCGCTGATGTCGACGGCTCGGCCTGAAATGATCGCCTCGTCGAGGGGATTTGGAATGCCGGACTGAAAATGGGCGTTAAGGTACGCAAGGCGATACACCCGATCCGAGCCGCTGCCAGAGGTATCGAGGGCGGCGTCGAGACGGACGACGCCCTCAGTCAACGTCCCCGTCTTGTCGGTACAGAGAATGTCCATACTGCCAAGATTTTCGATCGCATCGAGCCGTCGAACGATAACGCCGCTGCGTGCCATCTCCCGTGCACCTTTGGACAAATTGATGGTAATGATCGCCGGCAGCAGCTCTGGTGAGATGCCGACCGCGAGGGCGATCGCAAAGAGCAGGGCCTCGACTGCAGGCCGTTCCATCACAACATTGACGGCAAACACCACCAGCACGAGCATGATCATTATCCGGCTCAGCATCATGCCAAACTTACGTATGCCGCGTTGAAATTCTGTCTCCGGCGGCCGCAGACTGAGCTGGTCTGCGATCTTGCCATATTCCGTCATCCTGGCTGTTTGCGTAATCAGAACTCTGGCAAAGCCGCTGCGAACCGACGTGCCCATAAATACACAGTTCGTCCGCTCGGCGATGGTGGCGTCGTGCATTGCAGGTTCAACGTCCTTCTCAACCGGAAAGGTCTCGCCGGTGAGCACGGCCTGATTTACAAAGCAGTCGTTTGCCTCAATGACAACCCCATCCGCCGGGATCAGGCTTCCGGCCGATAGAATGACGACATCGCCCGGAACAATACTCTCGGCGTCGATCTGCTTTTGGATGCCGTCACGAAAGGCGTTGACACGGTGACGCAAACGAGCTCGGAGTTTGGCGACCGCATTGCCGGCTGAATATTCCTGGACGAACGAGATGATGCCGCTGCCCAGGACGATGGCAAAAATGACGGCCGCATCTGTCCATTCACCAACAAAAACGGACACCGCAACGGCAAAGATCAGGATCAGCACCAGTGGGCTTGTAAATTGTTTTATGAGTAACCGAAGAGCGGTCTCATCCCTTCGGATCTCAAGCAAATTTGGACCGATCGATGCCAGGCGCGCCTTAGCCTCGCGGCTCGAGAGCCCGGCGGCGGACGAACCGATAGCCTCGAACAGCTTTGGGGCCGTCATTTCCCAATACCCCTGAGGCAATTTTTCGCGGTCGTCCATAACTGTCAAACGACGAAGCACGAGTTTATGACTTTAATACTACACCCGATCTTACGGTAAAATTGTGTCGGCTATCACAGCAGCCGTTTATTTATCTCGTTGAAATGACCTAAACTAGTCGGGGTGATCCGCTCGACGCAGACATATGAAAAACCAATGCAACCTGATCGTCTTAAGGCGTGCTTTGCATCACGCCGCTGTTTTGATCTTAATTACTTCTGTTTCACTTGGCGCGACAGCGGCCGCGCAAGTGCCGATGCCAAAGGACACCCTCGGCTTTACGCCGGGCGACGATCGTAAACTCGCTAGTTGGGCGTCGATCGTCGATTATTTCAAGAGACTTGATGTCGCGAGTGATCGCGTAAAATTCGAAGAGATCGGAAAGACGACGATGGGAGCGCCGTTTGTGTACGCGACGATCAGCTCGCCGGAGAATCTGAAGAGGATCAAGAAGTACGAGGAAATCAATGCAAAGCTCGCCGATCCGCGAACGATAAAGAGCAGCGACGCTGCGGCGAAGGCGTTGATAAAAGAGGGGAAGACGATCGTCCTCATCACTTGCGGTGTGCACTCAACGGAGGTCGGCTCGACGCTGTCTTCGATGCTGATCGCTTATCGCCTGGCATCGAGCACCGAACCTGAGATCAAGAAAATCCTCGACAACACGATCATCCTGATGGTCCCGAGCCTTAACCCCGACGGCGTTGATATCGTGAAGAATTGGTACGACAAAACGCTTGGCACTCCGTATGAGGGCACCGAGCCGCCCGAGCTTTACCACAAGTACGTCGGTCACGATAACAACCGCGACTGGTACGCCTTTACGCAGGTCGAGACGCAGCTGACGGTCGATAAGATCCACAACGTCTGGCACCCGCAAATCGTCCATGACATTCATCAACAAGGGGCTTTTGGATCGAGGCTCTTCCTGCCGCCGTACATGCCGCCGGTCGAACCAAACGTGCCGAAGCAGATCGTCGAGGGCTATACCGAGCTCGGCAACGCGATGGCCGCCGACCTTCGGAAACAAGGCTTTCAAGGCATCACCACAAACTCGACCTACGACGCCTGGACGCCCGCACGAGCTTATTCGCACTATCACGGGGGCGTCCGTATCCTGTCCGAAACCGCATCCGCACGGCTCGCCACGCCGATCAACGTTTCGTTTGACCAGCTACGCGGCAGCGAAGGCTACGATGCGAAAAAAGAATCCGCGAACTTTGGCCCCATCTGGAAAGGCGGTGAGTGGAAGCTGCGAAACATCACCGACTACATGACCGGAGCGGCATTCAGCCTGCTAAACCACGCGGCGAATAATCGGGAAAAGTGGTTGTCGCGGTTTTATGAGATCGGGAAAGAAGCTGTACGTCCGAGGAAAGATGGGGAATTATTCGGGCTTGCTTTGGTGCCATCTTGGAACGGACAAGAGATTGTGAAAATCCTCGAACGGGGCGGAATTGAAATCGAGGCTGCGAAGGGATCTTCCATTGGGGAAACAACGATAAAGGAAGGCACCCGCGTCATCCGAGCGGCGCAACCTTATTTTGCATTGGCCAAAGGGCTGCTTGAAAGTCAGAAATATCCTAATTTGCTGGACGAGAATGGGCACCCTATCGCGCCTTACGATGTGACGGGCCACACTTTGTCGCTTTTGATGGATGTAAAGGTGATACCGATATTTCAAGAATTTGAGACTTATAAAGGTGGATGGGGTTTTGGTAGCGGCGGCGGCAGTTCTCGTTGCTACGGAACACTTGATTACCGAATCTACAAGTCTCATGTTCCATCAATGGACGAAGGCTGGAGCAGGTGGGCCGTAGAAAAATATGAGCATATGTTGCCGAATAGGGCTCGGTACTGCAGCGTTCGGCACGATTCGATCAGAAACGATCAACTGAACCAAAATTATCTTTCGAATTCGGTCAATGTCATTATCTTCCCGGACCAGTCACCTCTGCAGATCCTCAACGGCTACGCAAAAGGCACAATGCCGGATGAGTACACGGGCGGCGTTGGGAAGGAGGGCGTTGAGAATCTAAAGAAATTTGTCGAGGCGGGCGGCACGCTCGTCTTTATGAACCGCTCGTCAAACTTTGCGATCCGCGAGTTTAATTTGCCGATCAAAGACGTAACGGCGGGCCTCGCGAGAAAAGATTTCTACATCCCCGGCTCGATCCTCCGCACAGAACTCGACCTGACCTCGCCGATCGCCAAAGGAATGCCGCAGCAGTCGATCGCATGGTTCGAGAACGGCCCGGCGTTCGAGGTTGATCCAAGCGCTTGGAGTACCGGCTTTAGCCGGCCATCTGCGGATAAGAAGCCGCCTGAAGGCGGGACTCCAAGCGTGACCGTCATCGCCAAATACCCAGCAGACCCGAAGCAAATTCTCCTCTCCGGCTGGGCACTCGGAAGCGACAAGATCGCAGGTAAGGCGGCACTTGTCGAGGTAAAGATCGGCAAAGGCAAGATCATCCTTTTCGGCTTTAGGCCGCAGTATCGCGGGCAGAGTTTGGCGACATTCCCACTGCTGTTCAACGCGATATCTCAATAGGTCAGAACCACCTGCGTCAGCGGGTGGGTTCTTAAGAACCGTAACTATGACCCAATGGAATGACACCGACACTCCGCTCGCATATCTTATAACAGTACGTACATACGGAACCTGGCTTCATGGCGACGAACGCGGTTCGGTTGATCGATTTATGAACGAATATGGCACAAAGCGCATTCCGCAACGGGATCATCGACGAGAATATAACCGATCTATAATGTCGAGAGAGCAAGTTTATCTTGATGGTGCACGTCGAAAGTCAGTTGAAAATGCGATCCGCGAGGTTTGTCAGCATCGTAATTGGCGGCTATTGGCGATCAACGTGAGGACAAATCACTTTCATACAGTTGTTGTCACTCCCGGTTTGAAACCTGACCGAGCATTGAACGCGTTCAAATCGTATGCAACTCGAAATATGAGAAAAAGCGGATGTTATTCCGACACAAAAACACCTTGGGTAGATAAAGGAAGCGAACGATGGCTATGGAACGAGATCTCGGTGGCAAATGCTTGCGACTAAGTGGCGAACGGCCAAGGATGTGATCTTGATGATTTTGACAAATGGAGCAACATATGAGGAACCCACCCGCTTACGCAGGTGGTTCTGACCTGCATATACAACAAACACGCCTCGATAATGGCCTGACAATACTCACCGACCGAATGCCCGGGGTGCGGTCGGCTACATTGGGCTTTTTTTACCGCGTCGGGTCGCGGCATGAACCGGCTGAACTTAACGGCATTTCGCACTTCATCGAGCACACGGTCTTTAAGGGAACGCAAAAACGCTCAGCGCTCGATATCGCCATCGAGCAGGACCGTCTCGGCGGCAACCTTGATGCTTTTACTACGCACGAGGAGACTGGCTTTGCGATCAAGGTCATCGACGATCAATTGCCGATGGCCTTTGATCTGATAGCCGACATGCTGACGTCACCCAAATTTGACGCTTCCGATCTCGAGAGCGAACAGCGGGTGATCATCGAAGAGATGAAAATGGTCGAGGATTCGCCGGAGGAATTTTTGGGTGAGATCTTCAGCGAAGCATACTTCCCGGGCCACCCATTGGGCGCGTCGATCGCCGGCACTCCCGAGACGGTTAGGAGTTTCGATCGTGAAAGAACTCGCAATTATCACGAAACTGTATTTGCCGCTTCGAATCTAATTATTGCAGCGGCCGGCAACCTCGAGCATGACCGGTTAGTAGATCTCGCCGCGGCGTCATTTGGTTCCTCACCGGCGGTATCCGCCCGAAATGCTGAAACATTGCCGCCGCCGTCGGCCGCTCCGATCCTCTTGCGGCAAAACGCCAATCTTGAACAGGTTCATCTGATAATTGCCACTCCACTGGTTTCGGCACGCGACGAACGCCGGTATGCGGCCGATCTGCTCGCCAATATCATTGGCGGCGGCACGTCGAGCCGCTTGTGGCAGAAGATCCGCGAGGAACGCGGGCTCGCATACAGTGTTGGTGCGTCGGCCGTAATGTATCTGGATTGCGGCATGTTCTCGACATTTGCCGGAACGTCGCCCGGCCAGGTTGGCGAGGTCGTCGACCTGTCGATCACCGAGATGCGCAATGTTGTCAAAAACGGCGTTACTGACGACGAATTGAACCTCGCGAAACAGCAGACCGTCTCATCAATACTGCTTGGTCTGGAAGATTCAGCAGCTCGGGCCGCGACACTTGCGCAGTCGGAGATGCTCCATGGCCGTCAGATCTCAGTGGACGAGGCAATCGCAAAGATCAACGCCGTTACCCCGGACGACATCGATGCACTCGTTGCCTCATCATTTACGACCGATCAGGTCGCTTTTGCCGCTCTCGGCGACCTTGCCGGCCTTTCGATCACCCGCGAACGCTTGGCTATTTAGGAACACCGGACGTATATTTGACTTGAAAGCGTTGGAGGTAAAAATGGATCTTCGAAAACTCTTTCTCTATATTTTGATCGCGTCGGTCGCAACTTGTGCTTTGCTTGGCATCGGAGTACTTCTTTTTGGCGAATTCGGCGAGTTTGAGTCAAAGGTACTGGCGACCACCTTTACGATCACATGCACGAGTATCCTCGGGTTGGCCTGCGGGGCTTATTATGAGGCCAAGGGTGCGCGGAATTTGCCATTTAGCGGGATCGCTCTATCGATCGTGGCCGGGATAATGGTGATCGGTGTGATCTGGTTTCACGAGCGGACGGGCGACATCTACGCTAAATCAACTGTCACCGCGACGATGCTGGCGGCTACTTGCGGGCTGTTGAGCCTCATTTCACTCGCCGATCTCGACCGGAAGTTCATTTGGTCGAGGAATCTTGCTTTCGCCGCGTCCATAGTGCTCGACGGTATTTTGCTCTGGTTATTGTGGTTTCAGCCCGACGGGGACAGTGACATCGTTACGAGGACGATAGGCGTATTGTCGATCATTATCGCCTCGATAACGGTCGTCACGCCGGTATTTCACAAATTGAGCACCGGCGAAACAAATGCAGCAAAGATCGACGCCGAGATCGCAAAGCTCAGAGATCGGATCGCCGTACTTGAAGCGAAGAAGATTGAACTTAAAAGCACGGCCGATAGCAACGCCGACTGAATTGCCGGTTCAGAGATATTCGATCGGGTCGGTGACGCCTGCACGGGCAAAGCCCCGAAGGCGCAAGCAGCAAGAGTCGCAGGTGCCGCAGGCGAGGTCTTCGCCTCGGTAACACGACCAGGTCAACGCGAGCGGGGCGTCGAGTTCGATGCCCCGTTTTACTATTTCGGCCTTTGAAAGACTGATGATCGGCGTTCTGATCTCAATATGCGTATCGGGCTTTGTCCCCGTATGTATCGTCTGCTGAAACGCCGCGTAAAACTCAGGCCGGCAATCAGGATAACCGCTCGAGTCCTCAGCCACGGCCCCGATGTAGATCGCCGTCGCCCCAATTACCTCAGCCCAGCTCGTAGCGATCGACAACATGTTGGCGTTTCGAAACGGCACGTAACTCGTCGGGACCTCGGTCGACTCAAGGTCTGCCTCAGTGACAGCGATATCGCGATCGGTCAGCGAAGAGCCACCGATCTTGGCGAGGTACTCGATCGAGACATCGAGGCGTTCGGTTACGCCAAAGTGGTCGGCTAAATCGTTGAACGCTTGCCGTTCGCGTGTTTCTGTTAGTTGGCCATATGAGATATGCAGGAACGCCAGTTCATCATTCTCGCGCGCAGCAATAGCCGCCGTTACGCAGCTGTCCATACCTCCCGAAACCAAGACTATTGCTCTAGACCCCATGCACGTCGGCTCCCCAGATGTATTTGTGAAGCTGCAGGTTCATACGAACCTTTAGCCCGCTTTGCGAAACGGTTTCGGCAAACGACCGCATATCGACGCCGTGCACGGGCGATATGAGTATCTCTTTCGCGCGTGAAGCGAGGCCGTATTTTTCGATGACCGTTTTAGCAAAATCCCAATCGGCCGTATTTGCGACGACGAATTTGACCTCGTCCTTTTCGACACGAAGATTTTCGATATTTGGCCAGTGATTTCGCTCGGCTTCACCTGAAGCGGGACATTTTACGTCGAGAATAATTGAGGCTCGCGGATCGACATTTTCGGTCGAAACGAAGCCGCCGGTCTCGATCAGCACCTCATAGCCGCGGTCGCAAAGCTCGGTGATGAATGGAAATACGGACTTTTGGGCAAGCGGCTCGCCGCCCGTGACCTCGACCAGCTTGCAGCCCCATTCGTCGAGCTTCTCAAAAATGTCATCAAATGCCATCCGTTCGCCGCCGGTGAATGTGTATTCGCTGTCGCACCATACGCACCGCATTGGACAGCCCGTCAGACGAACGAACGAGCACGGCCGCCCGGCGTGCGACGATTCGCCCTGTATCGAGAGAAATATCTCCGTGATCCGGAGCGTGCGATCAGGGTTCTGCATCGGGGTCGAATTTGAACGAACGGGCGATCCGCGTCACCACGCTGTTGAACTTACTTTTTTGAGCCTTTGGGTACTCGATCGTGAATGTGTAAAAGACCTCTACGCCGCCGGTGCGGAGCATTGTTTTTCGATAGAAGATCTTACTCCCGGCAGTGCCCGAGATGACAAAACTGCTATCGCCGAGAACCTTATACGTTACGCCCGCCCCATATCCGGCAAGAGCCTCGTTATACTCTTCGCTGAGGGTCCGGTCGAGGGCATTGTATTGGCCCCAAACGCGCATTTCCACCGTCTTATCTCTCGAGAGAAATGTCCGGCCATCATTATTTGCCGGAGGCTCCTGCATTTTCAGAAGGTCCGACGGATACTCGATCGAAAAGTTGAACCGGTCGTTATCATAGGTCGTGAACTTGGACTGCGCCGATGCTCCGATCACAAGGCATGTCATCGTCAGTGCGGCGAATAGTAGGTATCTCATATTAAAATAATCCGAACCACCCCTTATTGTTCATTATCTCGCCAAATCCGAACGATGCAAGATTGGCAATAACGATGGCCGCGAGTGATCTGATCCAGTCCGCCGACGCGAGTTCGCCTTTACCGCGGAACGCCAGCCAAAATAGAGCGCATTCGGCAACGGGCGCAAATATCTCCGCAACGGTGAGATACCAGAAACGGGACGAATCAAAAAAAACGGCCGGTAAAACAAGAACTACGATCGGATACGTACAAGCAGTAAGCCAGATGCCGCACAACAATTTTTGTCTAAGAGTGACCTTCGGTGACAGGCCGAAAACCAGGATCGGTGTTTCGATGAGGATCGTAAAGAAATAGCCTATTGGCAGAAACCGCCATAGATCTGCCATAGGCAAATTTTGCACTGGCGGATCGTTTATCAGGTCAAACAATAGCATCGAAAAATCCGTTTCATCTGCGGCGAGACATTTAAATAATACACCTCTGTCTTCGCCCCGCCGTTTTGAAACTAGAGCATTTTTATCAAAAATGGGAATTCGGCCATCACATGAGCGATCGCGAACGCAAAATACACGTCACGCGTGAGCGTGTAGTCGAAAGCAAACCCCGCCCAGAATGCAAAGACCAGCAATAGGCTGACAGCAAAAGCCGCCGTGACGAGTTTGGGCAGTCCGCCCTTTTGAGAAAAAAGGGGTATTTCGCTCAACTTCCATGGGATCGCTCGTCGGTCAACGAGCGGTATCAGGACGATCCATACCGAATAGTGGATCGATTCAAGAAAAACGTGGGTCGCCACCAGGAAATGGCTCGAAATACCGGGCAAGATCTCGCTGCCCGCGTGCTGAGTTATGCGCCAGAAAAGCGTCGTTTCGTCGCTTAGGCCGGGCCGCGAAGCAAATACTGCCCACAGGCCGAGCACAAATATCGGGACCGACACCAAACATGCATGATAAGCTCGCAACCAATCAGGTTTTGTCCGCCGTATCTGGCGTTCGAGAAACCACATAGCGACGAACGGATGAAAATAGACCAACGCCAGGCTCCAGTATTGCGGAACCAGCCAAGCAAGTGCAGACAGTAGAAAGGCGACCGGAAACGCCCATGACCAGTCACTATTGGGCCGTTGACGTCCGCGAAGGAAGAAAAGCAACCCGACCCAGAGAATGAACCCCGTATTCCAAGCGGCGATCAGCGAAGGCCAATCGCCGAGATTCCAAAGCCAGTTGCCGCCCCCGAAATAGAGCAGCAGATATGCCGCCGTTAGCACCAGAACGCCGCCGATCCCGATCGAGTAGTAGAGTTTTGAACGCCCCCATCGCAATGGCATCCGTGCCGCGAAGTACCGAAACTCCATAAAATTGTGGATTCCGGCAAACAAAAAAATGGTCACGATCGATGCTTGCAGGGGAAAGCTGCCGATCAGAGCCGCCGCAACCGCGCACGCGGCCATGAACGCCACAAGGAAATAATGGGCGTCCATAACCGCAATGCGTCTGGTCCGGATCTCCTGCATTCTACTGAATCAGGCCTAAATGGCCAACGGTCTAACGTGCCTGCTCGCCGGTCTTGTCCACTTTAGGGATCTGGAGAACCACGCCATCGCCATTCGAAACCTTGATCTGGATCATATCCGACGTGGCCGAACAACATCCTTCCGCCGTCTTGTCCATATTGAATAGCCGGCTATTGATCTCGTCACGCCGGGGCAGAGCGATGTCGCCATATACGTAGGTCGCGGCCGAACCGATACCGGCAAGTATCGCAACGATCACCATTGCCTTACCCTGCTTGGTCGCCGCTTTCCCGGAGCGGACGAACCAGAAACCGCCGAACACGATCGCCAGACTCAGGAACATCCCGCTAATGAATGTCTGGGTCCGCGAAAATGTCGGAGCGGTCACGACGGCCGTATTATCCTGATCCGTGCCAGTCTCATCGAGTGCACCACGAAGATATTTCAGGCTTGAACGCGGAATGTTAAGGGTCGGCTGACTAACGTTCTCATCGAGCGTGATGGTCATTTTTGCTACCGTATTTGTTCCGGGTTTCGGAACCGGCGAAGGCTTTTTGGTGCCCGGGCGGGCAATATCAGCGAACATCGCGACCGAGGCAAGCAGAAGGACAGCCGCCAACACCAATATTTTTTTCATAATTTTCTCCAAGTTTTTTTGTCGTCAATTCTTAAACAGAGTGTCTCGTCGATCAGCAACTCAGCGGATCACTCCTGTCCATCAAGCGATTTTGGTGATTCTGGAACGATCAGGTCGATTGAATTACCATCAGTTTTGGTTTCGACCTTTATCTTTCCGGAACCCCGCTTCCACGTTTGTAGAGTTTGTGAAAATATCTTGCCGGTAATGCTTCTCACCTCGGGCGGCGGGCCGGCGTTGGCGTACACGTAGGTCGCGGCGGAACCGACACCGGCTACGAGTGCAACCACAGCAATGGTTCGCCCGGCCTTTGTCCCGGCCTTGCCGGAACGCACGAACCATATGCCGCCAAACACGAGAGCCAGACTAAGCAATGTTCCACTGACCACGGTTTGAGTCCGGGTCACACCATTGAATTTTGGCACCTCAGCCGTTTCATCGGAACCGTTGTCGATCTTCTCGAGTTCGGCACGCAGCTGTTTGATCTGCGATTTCGGTATGACGAGCTTTGCTTCTTTGACATCGCTGCTAATTCGGATATTAAGCGTTGAATCGATCCCGGGCTTTGGCTTGGGGGTCTTTGACGGTTCGGGTCGCGGAATATCCGCAAATGCGATCATTGAAGCAGCAAACACAAATACCGTTAGCCAGAGTATACGTTTCATTATTGTCGTCTCCTGTCGTCTGTAAAATTTTGGTGATTATAGCAGTAAATTTGTTTTCTCAGCCGACCTTCTGATGCATTTCTTTGAATATCCGCTCATTTGTTGAATATGAATGCCGTTGCCTACGTGATTCCTGACAATGATCGGCTTTTGCGTTACAATTCTCGAAAACGAGGAGAATTATGCGAACACAACTTAAAAAGTTCATTGAGTCAATGGAACCCAATTCGATCGCGATCATTCCGGCCGCGCACGAGGTCACGCGCAGTTACGATTCGGAATTCAAATTTCGCCAAGACTCCGACTTTTGGTACCTGACCGGATTCCCCGAGCCGGATGCGATCGCGGTCATCGATCCTTCGTCGAAAAAGCCATACACGCTTTACGTCCGCCCGCGAGATCCGCTGATGGAGACGTGGTACGGACGGCGTCAGGGCGTCGAAGGTGCGGTCAAGAATTACGGTGCGGACCGGTCATTTTCGGTTGAGCGTTTTGATACCGATATGGCCAAGCTGCTCGATGGCAAAGACGTGCTTTATTATCGGTTTTCGGTTGACAGGAACCTTGATAGCCGCATACTTGATTATTTTGCGCCACAACGCGTTCGCCGCCTCAAGACTGCATATCCGCCGCACACGATCATTGATCCGACCATCATCACCGGCGAGATGCGGCTGTACAAATCGGCAGACGAGATAAAAATGATGCAACGGGCTGCCGACATTGCCGCCGAGGCTCACATTCTGGCAATGAAGAAGGTCAGGCCCGGCATGAACGAAGGCCAGGTCGAATCGCTGCTCGAAGCGTACATGCGTGATCAGGGAGCGAGCGGTGTTGCCTATAATTCGATCATTGGCGGGGGCGACAACGCAACGATCCTGCACTATGTCGAAAATAATATGCCGCTCAAGGATGGTGACCTGATCCTGATCGACGCCGGTGCGGAATATCAGGGCTACGCGTCGGACATTACGCGAACATTTCCGATCAACGGCAAGTTCACCAAAGCCCAACGAGAGGTTTATGACGTCGTCCTCGACGTACAACTCAAGTGTATCGATTTCACTGTGGTCGGTAACACGCATCAGAAGCGACAGGAGTATTCCATCGAACTGCTGACCGAAGGAATGAAGCAGCTTGGTCTGCTAAAGGGCAAAACAAAAGATCTGATCAAGAAAAAGGCATATTTGAAGTATTACATGCACGGCGTCGGTCACTGGCTCGGCCTCGATGTACACGATGCGGGTCGATATTTTGTAGATCAGCAGGCCAAGCAGTCAAAGCCGTATGCCCCCGGAATGGTCTTAACCGTCGAACCTGGGTTGTATATTCCGCCGGACGATAAGTCGGCGCCGGCAAAATTTCGCGGTATCGGCGTCCGCATCGAAGACGACGTCCTCGTCACAAAAGACGGCAATCTCAATCTGACCGCCGCCGTGACAAAGGATCCGGACGAGATCGAAGCGATAATGCAGAAGGCCGGCCGCAAGTAGGCGTTAGAAATTTGCAATATGCAGTTCGACCTTATCGTAAAAGATCTTCCGGTACTTTTCGCTGCGTTGTTTACAGCCATTTTGTTCATCCAGTCGGGCGTTGATAAGGTGCTCGACTGGAAGGGCAATCTTGGCTGGTTGACCGATCATTTTTCAAAGACCTTTGTCCGCGGCCTGGTTCCGCTCATGTTGGCGAAGATCACCATACTTGAACTATTCACCGGCTTAGGAAGTGCCGCCGGGATCATCTATTTCCTTCTGACCGGTTCAAATACTGTGATCTTTTACGCGTCGATCATTGGGTCCGCTACCGTCACCGGCTTGTTTTTCGGCCAACGGATAGCCAAGGATTACGCCGGAGCCGCGACCCTGGTACCGTACTTCATTTTGGAACTGATAATGATGGTTCTGAGTGCTAAGTGAACCAGATCTACCGTTGAAGCCGCACGATGCTGAATTTTGCGATGTACTTCTTAACGTCAGTTGGTCTATTTGCGTTCGGATATGGGGTCAACGATTCGAGCGTCACTGCATACCCGCCGATCTGATCGCCCTTCGGGCCGGTCTCAGTGTTGATCTCAAATGTCTTCGTTTCGCCTTTCGGCACTGATACTTCGATCTTGATCTTCGCGTTGCCTGCCCAAACACACTGGGCTCCGGTCGGACATCGCGAATCCTCAACCACTGAGATAAATTTGAATTTCAGCTTGCTCTTACTTGCGGTGGCCTGCTTACCGGCTTTTACAGCAACCGTTTCAGGAGTGTACGAATATGCAGCCGACACCATCACGGCGGCCAACATAGCTAATGTAACCAAGAGTCTCATCTTAAACCTCCTGTGCGGGTGTCTGTAGCAAGCACCCGCACAGTTAGAACGACCAGCCGGTCAAAACGTTGCACAGGAAAATCAAACCGTGGCAGTCGCCCCTGAGGGGATGCGATCGATGATCGCGTTAGCAAACTCAGCAGTTCGGGCATCACCGCCCAAGTCACGAGTCTTGATACCATCATTGAATGTTGCCAGCAGGGCAGCTTCAAATTTCTGGGCGGCTTCGTTTTCGCCAATGTGACGGAGCATTTGGATCGCCGACAGCATCAATGCGGTCGGATTGGCAATTCCTTGTCCGGCGATGTCAGGAGCCGAACCGTGAACGGCCTCAAACACAGCACCGAGCTCACCTATATTCGCTCCGGGGGCAAGTCCGAGCCCGCCGATCAATCCGGCGCAAAGATCAGAAAGGATATCGCCGTACAGGTTTTCCATCACCAAAACGTCAAATTGCTCGGGCCGCATAACAAGCTGCATACAGCAGTTATCGATGATCTTGTCGTCGGCTTCGATATCCGGATAATCCTTTGCAACGGCATTGAAGCATTCGAGGAAAAGTCCATCCGAAAGCTTCATAATGTTTGCCTTGTGGACCGCTGTGACTTTCTTGCGGCCGCTGCTTCGGGCAAATTCGAAGGCGTATCTCGCGATCCGGGTGGACGCCTTTTCGGTTATGACCTTAAGACTTTCGACAACACCGGGCACGACGACATGTTCAATGCCCGAATACAGTCCTTCGGTGTTTTCGCGAACGATCACGAGATCAAGTTCCGGGTAGCGGCATTCGACATTTGGCAGAGCCTTGACCGGCCGCACGTTAGCATATAGGTCCAAAGCGCGACGCAGACCAACGTTGACGGATGTAAACCCCTTTCCGACAGGCGTCATGATCGGCCCCTTTAACGCTACCTTGGTCGAACGCATCGAATCGATGGCAGTTGCAGGCAGAGTCTCGCCGTATTTTTCCAATGCCTGCGAGCCAAGTATTTGAGTTTCCCAGTTGATGTCAACGCCCGTTGCTTCGATCACGCGTACGGTCGCCGCCGTGATCTCGGGGCCGATGCCGTCGCCTGGGATCAATGTGATTGTGTGTTTCATAATTTCGATCCCCTATTTTAACGAAATAACACGCAACGACAAATTCAGCGATTTTTGCTCAAACTGTTCATCATCTATAATTCAAGCAGCGGCAGAGGTTAGGACCCTAATGAAATCAGAAATTTTGATCATCGGCGGCGGAATTATCGGTCTCAGTATCGCTCGCGAACTCGATCAGCGTGGACTTAGTGGAATTATGGTCGTCGAACAAGGCTATTGCGGCGAGCAATCCTCTTGGGCGGCTGCCGGAATGCTTGGAGCACAGGCCGAAACTGACGAACCGGGCGATATGCTGAGTTTCTGTGTGGAATCGCGCTCAATGTATCCTGAGCTTGCCGGGTCGCTGCTCGACGATACCGGCATTGACATCGAACTTGACCAAAAGGGTACCCTTTACCTGGCTTTCGACGATGATGACGCCGCGCGTATCTCTCAGAGAGTTCGATGGCAAAGGAACGCCGGGCTCGAAGCTCTGACGCTTTCCGGTCCCGAGACACGAAGAACCGAACCATTTGTCTCGCCCGAGGTGATCGGCGGAGCGCTCTTCCCGAATGATTGGCAGGTCGACAACCGAAAGCTGCTTTCGGCACTGCGGAGATATGCCGACCTTCGGGGCATTACGGTCGTTGAACAGACAACTGTTAACTCGCTCAATATCAGTAACGGCGTCGTTACCGGAGCCGGTACCTCGACCGGCGAAATATCTGCGGATAGAACCATTATTGCAACCGGAGCATGGACCTCGCTCATCAAAATCGGAGCGTTCCCGGTACCGATAGCGGTCAAACCGATTCGTGGTCAAATGATCGCTTTCCGGACAGCAAAAAGGCTCTTTGAGCGAGTGGTTTACAGTACGAATGGTTACATGGTGCCGCGTGCCGACGGTCGTGTACTGATCGGGGCGACATCCGAGGACGTCGGATTCAACAAGGATATTAGCGCTATCGCGACGGCCGGCCTTATTGAAACCGCGTCGAAGATCGCACCGGCATTGGGCAGCCTTCCAGTTATAGAAGAATGGGCCGGATTGCGGCCTGCCGGGCCCGATCGAATGCCGATATTAGGCGAGTTTAGCGGCGTCCGAGGGCTTTACGTCGCAACCGGCCATTATCGTAACGGCATCCTCTTGGCTCCGCGAACGGCCGAGTTAATTGCCGACCTAATGATCGACGGCGGCCGATCGCCGTATCTCGACGCTTTCAGCCCTGACCGGTTTCGAATCAGTTAAGGATCGTTGATTATAGATGCGTAATTTCACCCTTTTCTCGGTACTCCTATTAGCTATCGCAGCTAACGCACAATCGGGTCGGCCAATGGCTGCGGCCACGCCGGAAGCCGTGAGCGCGCCGAGCGTCAAACAGCTTTTTGACGAGACGAACAACTACACACGGTCAAAATTCATTGAGTACGCCGACAAAAAGCTGCCTTACAGCGAACGCCTGCAGGAGCAGACCCGCAACGAGCAGAAGCAGCTTGCGGCCAAAAATGCTGCGATCGCGGCTGCTCGGCCGGCGCATTCTACGGAGGACCTCTATTTCATCGGCCTGCTTTATTGGGTCGCCGAAAACTTGGACGGAACGGCCGAGTGGCTGACACGATTTGCCGCCTCGCCCGACGCCGCACCAGAAAAGCTGCAGACCGCAAGGTCAATAATCTCGGTTGTCGCCGCCAAACAAGGCAGGTTGGACCAGGCCGAACGGTCGCTCGCCGAATACATCGCCGGACCGTCAGCGAAAAGCGGTGAACGCCTTAGGATGGAGAGCGAACTAGCCAAGGCTTATCAATCGGCGTCGCAGTTCGCCAAAATGGCCACCCATGCCGAGGCAGCGTTCAACACGGCGAGATCAATGCTAAAAGAGGCGTCGACTCGTGCCCGCGGCCTTGACGAAATACTGGATTCCGGGATGCTGGTCTTTGAGGCTTATGCCGGCGCCAATGACCTCGCTCGGGCCGATGCCGCGCTCGACGAGCTTCGACGAACGGCCAAGGAACTTGAGTCCCCGAGCTTTTACTACTATGCGGTCGATAAGAAGATCACCTACATGATATCGACTGGGAGAAAGAGTGCGGCCCTCGAGCTATATATCGAAGCCCTTGCCGCTTCGTCCAGGGACTTTGCTCAAAAAACCGCTCAATCGGATGTCTTCGCTCGTCTAAAACGCCGCGAAAAACAGTACAAAATGCTCGGCGAACCGATGCCGGAACTTCTAAACGTGGACAAATGGCTGCCGGGAAAACCGCGAAAGAAGGCCGACTTGATGGGCAAGGTCGTTTTGCTGGACTTCTGGGCGACCTGGTGCGGGCCATGCCTTGACGCGTTTCCGTCGATCCGCGAATGGCAACAGGATTTCGGGAAGGACGGTTTTGAGATACTCGGCGTGACTCGCTATTACGGTATGCAGATCGGGGCCAAGGATCCAGCGTCGGAGATCGCGATACTGACGTCGTTTCGCAAAAAGTATGAGCTCAACTACGATTTCGTCGTCGCGGGCGACCAATCGATCCAACTCCAATTTGGTGCGACGGCTCTTCCGACAGCGGTGCTGGTCGACCGAAAAGGCATTATTCGCTATATTGAAACCGGCACTAACGCCTCTCGCCTGGAGGAGATACGTGCCATGATCGTCAAACTCATGGCGGAAAAGTAACGAAATGCCCAAAAACGGGACGCACATTAAAGCCGGCAAAGCAAAAACCCAAGGCCTCTACGACCGCATCGCTGATGTGCAAAATCTGGCGATGAAGCTCAACGGATATCGCAAATCCGTCGCCAAATACCTGCGTTCGCTGGATCTGCAGATCGGGCCGGAATCGCTCGTTCTCGATGCCGGCTGCGGTACGGGTATCGTTTCGCTGGCGTTTCAGGATGCAGCTTTTGACCCTAAAAGGGCGATCGCACTTGATCTCTCGTTCAAATCGCTTGAGGTTGCCCGCGAGCAGCTGCATAAACGCCGCAAGCACGCCGCCAAGACAGATATCGTACAGGGCAATATCCTGCATTTGCCGTTTGCTGACGAGTCACTTGACCTGATCCTGATGTGCGGCGTTCTCGAATATACGCCGCTCGACACCGGGCTTCGCGAGGCGGCCCGCGTGCTCAAAAAAGGAGCTCCGCTCGTGCTCCTGCCAGTCAAGCCATCGCTGGTCGGATCGGTGCTCGAACTGCTTTATAAGTTCAAAATTCATCCGCTGGATAATGTTCGCGTGGCCGCAGCCAGATATTTCAGCATCGTTGGCAACCACGAATTTCCGATAACGGAACCCATCGCCTGGTCCAAGACCATCTTCCTGCTCGAAAAGAAATGACCCGCAGCCCGCTCATCATCGGCCATCGGGGAGCGAGTGCCGAGGCACCGGAGAACACGCTTGCGGCATTTCGTGCCGCGATCGACGCGGGAGCCGACGGAATTGAGTTTGACGTGCAATTGTCCAAGGATGGCGTTCCGGTCGTCATTCACGACGCAACCCTCGAACGCACCGGTCTGCGGCCGGAGGCGATCGCCGGCCTGACCGCCGAAGAGCTCGGTCAAACCGATGTCGGTTCGTGGTTCAACCGTAAACATCCAAAACTCGCCCGCCCCGAATACAGACTCGAAATGGTGCCTACGCTTGAACGGGTGCTGGACCTGTGCGGTAATTTTGACGGGCTGATTTATCTCGAACTCAAGGTAAATGTGCCTGACTATCGATCACTGGCCGTCGCCGTTTGCGACATTATTCGCAATTCGCCCCGATTACCGCAGATGATCGTCAAGAGCTTCAGGCTCGGGGCGATTCCCGTTGTGCGACATTATTTGCCGCAGGTCCAGACCGCCGCTCTTTTCGAACCGTCGATAATGACGATGCTTCGCCGCCGCCGGCACATGATCGCGATCGCACATGAGTTCGGAGCCCAGCAAATATCGCTGCATCGCTCCCTCGCTTCGCGCAAGCTCTCTTCCCTTGCGGCCGAAGCCGGAATGCCGGTAACGGTTTGGACCGCCGACGCCCCGAAATGGATCGGCCGTTGCCGCGACCGCGGCATCCGGGCACTCATAACGAACGACCCGCGACGTCTGTCCGAAACCGCGTCGAAAGGCATTTGAATAGCACGTCCGGATCAGCTTTGGCAGCGATAGTGCGGCCGGTTTGGCACACTGATTCTTGCCTCAGGGCGGGTTTGGGATTAAACTCTGCAAAGCAGCTTATCTTATACGACTATTCGCTCTGGTAATAGCTCGGGCACATTTTAATATAGATGAAATTTTACAACGACATTCTAGGACTGATCGGCAAAACGCCGCTCGTGCGGATCAACAATATTACAAAACAGCTCAAGATCAAGGCACCGATCTACGCCAAAATGGAGAGTTTAAATCCTGGTTACTCGGTAAAGGACCGTATCGGCATATCGATGATCGACTGGGCCGAACGCGAGGGCGTTCTGAAAAAGGGCGGCACGATAATCGAGGCGACGTCGGGCAACACCGGGATCGGGCTTGCTCTGGTGGCGGCGGTGCGCGGCTATAAGTGCATTTTTGTCCTGACGGAAAAGGCCTCGACCGAAAAGGTGCGTTATCTGAAGGGTTTAGGGGCCGACATCGTCGTCTGTCCGGCGGCCGCCAAACCCGGCACGCCTGACCATTACGTCGCGACCGCCAAGCGAATCGCCGAGGAAACGCCTAATTCCTTTTACCCCGATCAATACAACCACCCGGAAAATCCGGCGGCGCACTATCGGACGACCGGTCCCGAGATATGGGAGGACACCGAGCATAAGATCACTCACTTTGTCGCGAGCATCGGCACTGGCGGTACGATCAGCGGCACCGGACGATTTCTGAAGGAAATGAACCCGGACATCAAGGTGATCGGCGCCGACCCGTACGGATCGATCTTTAAAACCTATAAGGAATCCGGCTTTGTTCCGGAGGCGACGCCGTACTTGGTCGAGGGTATCGGGCAAAATCTGCCCGTCGGCAACGCCGATCTCAATACGATCGACGAGATCATTAATATCACCGATCGCGAATCATTTGACCTCGCACGCCAACTCGGCCGCCGCGAGGGCATTTTTTGCGGAGGCTCGGCCGGCACGATCTTCGCCGCGGCTCTCAAGGTGGCCAAGGACCTCGACGAATCGGCCTGTATCGTCTTTATCGTCTGTGACACCGGCGAGCATTACCTGAGCAAGTTTCACTCCGACGAGTGGATGAAGGAAAAGTTGCTGCTCGAGCCGCAGCGGATCACCGCCAGCCTGATCGCTGATACCAAGAGTGCCGGATCGCCGCGTCAACTGATATCGGTCGGGCCCGAGGAAAAGGTATCGGCTGCACTCGCGCTGATGAGCGAGAATGGCGTCACTCAGTTGCCCGTTATCGAAGGCCACACATCGGTCGGCAGCCTTCGCGAAAGCCACATTCTGACCAACTTGCTCAAGGATCGCGAACTGCTCGACGCCAAGGTCAGCGATATTATGGACAAGAGCTTTCCGGTGGTAGATGTCGACGAGAGCTTTGACTCGATCAAGAATAAGCTGACCAAGTCACCGGCGGTCGTTATCGAAGATTTTAAGCGAATTACGGGTATTATTACGCGTTCTGACGTATTGGATCTGCCGCATTAAGCGGCACTGTGACCGAAATGAGCGATAACAAGTGGACAATGCCTGATCCGGTGTTTCGCAGTTCGACGGGCGAGCTCGTCCGCCCGGGTGTAGCTGAGCCAGTAGACCCCGAGCCGGACACTCTCCAACCCGAGACTGCTGACGAAGACGAGATCGTGCTCGAATTGCCGGACGACCCGCTCGCAAAGCTATATGCCCCGCCCGCAGGCATGGCCGAACCCAAACCGCCTGCTCAGGCAGTTGCTCACGTTCCGGCGGCTGAGATCGAACCTCAGCCCTTCATTTCGGAGGAGTTTACGGCCGAAATGGACATTGTCGAGGTGAGGCCTGCCGAGCCGCAGCGGTCTTCGCGGCCGATCGTCGCCGCTCTCGTATTTTTTGCAATGGCCGCGGTCGTGATCGGCTTCATCGCCATTGTTTACTATCTTTTTTTCACCGGCCGCTCCAACGCCGGTGGATTCTGATCCGCATCGGCGGCATCTGCCGCCGCAAACCGCAAATAGTTTGGTACGATATCGTCGTAAACTAGTATGCCGAACGCGATACTAAAATTCGACGGCCGTGAGACGACGATCGACAGAGACGTGACGACCATCGGGCGCACGTCGGACAACGCGGTCTCATTTCCCGCCGATTCGAATGTGTCGCGCTATCACGCCGAGATCGAACGCCGCGGCGGTGACCACTACATAATTGACCTTAAGAGCAGCAACGGCACGACCGTCAACGGATCACCCGTCAATGGTGAGACTCTGCTCGCACCGGGCGACGTTATCGTATTCGGCGGTTCGAGTGAAGCAGTGTTTGCCTTTGAAAGCCCGTCGGAGACGACAACCAAAACGGATAAGTCTCCGGTGACTGAGAGCGGCCCATCGCTGTCCGAGGCTCCGGGAATGTCGGCCGCGGGAAGCGAAATTTCGTCACTTGGATCGCAAGCGTCGAGTGAGGCCGAGTATGCAGCCCGCAACGCGCTCCAACAGGGCATCAGCAACGCCACAGGCGCCGAAGTTTCGACATCGTCGTCAAATCCGACGGTGCTGATCGCGGGCATTGTTGTTGGGCTGGCCGTGGTCTGCGCTGTCGCAGCCGGAGCATTTTACCTAACACGCGGAACGTCCGGCTGTAGTGCGACGGCCCGGATAATCAAGCCGGAACCCGGTGACACGATCACCTCACCGGTCGAGATCGAGGTCGAGACCGAAAACGCCGAATGCGTCGAACGCGCGGTCTTTCTTATCGACGGACAGGAAATTGCGAGCGCATCAGGGCCCGATTTCTCGGTGACGCTCGACCCAAAGGAGCATCCGGAGCTCGCCGACGGCGTAGATCACAACCTAGAGATCGTATTGATCGACCAGGACGGCCGGAAGATCGCTCCCAGCGGCGGTGTCGCATTGGCATTCGAGACACGCGCCGTGGTTAAGCCTTCGCAGACGCCGATCGTCGCCCAGACGAATTCTCAGCCCGGCAAACCCACGGGTCGCGGACAGCCGTCGCTCGTGCAGGTAAGTGAAATGACACAGCGATTGGTAAAGCAATTTTCTGGAAATTTCAGCTACAACGTCTCGAACAAGCAATTTCTTCAGGAAGTTCAGAAGCGTTCGGCCGAATACGCGGTCGAGGGTTATTCACAACGGGCCGCTGCGTATCGCGACACGATCAACATCGCGTTCGTCCGCGAGCAAAATATCGATCCGCCGTTCGCATACTTTACGGCAATGTCTCGCAGTAAGTTTGTCATCGAAAAGCAGGGGGCGGATGAGGGGCTCTGGCGTCTGACGACCGCCTTTGTAACCGATAACAAATATAACGGAATGTGCGGAACCGAAACGCTTTCCGACCCGTCGCAGACCTGTGCTGCACGATCCGCCGCACTGTACGCCAAGGCGATCATATTTGGAGTTTTTGACGGCGACGCCATTTACGGCGCAGTCGCCTTCGGTAAGTCGCCTCAGGACGCCGGAGCGTGGAAAGCGACATTGCCGCAAAACCGTTCTGACGTGTGGACTTCGATCCGCACTCCAGCCGAGCGTGAGCAGCTGGTGCGATTTTTTGCCGCCGGGATCGTATCCGAAAACCCGCAGGCATTCGGCTTGGGCAAGGATCGCCCCCTATCGGAACTGTATCGCGTGGCGATGTAAAATGAAACAGATCACCCTTACATACCCGACGCCCGAGGGCACGCGGACGATCGCTATAGAAGGTGAGCGGTTGTCGTTCGGACGCGGCAGCGAGGCCGATCAGCGATTTGCTGATAATGGCCTCTCAAGGCTGCACGCGGTCATTTACCGAGATGGTGACCGGGTTTGGATAGTGGATGAGAATTCGACGAACGGGACATTTGTCAACGGCGAACGTGTTGCCGCAGCCGGAACTCCGCTTCGCGACGGCGACCGAATCAAGATCGGGGACAGTACGATTTTGACCGTAAAAGTCTCGCAGCCGACACCGGCCGCGGCAGGTGCGCCGGCGAGCCAGGTCGTATTGACCGATCCTCCGCCTGCAAAATTCAGTATGCTGCCGGTGATCGTTATCGCGGTCGCGATAATGGTCATCAGCGTTTCTGCCGTGCTGATCGGGTTTGCGGTTTTCGACAGCGGGCCGCAAATTGTGTCGAACCGTGACATTGATACACCGCCCGAAGATGATCCGCGGCCGTCGCCGACTGCAAAGCCCTCTGGGTCGCCTTCGTCTTCGCCCGGGACGACCGGTAATTCAATTATGGTCGCTGACGACCTGCCGGCCAATACACCGACAGGGCCGACGAACGATCCGCCGCCCGGCAAGAAATATTCGGAAATGACAGATGCCGAACGCCGACAGTACATCGAGACCAAAGCGATGCGCATCGCCCAGATCATCGGAAATAGCGGCAGCGAAGCGATACCTGCGGCGGCCGTCGAAAAGATCAAGGGGTTCGTTGATGGCTACGCCTCGCGATCAAGGGTCAAACCGCAAGGGGGTTGCCGTTTTGGTGACAATCTGCAGGTAACATTCGAACGGGCCAGCAAAAACGCTCCGTTCGTCGTCAGGGCATTCAATGAAAAAGGGATCGATCCGCGCATCGGACTTTATTTAGCGATGATCGAATCGGAACATTGCGTCTGCCTGCAAAGTCCTACGGGGCCGCTCGGGATGTTTCAGTTCACAAAAGCAACGGCTGAGATACATGGCCTAAAGGTGATCTCAGGTGCGTCGCCGACAAACCCCGACGAACGCTGTCAGCCCGAGCCCGCGGCGAGGGCGGCCGCATCATATATGAAGGCCTTGACCGGCCGCTACGGTACCGGACCGGCGAGCGTGCCGCTTGCGATCGGCAGCTATAACAGCGGCGAGGGCGGCCTCAGTTCGAATTTGGAGAAGGCTCTCAATTCGAACACGGGCCTGCCGCGCGATTTTTGGACACTCATCGCGAACGGCGACAAGCTCTCGAAACAGTTTCAATCAGAGAATTTCAAGTACGTGCCGAAGTTCTTTGCGGCCGCCATAATCGGCGAAAACCCGCAAGATTTCGGGCTGAACCTCCAGCCGGTATCGACGTATACCAAATAGAACAGCGACCGCGAAGATGCCCGAACTTTTCCTAAAATTCAAGGATGTCAACGGCGATGAGAGAATCGTTGCGGTCGATAAGAACAAGTTTGCCATCGGGCGGCACTCGTCGAACGACCTCACGATAGCGGACAGCCGACTGTCGCGTGAACATCTGCTAATTGAGCGATTTGGTGACGTTTTTGTCGTTTCCGAACGCGGTTCAAGCAATGGATCAAAACTCGATGGCGAGATCCTGACAGATCCGACCGCGTTGACATCAAACTGCCGGCTGGAGCTTGGCGGATTTTATATCGACGCCGAATTTAGGCCGGACGAACCGGACGCCCCACCTGAGGCCGAACCGCCCGCGGTCGTTGCCGAACCTCAGGTTGCGGCCGCCCCGAGCCCGGGAAGCATACCGACAAGCTTTTTTTATATTGCGCCGGTTATAGCTGTTTTGATACTGCTGGGCGTCGGGTTGGTCGTCCTGATGTCCGGTGGCAACGGTAAAAGGACCGATCGGGACATCGTTATATCGGACGACCCGATCGACGAACCGGTCAAGAAACGAACGCCTGCGGGAGCCGGCACGCCTTCCGGAAATTCAGGTGATGCCGTCACGGTCAGCCCGACGCCGCCGGGCAATACCGAGCTACCGACAGCGACGCCGACCGGCGACCTGACCGAAACCGCCAAGCTCGAAGAAAACGCCAAGAGCTTTCTACGGGCCATCGCCCAGAATGATAAGCGCGGATTCATTACGGGGGCCAACGCCCAGGTCGTCGCGGCTAAGATCGCAACCGTCAGATCCGGCCCGGCTCTTGCTGACAACATCGCATCGGCACGCAAAAGCTCGAGCCAGATCCGCACACTTGCCCAATCCAAGAATCTGAAGCCGCAATTGTTGGCGGCGGCGGCGATAACAAAGCTCGGCTCTCAACGCGGCGATGTATTACAAACCGCACAGTCGATGGCGGACACGCTGGACAAACTGAGCGTTCAGGTCGGCAACGAACTCGGCGACGATTGTCTGTTAATGATAGCTGCATACGACCAGGGAGCTTCGGGCGACTTTATGCGAATGCGCAATATGCTGCAGAAGCTTTCGACCGATTCGCCGCAGCTCGTCCGGGAGATCCGTACGATCTGGTACCTAAAGAAAAATGGCAAGATAACCGACAGCGAATACGAATTCGCCCTGCGATTTCTGGCGATCGGGACAATTATGCAAAATCCTAAGGCGTTTGGCGTCAATACTGAGGCACCTGGACTATGACAAAAATGGAAAACGAAGAGTGGGTGACCGGCAACGTCGTTCTGCGGGTACACGGTGAACCGATCGAGATGCAGTTGACAGTGCCGGCCGCACCGGTCAAACCTCAGCGGATGCTGCCGATCTTTCAGCAGATGTCTAGCGCCGTGGTCGAACTGAGCGTTAACTCCTTGGTCGGCGAGGATATAGAGGTCACCTGCAAGGCCGGATGTGGAGCATGTTGCCGTCAGGCTGTCCCGATCTCGGAGGTGGAGGCGTATCAGATCGCGGAACTGGTAGCGGCCATGCCCGAGCCGCGGCGGTCTGTGATCAAAAAGCGTTTTGCCGACGCTCTTGCACATTTCGTCTCGATCCGGTGGTTTGACGAATTGACGGACCTGCAGGACATGGCATCGGCACATTTGCCCGGATTTTCACCCCAGAAGTACACCGAAACGGTTACCAGCTATATGAAGGAAGGCATTCCTTGCCCCTTTCTGGAGGACGAATCGTGTTCGATCCATCCGGACCGACCTCTGGTTTGCCGTGAGTATCTGGTCACCTCGCCGGCTGAACACTGTGCGAATCCGACCGCTGAGACGATCAAAAAGGTTCCGATCATCCTTAAACCATCGAAAGCGATGCTGAGGGTCGGACAAACTCGAAATACCGAGGGGCTTTCGTCGCTGATGATGATCGAGGCCCTCGACTTTGTCGAGCGACATCCCGACATCTTTGAACAGAAGACCGGTGAACGCTGGGCAGCTGATTTTTTTGGGCAGTTGACCCAGACCGAAATTCCGCCGCCGGAACCGTCAGCGGACACACCGCAGGGAGCGCCTTGAGCGCCCCGAAAACGTCGCTCGGCAATGGGTTATTACGTGTTTTGCGCCATTTACTAATTGGCGAACTCAGTTTACTATTTACCTCTAAACTGGCATATGAGCAAATACCGAAAGATCGTTTGGAATGAAGGGATGCTGCTCACGCCGCATCACTTTCAGCAGTGGGACAACTATCACGAGGACCTGCTTCACTCACGAATAGGGTCAGTCGCCCCATTCTGCTACGGCGTCCTCGACCTTAAGGTCAACAACGAGGCGATCGCAAACGCCAATTTTCAGATCACTCGTTGTCGTGCGGTAATGCCGGATGGCCTGATCGTAAATGTACCCGACGTCGAATCAGTGCCCGATCTGCGGCCCGTCGGCGACCATTTTCATGCCGAGGCCGAGAAATTGGGTGTTCATCTGGCGATCCCGGCGATGAAGGCCGGCGAGGCCAATTTCCAGGCAAACGGGGCAAAGGCGAGCTCGACGCTTAGGTACCTGCAGGAAGGCTCGCTAGTCAAGGACGAGACAAGCGGGACCAATGAACAGCCGCTCGCATACGCCAAAAACAACCTCAGAATAATATTTGACGACGAACTCAGGGACGGATTTACATCGATCAAGATCGCCGAGCTCGAGCGGACGCCGACGGGGCAGTTGAAGATCTCGGATGACTACATCCCACCGACGCTTAACTCGTCCAGTTCTGTCTGGCTCGGTGATATGATGCGTCAGTTCGTCGAGATCCTGATCACAAAGAGCGGCAGCCTCGGTGAGCAGCGCCGCCAGCGGCAGGCCGGATTGGCTGATTTTACTACTTCGGACACGGGTGTTTTCTGGTTGCTTCATACGATCAACTCAGCGATCCCGGCCATGTCACATTTTTTTCACTCGCCGTTGGTGCATCCCGAAAGGTTATATCTCGAAATGGCCGGGCTCGTCGGGAAATTGATGACCTTTTCGACGGAATTTCACCCGCGGGATATCGTCAAATACGACCACGACGACCTTTATTTTACCTTCTTTACTCTTGCGGCCCAGCTCAGGGAGTTGCTCGAAACAGTGATTCCAAGCCGATGTGTGGCGATCCCGCTCGAAAAGACGCGCGAAACGCTTTATGTGGGCCGCGTCGAAGACGAACGACTACTGAAGGATGCCGCATTCTACCTGGCCGTCCGTTCACAGATCCCTGAAGCGAAGGTGATCGAGGGCGTCCCGCGAGTGGTCAAGATCGCATCGCGCGACGTGATCGATTCTGTCATTGGGTCTGCGTTGCCGGGCGTCGTTTTAACGCACGCCAATCCGCCACCGGCTCCGATCCCGGCCCGCGTTGGCTTTAAGTACTTCCAACTTGATTCGATCGGCCCGTACTGGGACGGGATCAAGGGCTCAAAGGTTTTGTCGGTGTATGTCCCCGATGAGATAACCGACGTCAAGCTCGAAATGTACGCTGTAAAGCCGTAAATATCATATGGCCGATATTGCCAGCAAAAACGATCTCGTGACCTTTGCCGGGCCGATCTTTGATCTCGTCCTGCGTCTCAAGGCGAATATCGTAGCGCCGTCTAACGACTTGAGGCCAAAGGTCGCAGGACTGCTGGATGACTTTGAAAAACGTGCGGAACGATACAAGTTCAATCACAAGATCGTTTCGGTCTCGAAATTTGCCTTGGCGTCATTTGTCGACGAAACGATCCTTACGAATAACTTCCCTCTGCGTTCAGAGTGGGAGCGCAATCCGCTGCAGCTTGAATATTTTGGTGAGCAGCTTGCGGGCAACAAATTTTTTGACAAACTCGAATCGATGCTCCGCCAGATCGATGTCACCCAGGATGCGGTCGAGATCTATTATTACTGTATGTTGCTCGGTTTTAAGGGCAGATACGGTGTTTATGAGCAGGAAAAATTACTGGCAATAATGCAGTCGACGGCCAATGCTCTGGTCAAAGCCGGCAAGATCAAGCCGGTCGAGTTATCTCCGCACTGGATTGCGAACGACCAGCCCGAGGTGCCTAAGGACCGCGGCCTGCCGACGTGGGCAAAGATCAGTGCCTTCAGCGGCCTCGGCCTTGCGCTGATCACGTACCTGATAATGTTCTTGATGTCGTCGATGTATCTGAAGGAAGCCGTCGACAAGCTTCAGCGTTAGGTTTACCAGAATATGAGCTCCTGGCATACAAGCCAATTATCCTACGCGTTCGGCATCGGCGGGATGATGTCGTTTTACGGTATTGTGGGTGTCATCGTGTATATGCTGCCGCCGAGCAGTGTCGGCAATACCGAAAAGATCGTCATAATCGCTCTCGTACTGCTTACGCTGCCGTTTGCGTTATTGATCGCGTTCTTTGGAGCTCGGCGACGCAGAAAGCGTGAAGCAGCCGAAGCTGCCGCGGCTGAAGCGGCAAGTGCTGCTGATCCTGCCGCGGCGGCAACAGCAGCCAAGACCACATCGGCCCCGACCGGCAGTTACCCGGAGCTTGAACAGGGCATCAGTGAGACAGTGCAATTCCTGCGGTCGTCGAGTTTGGGCGACGGAGGCAAGGACGCACTGTATTCGCTGCCGTGGTACATCGTCGCGGGCCCGCCGCGAAGCGGCAAAACATCGCTGATCGTCGGCTCAGACCTGGACTTTCAAACTTTGCCGAGCCAGCGTCAGTCTGAACAGAAATTTGTTCGTGCGACAACGTCGGCCGTTTGGAGGGTCACCAGCGAAGCGGTTTTCATCGACACGTCGGGCCGATATCAGACCGAGGGGGCTGACAGCGACGAGTGGAGTGCATTGCTCGAGCTTATCCGAAAGAACCGGCCCAATCGTCCAATCGACGGCCTTTTGATCACCGTCGATATCGAGCAAATAATCAAGGGCGAAGACCGCGGTTCAGAGGAACTGGCAAAGGTATTGCGCACGCGTATAGATGACGCCATACATAGGCTCAAAATAAGATTTCCCGTTTATACGGTATTTACTCACGCCGACGGAATCGAGGGATTCCGCGATTCATTTTCGATCTCGAAAAATGATGGCCGCTCGCTCGTATGGGGATCAACGATTCCGCTCGACAAGGCCGAAAACGGCCAATCGATGTTTGACGCTGAATTTGAGCTTCTGCACAACTCTGCGATGAAACGCCGCCTGCTTAGGCTCTCGGCGCCATTCCCGCCGGTCAGGCAGCTTCGGATTTTCAATTTCCCGCTGCATTTCGGCTCAGCCCGCCGAAAGATCGGCGCATTTGTCGCGACGCTCTTCAGGCCCAACCCTTTCAGCGAAAATCCACTGCTCCGGGGATTCTATTTCAGTGCGTCACCTGCCGCCAAGTCGAGCCCGAATGCTCCGCAAACCGTCGCCGATACTTACTTTACGCATCGTTTTTTCCGCGATGTCTTGCTGAGAGACAAGGATGTCGTGCGGGCGTTTCAGGCACAGAAACAGGGAGCCCCGCTGCTTGGTTGGGCGTCGATCTTTCTCGGGGCGGCGCTGACCATCACTCTGCTTGCACTTTCGGGCATCTCGCTTTACAACAACAAGAAGATGCTCGAAGACGCAAGGACGCGCGGCGAGGCATTGATAGCGATCACCCAGACCCAAGCCTACAAGGACCCGGCGAAAGCTGATGAAAAGGCTACTCGGAACGAGATCGAGGCCACCGAAGAACTCCGTGAACTGATCGTCAAGCTCGACGATTATGAACGGAACGGTGCCCCTTGGTACATGCGATTTGGGCTGTATTCCGGCAACAGAGTTTACAAGCAGCATCTGCTGAAGGTCTATATGGACGTGATCGAACATCGGTACAAGACCGCGACGATCGCAAAGATACAGGCCGATCTTAAGAAATTTTCGACGTCTGTTCCGGTCGCAAATCCAACGCAGCTGACTGATGCCGAAGAAGCACTGCTCTCCAAGAACTACGATCTGCTAAAGGCTTATTTGATGCTCTCCGGGCCATATAAGGACAAAGCCGACTCGGCCCATATCGCGACTGCATTGAAGGAATATTGGACAACCGAGGGTAAGATACCGGCCGACCTCAAACCAAAAGCCGCACTTCAGCTCGATTTTTGGGCCAAACAGGTGGACCGCGAAGATGAGGATTACGGATTTCCGCGAATACCGGTCGATGACAAATTGGTCGCCGATACACGAACCAAGCTTCAGGCATTTCCGGCGGTATTCAGATATTACAAGCGAAAGGTAACCGAAATATCGAAGACGGTCGATGAAAAGGTAGGCCCGACAACGGTCGATGCAATTCTAGCCCGAAACGGGGCGGACGCACGCTTTTTGGACGGTGCGTTCCAGGTCCGCAGTATCTTTACGAGGCCTGGCAATGAATTGATGAAGAAAGCGATCGCCGAGGCCGACGAAAAACTGAGCGAAGACGATTGGGTAATGGGCGAGATCGGCAAGTCGAAGATAGCCCAGACGACCGATTCCAAAAAGCTCGAGGATCGCTATTATCGCGACTACGCCGACGAATGGCGTGCTTTTGCCAAGGGTATTACGGTCAAACAGTACAGGACCAAAGAGGATGCGGCCGCAGCTCTGCAGGTGTTTTCGCTCGAAAACTCGCCTATGAAAGTTTTGATGATCGAGATCGCCCGCAATACCAATCTGTCGGCACCGCCCGAAGTGGTCGGCTGGTGGGACTGGATCAAGAGCTTTTTTGTCTCGCAGGAAAGCGCTAATGCCGGCGGAACCCCACCCGAGAAGGAATTTCAGCCGCTCTTCGAATTTGTCGGCAAGAAGGGTCAAAAGGATCGGGCACCGATCGACAATTACGCAGCGGCCCTGCAGAACGTTTTCAAGAATCTGAGCGGGATATCGGCCGAAAAGCTGAAACAGGTATCGGACGACCTTGCCAATGAAAAGGACGACGGCCTGAAACTGGTCTCAAATGAGCGTGCTATCACCGGCATGATCCAGAGCTTTACAACATCCTCTACACAGGAGTTGGCTACCGTACTACAGCAGCCGCTCGGAAATCTTAAGAGCCTTCTCGGCCAAGGGGCTCAGGACCAGCTCAAAAAGGCTTGGAGTGAGCAGATAATGCCTGCGGCGAAGGAGATCGAAAAGGGATTTCCGTTCGAGGACGGCCAAACCGAATCTGACCTGACAAAACTAACGGCATTTCTCAATCCGACGGATGGCAAACTGTCGAAATTCTACGACGACAAGCTTAAGAAGTACTTTGAAGAATCTAACGGTCAGCTTAAGCTGAAGGACACGGCCGAGGTCAAGTTTAGCGACGAGTTTGTCACTTACCTGAACAATGCCTTCGCTCTCAGAAAGGCATTGTACGGATCGGGCAACACGCCAAAGTTCGAATATGCTTTCGCCCTGAAGGTCGGTAAGGACTCGTTGGTCGAAGTGACCATAGACGGGCAAAAGGTCACGTCAGAGGGAACCGCCTCCATCAACGGCACGTTCCCTGCGGCTCAGTCTGCCGAGACAGGTGTGATCATTAGTTCCGGAGCGTCGGGATCAACTACGACGGGGCCGCCCGCCGGCACATCGAATTCGTCGGTGCCGCCGCCGTCGTCGTCAGATTCTTCGTCGCTGAGATTCCCGGGCACATGGGGCTTATTCCGGTTCGTCGATGCCGGCAAGCCGCAGAAACAGGCCGGCGGTGAATACAACCTTGGTTACTCGGTTGGCGGTAAATCGATATCGGCGACGATCAAACCGAGCGGCGGCGACCTATTTGACAAGAGTATCTTCAAGCGGGTCAGGGCTCCGCAGAATATGCTCAAATAGCCGGCGCATTGGAGGATACTATGCAAAATGCAAAACAATTGCTCGAGAACGGCGATCTGACGGGTTCGATCGCGTCGGTGCTGGATCACGTGCGCGATAATCCGACGGACATTCCGGCGAGAATATTCCTATTTGAACTGTCATGCTTTTCGGGCGATTGGGAACGGGCTGAAAAGCAACTTGACGTCATCGGCCATCAAGATGCCAACGCAATGATCGGATCGCTGATCTACCGAAACAATTTTAAGGCAGAGCGAGATCGCGAGCGGTATTTTGCTGACGGCCTCAAGCCGGGGATAATCGCACCGCCGCCGACCTATGTCGAAGATCTGATCCAGGCCAACAACCGGGTGCGCGAGGGCAATGTCGCCGAGGCGAGGGAGATGCTCGACCGGATCGAAGAAGAGCGGCCGGCATTTAAGGCGGTTGTGAATGGCACTGAGGTCAGCGACTTTCGCGATTATAACGACGCGACAATGTGCATTTTCGAAGTAATATTCAAGGACTCTTATGTTTGGCTGCCGATCGAACAGGTCCAGAGTATTGAATTCTTTAAGCCGAAGTCGCTGCGGGATCTGTTTTGGATACAGGCTCAGGTCGAACTCGTCGACGGAACCAATGGCGAGATGTTCTTTCCTTCACTCTATTCGGGCTCATATCACAGCGAAAATGATATGGTCAGGCTGGGGCGAATGACTGATTGGCGTGACCTCGGGTCGGAGTTGTTCTTCGGCGAAGGATTAAAATTGTTTTGGATGGATGGCCAGGACAGGTCGATACTCGACCTTGATACTATCGTGTTCGAGCACGAGTAATCCGTCGGTCAAGAAAAATAGTGATTTATATCCATTTTTCGGATAGAATGAAGCGTATTTAAGCAAATTCTTGAGATCCGAACGTCTTTGTCTATTAGTAGCAAGGAGTTTTTCGAATGAATGAGGAATTGTCGGTTCCGCAAGTGATCGACCTCGATGCAATGCTTCAGCCCGTGTCGGAAGAGTCGCCGTCGGGTGAGAGCCTGCGATATTCAGGGCTCTACGACGAGATCGTCGAAGCACGCCGCTCGGACGACAACCTGAGTCAGGGTGAATGGCAGACGGAGTTGAAGGTCGCCGATTACCGAAAGGTCGTCGAACTGGCTGTTCCCGCGTTGACCGCAAAAGCCAAGGATCTGCAGGTTGCCGCGTGGCTCTCAGAATCATTGATAAAAAACTACGGTTTTGCCGGGCTCCGCGACAGTCTGAAACTTGTCAGCGGCCTGCAGGATCAATTTTGGGACACACTTCACCCAGTAATCGACGAAGGTGATATGGAGGGACGGGCCAACGCGATCTCGTGGCTCGACGTCCAGGGGGCGACTGCCATCAAGACATGTCCGATCACTGGGGGGGCAGGTTATTCGTACAACGATTGGCTGACAGCACGATCACTCGAAACACCGGCGAATTTTGATTCGCTCGACCCCGAAAAGCAACAAGAGTTCAATAACCAAAAAGCGCAGGCCGAAACTGACGGCCGGGTGACCGGCGACCTGTGGAAGATCGCGTTGGAAAAGACCAAACGAGCCCAAGCTGAGTCGATCAATTACACGATCGAGGAATGTTGGGAGGCCTTTGCCGAACTTAACCGGGTTATCGAGGAGAAATATGACCGTAATCAAATGCCAGGACTCAGTGCCCTCAAGCGTGCACTGGAGGATGTCCACGGACAGGTCAAAAAGATACTTGAACGAAAGCGCCTCGAAGAACCTGATGAAAATGATGCGAGCGATGAATGGACATCGTCCGATTCTGACCATTCCGAAACCTCCGACACTGGCGAAGCGTCATCGATGACCGGTGCGGTCAAGTCGCGGTCCGATGCTCTCAGGCGGCTGTCCGAGATCGCTGTTTTCTTTCAGCGAACGGAACCGCACAGTCCGGTCGCTTATCTGGTGAACCGAGCCGTCAAGTGGGGCAATATGCCGCTCGATAGCTGGCTCCAGGAGGTCATCAAGGACTCAGCGACGCTGGAGCAGATAAACGAGATGCTTGGAATAGGCGGCTCGACCGGGAGCGGCGACTATTACTCGACGCCGACCGAAGAGCCAAGCGATTCGGGCTCGAGTTCGAGCGATGAATGGTAATGCGGCTGTCGGCATGAAAACGGTCGTTCGGTTCGGGTTCAATTCCTGAGTTTCTTTGCAATTATTGGTCATAGATAAATGGTTAAAGCCTAAGGAGAAAATAGAACATGCCTAAAAAAGAGAGTTTGCAGCACAAGATCGACCGGGTTCGCCCGCCTCGTGTTCAGATCACCTACGATGTTGAGGTCGGCGGAGCGATCGAACTCAAGGAACTTCCGTTCGTTCTCGGCGTAATGGGCGATTTTGTAGGTAAGCCGGAAGAACCGCTCCCGGCCTTCAAAAATCGTAAGTTCGTAGAGATCGACCCTGATAACTTCAATCAGGTTCTTGCGGGGATGGCTCCGAGGCTTGCCTATACGGTAGACAACAAGGTGCAGGACGACGGCAGCAAGATGGGTATCGAGTTGAAATTCAACAGCATCGAGGACTTTGAGCCCGATCGAATCGTCCAGCAAGTCGAACCGCTAAGGAAACTCGTTGAAGCTCGGCAGAAACTCGCCGACCTTCGGTCGAAAATGGACGGCAACGAGAAACTCGAGACAATGCTCGAGGACATCATCGCAAATGTCGATAAGCAAAAGGAATTGAGCGACCAGCTTGGTTCGAAGGAGGACTAAACGAAAATGGCAAAAACTAAAGAACAAGATGCCGCCGCCCAAACCGTGGTGACCGAAGAGTCCGGCGGATTGCTCGATAAGATCCTGAGCGAGGGCAGAATGGCCCGCGACGAATACCAAAAGGAACGCGCCAAGGACATGATCGGCGAATTCGTCAATCAGGTAATGAGCGGCGAACTCACAATGTCCAAGAACATGGACGTTGCCATCAACTCGCGTATCGCCGAGATCGACCGGCTTGTGTCAGCCCAAATGAACGCGATCATGCACCACGAGGACTTTCAGAAGCTCGAGGCGTCGTGGCGTGGACTTCATCATCTGATCAAGAATTCACTAACTGGCACACAGCTGAAGATCAAGGTCATGAGTGTTACTAAGGGTGACCTCCTCAAGGACTTTGAACGTGCACTCGAGTTTGACCAGTCGTCGCTCTTTAAGAAAGTGTACGAAGAGGAATATGGCACATTCGGAGGAGCCCCGTTCGGCGCGTTGATAGGAGATTTTGAATTTGGCAACCATCCGCAGGACATGGCTTTGCTGGAAAGCATCTCCCAGGTCGCGGCCGCGGCCCACGCTCCTTTTCTCAGCGCAGCTTCGGCCGGCATGTTCGGCTGGGATACGTTCAGCGAAATGTCAGAGGTTCGCGATGTCTCAAAGATATTTGACCGGACCGAGTATATGAAATGGCGAAGCTTCCGCGAATCGGAAGATTCGCGTTACGTTGGCCTGACCCTGCCGCACGTGCTGATGCGAGAACCTTACGGAGCCGCCACTAAGCCGACTGAGACCTTCCGATTTGAGGAAGATGTGGACGGAAAAGACCACAAGAAATATTTGTGGGGCAACGCCGCCTATGCTCTGGGAACACGCCTTACTGAGGCATTTTCGATGTATGGATGGTGTGTCGCTATCCGGGGCGTCGAAGGCGGCGGATTGGTTCAGGGACTTCCGACTCATACGTTCGAAACGGATGAAGGTGAGATCGCGATGAAATGTCCGACCGAGGTCGCGGTTACCGATCGACGCGAGAAAGAGTTTGCCGATAACGGCTTTATTCCTCTTGTTCATTGCAAGGGAACTGATTATGCCGCATTTTTTGGGGCACAATCCGCTAATAAGGCCAAAAAATATGATTCGGACGCGGCCAATGCGAATGCTCGGCTTTCGACGCAGTTGCAGTATATCTTTGCGGTCTCGCGTTTCGCTCATTACCTAAAAGCTATGATGCGTGACAAGATCGGCAGTTTTATGTCGCGTACGGAATGCGAAATGTTTCTAAACAAGTGGATCATGAACTATGTCACCGAGGACGATAACGCGTCACCGGCGACCAAGTCACAATATCCGCTTCGCGAAGCCAAGGTCGAGGTAGCCGAAATACCGGGCAAACCGGGGTGCTATCGTGCCGTGGCTTTCCTTAGGCCGCACTTTCAACTCGACGAACTTTCGGTTTCGTTGCGATTGGTCGCGGATTTGCCGCAGCCTGCTAACGGCTAATATTCGCCGATGCCGACCGACACGGAGTTTCATTGGTAAATTCCGTGCCGGTCGCCCGGCGAGTTTATTTTTTTTCGCTTACTTCGCAAAAAAAACTATCGGGATCGTCTTTATGGTGTGGGTAGTTCGGAGATAGCAGAAACGCTTTTCCATCAAATAAAAGGAGCAAAATAAAATGGCAGTAGATTATTTTTTGAAACTAGACGGCGTTGACGGTGAGAGTCAAGATCACAAGCACAAAGGCGAGATAGACCTCCAGTCATGGTCATTCGGTGCTACAAATGCCGGTTCGTTCTCATATGGCGGCGGTGGCGGTGCGGGAAAGGTTTCGATGCAGGATTTTCATTTCGTAATGAACACCAGCAAAGCATCGCCGAAACTGATGCTCTCATGTGCGACCGGCGAACACATCAAAAAGGCAGTTTTGATCTGCCGCAAAGCCGGAACGGAACAGCAGGAATTTTTCAAGGTCACGATGTCAGACGTTTTGGTATCTTCATACCAGACGGGTGGTTCGGCCCACGGCGGTGAAACCTCGACCGACCAGATCTCGCTCAACTTTGCGAAGATCGAGATCGAATACAAAGAGCAGAAGCCTGACGGATCGCTCGGCGGTGCGATCAAGGCCGGATACGACGTCAAGGCAAATAAAAAGGTCTAACATTACACTTCAGCCCGGCTTCGGTCGGCAGGTAGATCGGCAGGGCTGTATCGCGAATTGGTGCAGCCCTGCAAATTAGTTTTTTGTCCGGCATTTGGCCATTATGTCCCGCGCTAATTCAGAGATACGTGTTACCCCGTCGGTTCTGGATCGTCTGATCGATCTGGAACCGCTCGAGAGCCGCGAGGCCCCGAAATCACGTTCAGCCGGACTACAGGACCTGAAGGCGTCGGTTCGGCGTGATCTGGAATGGCTGCTGAATACGCGCTGCCACACTGACGAAGGCTCCGCTGAACTCGAAGAGGCCAAGCGTTCGCTGGCATTCTACGGCCTGCCCGACATCATGGGCATGAACGCCAAGAACAGTCACGAGCAGGTGAGGCTTACTAAAGCACTTGAGAATGCGATCAGGACATTTGAGCCGCGGTTCGTCAATCTCAAAGTGACCATGGACCCGGTCGAGAATACAGACAGGCACCTTCGATTTAGGATCGAGGCTAACCTGGATATCGAACCAACACCCGAGCCGATAGTTTTTGACACGATGCTGGAGCTCGGAAGCGGTGAATTCACAATGGCATAGGCCATGATCGGCGAGATGCGGGTGGTAACGTCCGAATTTTTACTTTATGCGCGATGAACTCTTGGAATTTTACGAGCGTGAACTCGTATTTCTGCGCCGCATGGGTGCGGAATTTGCTCGAAAATACCCCAAGATCGCAGCCCGTCTGCAGCTCGACGAGGATAAGGTCGAGGATCCGCATGTTGAGCGAATGATCGAGGCTTTTGCCTATCTGACGGCTCGCATAAGTCACAAACTAGACGACGAGTTGCCCGAGATCACTGAAGCGTTCCTAAACATCCTATATCCGCACTACCTGTCGCCGATCCCGTCAATGGCGATCGTTCAATTTTCTTACGGCTCACCCAACGATAAATTAACGGCTGCCCAAAAGATCGAACGGGGTACCCGGCTTAATTCCCGACCGGTCGACGGAACTCCGTGCCGATTTCGGACAGCGTATGAAGTCGAATTGATGCCAATCGAGATCGACTCTGCAGCTCTCGAATCGCCGGCGCCTAAGGACGCCCGAGGCAAACTAAGTGAAGCAACGATCCGTCTCAGTATGCGGTGCTTTGGCAACGCAAACCTGAGCGAGCTTAAGAACGGAGCGACCGCTCAACCGCCGGACAAGATCCGATTTTACCTCGACGGCGAACCGCAGCTTGTCTTTCCGCTTTACGAGCTGCTCATGAATCATGCATCCGCAGTGGAGTTTAGGCCCAAAGACGCTCCAATTGGCGAACGTACGCTGAAGACGATGACCAACATTCAGCTGAAAAAGCCGGACCCGGTCATACTCTCGGCGAGCGACGCGATCACGCCCGTTGGTTTCAATGAAGATGAAGCGATGCTTCCCTTCACAAAACGTTCTTTTGCCGGCTACCGGCTGCTGACTGAGTATTTCGCGTTTCCGTATAAATTCCTGTTCTTTGACCTGCACGGCCTGGACCAAGCGATCGCAAAAAAATTCGGCAGCCATTTTGACATTCTGATACATCTGCGGGACATCACGCCGCCGGTTGCTCCCATTTCGACTGAAACGTTTCGAATGGGTTGTTCACCGATCATCAATCTGTTCTCAAAGCTGTCGGACCCGATTTATCTGTCTCAGCAAAAGTACGAATATCAGATCATACCCGACGTGCACCGCCAGTCAACGACCGAGATATACTCGGTGAACGAAGTAATAACTACCGATCCACGCTCGAATCAGACGCGCGAATTCTCGCCATTTTATTCGATGCGCCATGCCTTTGGGGAGCAGATGGAAAAGTCCTTTTGGTACGGCGTCAGAAGGCCGTCGCAGAGGAGCGACGACGCCGGAACAGAAGTATTTTTGTCACTGGTCGATCTCAATTTCGATCCGCTCATCCCGGCCGTCGAAGTCCTGAATGTAAAAACGACCTGTACGAACCGTGATCTTCCGGCAAAGCTTCCATTTGGCGGTAAAGAAGGTGATTTTGAGGTCGAGGGCACCGCGCTACTCTCGCGGGTACGATGCCTGACCAAACCTACCGAGACGATCCGGCCGCCACAGCGGCGTTCAGCGCAATGGCGTCTTATCTCCCACTTAAATCTGAACTATCTGTCGATCGTCCGCAGCGAGAATGGAACGCCCGAAGCTTTACAGGAGTTGCTGCAGTTGTACAATTTTGATGACTCTTCGGTGATACGAAAACAGATCCTGGGCATTACCAAGATCGACTCCCGTAAGGTCGTCCGCCAGATCGGCGGGCGGATCGGAGCCGGATTCGTCCGCGGACTCGAGACAACCCTGACCTTTGACGAAGAGCAGTATGTCGGTAGCGGGATGTTTCTCTTCGCGAGCGTGTTGGAGAGATTTCTGGGGCTATATTCGTCGATAAATTCGTTTAATCAACTTGTGATCCGTACCGAACAAAGGGAGGAGATCGTTCGACGATTTGCCCCGCGGGCGGGTGAACAGGAATTATCATAAACAGGTGCCAAAGAAGCCGTTAAATCAAGAGTTGTTCGACGAGCCGTTCGCGTTCGAGTTTTTTCAGGCTGTCCGCTTGCTTGAAAAGATCTACACGAACCGCAAGACCGTGGGCAGAGATGCCCTCCCGAACGAAGAGGTAGTGCGTTTTCGTTCGCGTATCGGCCTCGATTTTCCGGCGAGTGAGATACAAGAGATCCACGAGACCGTCGATACCGTTTCAGACGAGCGGCGCGTCGAGATGCTTGTTAATTTCATGGGTATGGCCGGCGTCAGCGGCGTTTTGCCGACGCATTATACAGAACTGGTGCTTGACCGAATTCGCCATCGTGACACGACGCTCTGGTCATTTCTGGATATTTTCACTCATCGATCGGTTTCGATGTTCTACAGGGCCTGGGCAAAATATAGATTTCCGGTCGCCTATGAACGCGGTGACCGTGAGTTCACATCATATATTTTCGACCTCGCAGGCCTCGGGACAGACGGGCTTCGCGGTCGAATGGAGATCGACGACGAAACACTGCTTCCCTACGTCGGCCTGATCGGCCAAAAACCACACTCGGTGAACGCTGTCGAGAATATGATCAGCGACCATTTTGGCGTGCAGGCTAAGGTCGAGCAATATTTCGGTCAATGGCTCCAATTAGCAGATGAGGATACTACCAAACTCGGCAGGAGCAATTCGGAACTTGGCAAGAGCTCGATCGCCGGAACGCGGGTCTGGGATCAGCAGTCCAAGATCCGCATCCGTGTTGGCCCGCTCAGCTTTAGGCAATATCAGGCCTTTTTGCCTAATGGCTCGGCATATCGTCAGCTTTGTTCGATGATCCGATTTATGATCGGGTTCGAGTTTGATTTCGATGTTCAGCTTGTTTTGTCCGCCAAACAAGTGCCCGGTTCGGTGCTTACGACCAGGGCTGTGCGGCGGCCAATGCTCGGTTGGACGACGTGGCTCAAAACCAAGCCGTTCACGGCAGATGATGATCAGTTGGTGATCCAGGCCGACGGTCCACCCACAGAAAATTAGGAGATGACCAGTAATGAACGTTAATTTAAAATCGCTGATCGGACGACTGAACGATACTTGCCGCGAAGCTCTCGAAGGAGCAGCCGGACTATGTCTTTCTCGAACAAATTATGATGTTGAGATCGAACACATTCTGGCTAAACTGCTCGAGCAGGATAACACCGACCTTCATCGTATCTGCAGTCATTATGAGGTCAGCGTTGACCGCCTCACCAAAGACGTAACCGACGCTCTCGAACGATTGAAAACCGGAAACACACGCACACCCGGGCTCAGCGATCGACTGCCTCGTTGGATACAGGATGCATGGCTCCTGGCATCGGTCGATTATGGAGCGGCCCGCGTCCGAAGCGGCCATCTCGTATTGGCATTGGTCGCAAACGAAAGTTATGCGAGGATAGCTCGCGAGATCTCACGCGAATTCAACCACATTTCCGCTGAGTCGCTGCAGATCAAACTACCCGAGATAGCCGCCGATTCGAACGAAGAGCGAGACGCGGTCGCCCTTGGCGAAACGGCCGGATCTTCTGACGGTACGCCAATTGCGAGCGGCGTACCGGGTAAGACAAAAGCCCTCGACCAATACACCGAAGACCTGACGGCCAAAGCCGCCGACGGCAAGATCGACCCGATCCTGGGGCGTGAGGGAGAGATACGTCAAATAGTCGATATCCTGACCCGTCGCCGTCAGAACAATCCGATCCTGACTGGCGAGGCCGGCGTTGGCAAAACCGCCGTCGTCGAGGGTTTTGCTGCACGTATCGCGGCGGGCGATGTTCCCGAGCCGCTAAAAAATGTCTCGGTCCGTTCGCTCGATCTCGGCCTTTTGCAGGCCGGAGCCGGCGTAAAGGGCGAATTTGAACAGAGGCTTAAGAATGTGATCGACGAGGTAAAAGCATCACCGCAGCCGATAATAATGTTCATCGACGAGGCACACACGATGATCGGTGCCGGTGGCCAGGCCGGCCAAAATGATGCTGCGAACCTGCTCAAACCGGCACTCGCCCGAGGCGAATTGCGGACGATCGCGGCTACAACTTGGGCCGAGTATAAGAAGTATTTTGAAAAGGACGCTGCACTTGCCAGGCGTTTTCAGGTAGTCAAGGTTGAGGAGCCCGACGAAGAGAAGGCCGTCGCGATGATGCGTGGACTGGCCGGTAGAATGGAAGCCCATCATAACGTCCGAATCCTGGACGAAGCGATAGTAGAATGCGTGAAACTATCGTCTCGATACATCACTGGCCGTCAATTGCCTGATAAGAGCGTCTCGGTCCTCGATACAGCTTGCGCTAAGGTCGCCATCGGTCAGGGAGCAACACCCGCGGCGATCGAAGATGAAACGCGATTGATACAGAACCTCTCGTCCGAGTCCGAAGCACTTTTGCGTGAGCAGGTGACCGGGGCGAACCACGATGCGCGGCTTGCCGAACTGAAAACCGCTCTTGACGCGGCCAACCTCGAGTTGGAAAGGCTGACCACCCAATGGAACAAGGAAAAGGAACTTGTCGAAAAGATCCGGAACATACGGGTGAAGCTTGAAATGACGCGGTTGGATGCGGCACCTCCGGCCGTTCCTCCCATTGCCGACGACGGGGCCGCAGCCGACAGTGCCGATTCTTTTGATGCCGCGACGCCGGCGCCGGCCGAACCCGCTGTCGATGTTGAGTCGCTCAAGGCTGAGCTGAAGGCCGCAAATGATGAGCTTAAGGCAATACAAGGCGAGAATCCGCTGATGCAGCCGGTGGTCAACGGACAGACGGTCGCCGAGATCATTTCAGGTTGGACCGGCATACCGATCGGCAAGATGGTTGCCGATGAGATAAATGCGGTGCTGAATCTGGCCGCGACGCTGCAGGAAAGAGTTCTTGGACAGAACCATGCACTCGAAGCGATCGCTCAGAGGATCAGGACCTCTCGTGCCGGGCTGACCGACCCCAAACGACCGATCGGCGTCTTTATGCTCGTCGGAACGTCTGGCGTTGGCAAGACCGAGACCGCCCTGGCTCTTGCAGATTCGTTGTACGGCGGCGAAAGGAATCTCATATCGATCAATATGAGCGAGTACCAGGAGGCTCATACCGTGTCGAGTCTGAAGGGATCGCCTCCGGGATATGTCGGTTACGGCGAAGGTGGAGTTTTGACCGAGGCCGTTCGGCGGAAACCATACTCGGTAGTCCTGCTTGACGAGGTTGAAAAGGCACATCCGGACGTGATGGAGTTGTTCTTTCAGGTCTTCGATAAGGGTGTACTTGAAGACGGCGAAGGCCGTGAGATCGACTTTAAGAACTGCATTATCATCCTAACCTCAAACGTCGGCACTGACACAATAATGAAACTGTGCGCTGATCCGGACACGACGCCGTCGCCGGACGGTCTGGTAAACGCGATCAAGCCTGAACTTAACAAGGCGTTCAAACCCGCGCTTCTCGGCAGAATGGTCACCGTTCCTTTCTATCCGATCTCGGACGAGATAATGCGGCTGATCATCAAGCTTCAACTCGGCAAGATCGCAAAACGCATCAGAGATAACCACAACGCGCAATTTTCGTACGACGACGCCGTCATCGACACGGTGGCGAAACGGTGTACCGATGTGGACAGCGGGGCTCGCAACGTTTACAACATCCTGACGGGGACACTGCTGCCGGAAATGTCAGGCGAGGTTCTGGCGAGAATGGCGAGCGGAAAAGGGATCAACAAGGTTCATGTCTCGGTCGGCAGTGACGAGAACTTCACCTATCAGTTTGAGTAAATTATGCCCGTAAATGTAGTAGTTCACGACACAAGACTGGAAGGCAGGACGCCGATCTCAACCGCGTCCACAATCGCCTTCGAGGTCGATGAAAATACACATATCGGCGATTTTTTTGATCGGGTCGTGCGGATCGCCGACGAGCGTGGAGGCATCGGGGTGCTTTACCTGATGTGCCACGGAGTCAGGGTTATCGCCGAAGATACGACGGCGTTGCTGTTCTGTCGCGAACTGATCGCATTTACGACCGTTCACCATTTCGCCCGTTTGCGAGATAAGGTCGATCGGATCGTAATATTCGCCTGCCATGCGGCGGAAACGTCTATGACCCGTCATGGTGACGGAGATGAATTGTGCAGGCATATTGCTCTGGAGGCCCATGCGGAGGTGACCGCGGCGAGAGAGACGCAGACGTATTCGCGAATGGAGCGGTGCCGCTTTCTGGATTGTGAGGAGTCCGCGATCGAATATGGAGACTGGGAGGGCCCCGTTGTTGTATACGGCCGTGACGGCAATATCATCGCCGAGTTCGAAAATCCAAGTGTTTGGTACGATTCGTCCGGAGCGGTTCGTGATCCGCGGCTCGAGCCTCGGCCTTAAATTAAGCAAAAATCACTGCAAGGTTCGTCTATCTGATACGAGCGATAGCCCGATATGGGCCTCGAAGAATTTATGCCGACGACACAAGAAGGAAGACTCTTAAATGTAGCGACGCCGCTCGCCGACGACTTTTTGCTGATCAAGCGTATACGCAGCCGTGAGGCATTGTCGTCACTCTTTCATTTCGACCTCGAGCTTCTGCATGAAGAGCCCGAGGAAGGACGCGAAGCGACGATCGTCGATCCGCAGCAGATACTTGGCCAGCCGATGACCGTCACTGTCGAGCAAACCGACGGTACCAAGCGATTTTTCAATGGCATCTGTGTCAATTTCACCCAGGGAAATCGAAATACCCGGTTTTCTAAATATCAGGCCGAGCTTGTGCCAAAGGTTTGGCTTCTGACCCAGGTCTCTCAGAGCCGTATCTTTCAAAATCTGTCGGTTCCGGACGTTCTCCAGCAGGTTCTCGAGGGCTTTGAAGTGGACTTTGAGATCCAAGGTGATTTCCAACCGCGCAACTACTGCGTACAGTACCGTGAATCCGACTGGGATTTTGCATCGCGGCTAATGGAAGAAGAAGGCATCTATTACTATTTCGAACACACCGCCAGCTCTCACAGAATGATCGTCGCCAATACCGATGCATCGCATCGCGAGTGCCCGGAGCGCTCGGAAATACCATTTGCGATGGACAGTTCGGAGTTGACCGAATGGCAAGGGATGGTGCATACGTGGCAGGTGACCAATCAGATCCGGACAGGAAAGTTCACGCTCTTCGATCATAACTTTCAGCTGCCGACCAATCACCTCGAGGCTCAGCAGGTGAGCCGATTCAATATCGGCGGTAATCAACAACTGGAGCACTATGATTTTCCCGGCGAATACGCGAAGAGGTTTGACGGCATCTCGTCGGGCGGGGGCGAACAATCAGGCGAACTGAACAAGATATTCAATGACCGGCAGCGGACGGTCGACATTCGACAGCAGGAACTCGACGTGGCGTACAAGACGAGTTACGGCACGTCCGACTGCTGCTCGATGACGGCCGGTTATCGGTTTCGGCTAACGACCCATCCGGTCTCCGAAAACAACCGAAACCATATATTGGTAAGCGTCCGCACTGAAGCCGTGCAATCGCCCGGTTACATTTCAGACGATGCGATCACGAATGCGTATGCCATTGATTTTGCATGCATACCGCAGGGTAATGGCCAGGCGCCGTTTCGACCTCTTAGAAAGACTGCGAAACCGATCGTAAACGGCAGCCAGACCGCGGTTGTGGTCGGTCCGGCCGGCGAAGAGATCTTCACCGACAAATTCGGCCGCGTCAAGGTACAGTTTCACTGGGACCGACAGGGCCAAAATGACGCGGGTTCGTCATGCTGGTTGCGGGTCGCTACCAATATTGCCGGAAATAAGTGGGGGACGATGTTCATTCCGCGAATCGGCCAAGAGGTAATCGTTGATTTCATGGAGGGCGATCCGGACCAACCGATCATTACGGGCTCGGTCTACAATCCGGAAACTATGCCTCACTACGAGCTGCCCAAGTTCAAAACGCTGACTTACATAAAGACGCGGACCTCGCCCGACGACGGCAAGGGTTTCAATGAACTGCGTTTTGAGGACAAAGCCGGAAAGGAACAGGTATTTGTTCATTCGCAAAAGCGATATGATCTGCGAGTCCGTGGATCGATGTACGAAACCTGCGGCGGCAATCGCCAAGAGGTTATCGGCATGCGCTCGGATAATCAACCGGGCGGCAACCTGGCGATCTCGGTTGGCGGCAATTATGACCTTCACGTCAAAAGCGCTCACTATATCGGGATCGATGACAAATTGAATGAGGCGGTCAAGGCCGACGTAGTCGAAGATTACCAAGGAAACCTTTCGACCTTGGTAAAGACCAAAGCCGAGCTTAATGCCCAAGAGATAATCCTCGAAGCCAAAACCAAGATCAGCCTCAAGGTCGGCGGTAGCTGCGTCGTTATCGATGCAAGCGGCGTCACCATCGCTGGCTCAATGGTCAAGGTGAATTCGGGCGGCTTCGGCACCGAAACCGGTGACCCTGCGATCGACGATCCGCTTGATGCGGAATGGTCCGATAACGGCGAACCGGGCAACCTCGATCGACCCCGGACGGGCGGAGGACGTGGACGCAATCGGCGGCAGCTCCGCTCTCAGCATCATGTGTACCCGCCGCGGCCCGGCGAAAGTGCGGCGTTCACCGCGATGCGCGATCGACTGAACACCTCAGCTCAGGGCCGCCATGCACTTGAGGTATTCGAACGAAATAACGTCCAGGTGACGACCAATCCGGGCGGAACTGCTTACGGCGGCAACACGGTAAATATGGATCCGGCGCGTACCGATTCGGAGACCAGCTTCGTTCACGAAATGCGTCATGCCGAGGCTGATCACGACGGGACCAGTGCAAACGTCCAGACTCAAACACGGGCGGACTATATCGACACGCAACTGCGTGAAGATGCCAACGCCGAACGCCGCAGATACGAGGCACAAGACGAGATGAATGCCGCGGGAGGGACACCGGTGGTTGATAACAGCAGTACAAGGCCGACATTTGTGGCGGCCCGCGATGCTGAACGGGCACGACTGCAGGCGGCCGAACCGGGTATTTCGGAAGCAGAACTGACACGGAGGTCGAATGATGCCGGTGAAGCAGCGATACTTCAGGATTATCGAAACGGCAATATCAATACCGGTAATACCAATCCTCCTCAATCGTACGTTGATTATTGGGGCCAGGATTATGACAACCGTCACACGCCTGCCCCCGCTGGCCCGTGATAGGCGTTACTTCCCGGGGCTGAAAATGAGAGAGAAAGCGATGCCTCAGGAAATACAGTCTCTTTGGTAAGCGTATGAGACAACCGCTCTTTGGCAGATATCGTATTCATTTGGATCCGCTGATGGTTCCTATCATGGTCGTCACTGCGGCGATCCTCGTCTACGGACAGATCGATCCAGCTCCGAAGAAGAAAAGAGCGATGGAAGACAAAAAAATGACAAGTTTGACTCGAGAAGAAATCACACGGCGGGCCGCTAGGTTCGGAAATCCGATCCTGACCGCGCTTCAAAGGCCTGAAACAAATGTGGAACAGATACCCACGACATTTTTTACAAGTGGCGGTATCTATCGCGTTTCGACGCGTCCGCCGGACCGCCCGCGCGTCTATGCATTGGGCTTTTGGGGAACTGACGGCCTTGAGGTACTGAACAACGAGCCTGAACATTTCTTTGAGCTTGCTTCTAAAAGTGGTCTTAACTTGCGATCTTCGGGCGAATACGTAGCCTATGTATCCGCATTCTTTGATGTGACCCGCGATTTTACGGGCGGCATTCAGATCTTAAACTCGATCCAGGAGTCGTGGTGGCTGCCGTCGCCGTCACCGGAAGAGACTAGAAAGAAGGGTGAGATCATCGACAAATATACAAATGTGGTTGAAGGCCCCAAACTAAAGGACGGCTTTCCTGCGACGGTCATATTGTTTGTGATCCGCGACCGCGCCTTACTGAGAATGAATGCCGAAGTGGAAAGCAATGGCCGGATTCGATTGAACGAAGAGATCCTTGAGCCTGAAATGCCAACGGTAATGCTTCAGTAGTAACTTGAATTGTATTTGAGCGATATATGCCAACAGGACCAGCAGCAAGAGCATTGAGAGACACGACGGCCCACGGACTGCCGCCGACGCTTACACCCGGACCGGGCAGCCCAAATGTGCTGATCGGATTTGCACCTGCTTGGCGCGGGATCCCGCTCGCTGCCGTTGCCGCATTACAGTCGGCTAAGGCTGCAGCTGACACAGCCATTCAAACGGCAGTTGCCGCAACGGCGGCCGCCGCAGGGACGCCTGGTGCCCCCGCCGCCGCTGCCGCCGAGCAGGCTGCAAAAACCGCCGCATTGTCGTCGATGTCGAGCGCCATTACGAGTGCAGCGGCCGGAGCGGATATCCATATGTGTGCAGTGCCATCGCCGGCACCACCCCATGGCCCAGGCGTCGATATCACCGGTTCCGCAACAGTGATGATAAACAATCTGCCGGCCGGACGAATGGGCGACACGATACTTGAAGCGATCGGTCCGCCGAATTCGATCACGTCAGGAGAGACGACCGTGATCATCGGCGGATAAGCAAACGATCCCGGACTTGCCATTTACGGGCATTCCGGGATCATTTACCGATCGCTCTTAAACAACTCCTATTCCTCGAGTTTGATATATTTGACCGACGATCTGAGCAAAATCAGTTCTCATTTATTAATTCTGATTTTCGCGTCTCGAGTTGTCTTTATTACGGATGTGTCATATCTTCGGCGATGACGAGTTCATCAAATTTCTCCGAGGAAAGCAGTTCGAGTTCGACGGCGGATTCTTTCAGCGAAATTCCTTTCTTATGTGCGTATTTGGCAATTTTCGCGGCATTATCGTATCCGATGTGCTGATTTAGCGCAGTCACAAGCATCAGCGAATCCCGAAGGTAATGATCGATTCTTTCCCGGTTGAGTTCGATTCCGGTGATACAGTAATCGACAAAGCCGTGGCAGGCATCGTGGATCAAACGGACCGAGTGCAGAAAATTGTGGATCATCACAGGCTTGAAAACATTGAGCTCAAAATTACCCTGTGAGCCGGCAAAACCGATCGCTGCATCATTACCCATAACCTGTACGGCCACCATCGTCATTGCTTCGGATTGCGTCGGGTTGACCTTGCCGGGCATTATCGATGAACCTGGCTCGTTTTCCGGCAACGATATCTCACCGATCCCGCAACGCGGCCCCGATGCGAGCCAGCGAATGTCGTTTGCGATCTTCATAAGGCTCGCAGCAAGCGCCTTTAATGCACCCGACGCGAAAACCACCTCGTCGTGAGCCGACAGGGCCGCAAATTTGTCCGGGTGCGATCTAAACGGCAGACCGGTCAATTCCGCGATCTTTGCGGCTGCGCGCTCGGCAAATTCAGGATGCGCGTTGAGGCCCGTGCCGACCGCCGTCCCGCCGATAGCGAGATCCAGCAGACCGGGCAGAACCAGCTTAATACGCTCGATATCACGATCGACGAGACTTGCCCAACCGTTAAATTCCTGCGACACGGTGACCGGCGTCGCATCCTGCAGATGGGTGCGGCCGATCTTTACGACTCCCTCGAATTCGCGGGACTTGGCCTTGATCGCTTCGCTTACCTTCTGCACCTCGGGGATCAGTGCCGTCAAACGCTCAGCCGCAGCGATGTACATCGCCGTAGGGAATGTGTCATTCGACGACTGCGATTTGTTGACGTCGTCATTCGGGTGAATTGGCGATTTGGAGCCCATCTCACCGCCGGCGAGTTCGATAGCACGGTTCGAGATGACCTCGTTGGCATTCATATTTGTCTGGGTGCCCGAACCGGTCTGCCAGACACGGAGCGGAAAATGTGCATCAAGTTTACCCTCGATGACCTCATCGGCAGCCCGGACAATCAGGTCGCGCTTTTCGGCTGGGAGTTTGCCCAGATCACAATTAACTATCGCCGCAGCTTTTTTAAGAATGCCCAACGCCCGTATGACCTCGCGGGGCATGATATCGAATCCGATGTTGAAATGGTGAAGTGAACGCTGGGTTTGAGCCCCCCAATATTTATCCGACTCGACCGAGATCTCGCCCATCGAATCCGTCTCAACGCGGGTAGCTGCTTTTGATGATATTGCCTCTGACATATGTTGCTGTTTGAATAAAGTACAAGTTTACACTGGCACGGGTAAACACAAAAACTAACAAGGTGCGGTTTAGCGGACGCTCGCTCGTGTCAGATCACGCCGCTTTCGGACAGACACAATTTGATACGTTCAAAACTCAATCCGATATCATTATCAAGGCCGACCGAGAATCGAACAAGACCGTCGCTCAGGCCCATCGCCTTGCGTTCGTCCTCCGGTATCTCGGATGACGTGCTGTGGCCCGGAGCACTGAAAAGAGTTTTGAAGTATCCAAGACTGACGGCAAGATAGCCGACTTTCTCTTCCTGCATTCTGGTCATCAATTGGTTCGCCCTTGCGGAATCGCCGACATCAACAGCCAACATTCCGCCGTAACCATACCCCTCATTCATCATTTCAGTAAGCAATTTATGCTGAGGATGGTCGGGCAGCCCCGGATAATAGACCCGCAGTCCGAGTTTCTGCAGATTTTCGGCGATGAACATACCGTTTTGGCTATGCTGCCGCATTCGCAAATGCAGCGAATGCAGGTTTTTCAGAATACTCGCGGCTCGTGTGCTGTCCAAGACCGCTCCAAATAGCATCGACGCGCCGGAATTGATATCGGTAAGTTGGTGAATGAAGTCACTACTGGCGCACACCGCCCCAGCCACGCAATCACTGGTACCGTTTATGTACTTTGTCAAACTGTGCACGACCACATCCGCTCCGAGCCGGATCGGCGACAGCATCATTGGGCTGAAGGTGTTGTCAACAACCAATTTGACGCCGCGAGACCGGCAAAGACCCGACAATGCGGGGATGTCCGACACATCAAGCAGCGGATTACTTATCGATTCGCAATAGACGACTTTTGTTCGTTCATTGATCAGCTCGCTTACCGCATCGATATTTTGAACATCCACAAAGTGTACTTTGATACCGAACCGCGGAAGAAAGTTCTTGAATAAGGCATATGTGCCGCCGTAAACAGTTCGTGACGAGATGATCTCGTCGCCGTTGCCGCAAATCTGGATAATCGCCGAGCTGATCGCCGCCATCCCCGATGCCTTGGCCTGTGCCGCCTCACTGCCCTCCATTCTCGCAAGTGCGTCGGAGAGAAATTTGTTTGTCGGGTTCCAATGCCGCGAGTACAGAAAGCAGCCTTCGATCTCGTGTTCAAACAGTTCCTCCATTCTCTCCGGCGACAGAAATGTGAACGTCGAAGAATCGGTGATCGACGGATTTACGTCACCAAACTCGCCAAAGACCAGAAAATCCTGAATCGCGTTGCTGGGGTCAAATTTTGTGTTCATAATTACGTCCATTTTACGAAGTCTTGTGATCAACAGATCGGCACAATCGCCAATGCATCCGAATGGTTCGCCTATCCTATTTTGCCGCCCTGGTCAGCCAGACACGGAATATGGTTTGGCTTGCTGCACTCTCAAGGCCGCTGTTGATGAAAAAAATATTCTTTCGGGTGCTGACAATGCCCCCGACAACGTGTCCGAGCAGAATATGGTCGCCATTTAATTCGTTGGTTTTTATGATGTCATTTTCATATGCTGGTAGTGCCTGGTTTACCAGGAATTCGGCCCCGGCCCCGATAAATCCCGGCATTTCACTGATCTTTGTTTCGGTCATCTGGCCATCCTTTTCGCGAGTCACCTTGCTAATGACCTTGGTGAACGGCACGTCGTCATTCCTGACGAAACTGCCGTCAATTTCCTCATATTGGCTGATCCCTCCGAAGAATATGTTCTCGGTTCGTTGACCTGACGCATCATACATTGCCACTTTTGCAGAATGATAATGACTCAAATACTGCCTGAACGCAGGATGGACCCGATGCGAATCGACGAAAATATCGACCGTGTCCGTGAAAGGGAGATCTGACCCAACCTGAAATACGCCCGAAAAAGCGGTAAATCCTGGCACGCCGTTCGCAAAGATCTGCGGCAGCATATTGAAATCGCGGCGGTGTAGAACAACCTTGTCAGTAACGGCCGACGGCCTATCTAAACGGAGCAGCTTGCCGTCGTCTATGATCACAAATTTTCTGATCTGTTCAGTGTACAGCTGAGTAAATCCGGGACCGTGGTCGGGGCCCATCGGGTTATACCGCCCTTCAAATCTATGACCGCCAACCAAATAGTAGGTTTCGCCGATCCTTCCGATCTGGCCGCCGCTCACCGCAAACATCGGATCTGATATCTGCCGAATACAACCGTTCAACGTTCGGCCAAGTTGCACGGCGGAAATAAGGCAATCTACCCGAACTGCCGTAAGCTTGTCGAACGTAACGTGGTTCCCGGCGGTTCTGCTATACCCGTAACCGCCGATCAGATACAGCATTTGGCCGCGCTGTATGAACTGCATATTGGTCGAACGTAATTGCTCACTCAACTCGGGCGGCAGTTCTGTCAGGGCCGCAGTCCAACGCTGTTTCGATCTCGGGTCGATGACGATTATTTGATCGTTGCTGCCGTTCGAGGAAAAGGAGGCAAAGGGTTGTCTGCGATGCAAGCCATCCGTGCGGCCGCCGATTAGCAACATTTTGCCTTCGTACTGTGCCGCAGCGAATGATTGGAGCCCGGCAAATCCCTCGACCGTAAAGGGCTCAAGTGCTATCGAATAACTGTTTGCAACTGAATTTAAAGTCACGACCGGCAGCCGGCCGGCCGCTTGGCCATATACGGTGATGACAAACCCCATGATCGTAAGCAAAGCAGATGACCACTTCACTTTAGGAGGTAACATATTCACATGTGTCGCCGGCGGCTAGATCGACGCGATCGCACGCTGTAATCTTGCATTGATCATATCGGCTGCTTCGACAAGACTCGAATTTCCAGTTACCGAGAGCATCGTTCTAGCGTCGATGACAGAAACCACTGACCCGTCGTCCTTTTCATAAACGATCACATTGCACGGAAGCAGAAGGCCAATGTTTATCTCCTCCTGGATCGCCTCATAGGCCAGAGGCGGGTTACACGCGCCGAGGATCACATATTTTCGAAAATCAACGCCGAGCTTTTCCTTGAACTTTTCGTCCATCCTGATCTCGGAAAGGACCCCAAACCCTTCCCCGGCCAGAGCCTCGCGTATGCTCTGCACCGCATCTTCAAATTTCTTTGGAACTATTCGGGAGAATCCATATTTTAATTCATGATCTTTTTGTTGGGTTGCCGAATTTTCCATGTCTACTCCTTGACACTGGTTGCTTGTTTCTCAGCATCATTTTCTGTGCGGCGCCGACCGGCGTCACAGGCTCCGCGCATTCAGGTGCTGTAGCCAAGTCTTGGCAGTATTACCAACTGTAGCAGCAGCCATATTCCAAAAAGCGCGATCAACGTCAGCAATTCGTTCATCGATTCCCTCCCTAATTTGGCCGCCGTGGGCCGGGCCCTTGCCCTTTGCCTCCGCCGCCCTCGCTACAGCGAGTGAATGCCGGCAAGTGGTTGTCCCTGGATGCTGTTTGCAGTCGGACAAACACCTCCTTAATGTCGGGCTCTTTCACAAACCCAAGGAATCCTTCGTAAAGTGCAATATTTGCCTTTTCCGCCTCGACGCCCGCTTTGCAAGCTTCCGAGATGGTAGTCGGCGGCGCGATATTTGCGGGAGCGTACTCATTCCTCGGCGCAGTAACACCATATTTTGCGAAAAGTGGCAGTAGAAACGCCTCGTGACGCCGCTCGGCGTTTACGATATTCGAGAATGGGGGCGCATCGGGAAATTTTGCCAAGACAGCTTCATAGGTCGCGAAAGCCTTTCGCTCGTCGTTGAGCGCCGAAATTAGCGCATTCCTTGTCTTCTCGCCCAATTTACCCGCGTCGACAACTGCCTGTGGCCCGCCCATTGGAAGTCCCGCGGCCTTCCAGGCCTCGGTGCCACCAACGACCACAATGGCCGACTTGAAACCTGCATCAATAAGGATCTTCGCCGCTTGTCTCGAGCGGTTGTCGGTACGACAAATGAGGTAGACCGGTTCGCTTTTCTCAAGACTGTCAAAACTCGACGCCAGCGCATCAAGTGGAATGTTTCTTGTACGGTCGGCGTGTCCGGCCGTATATTCCTCGGGTGTCCGAACATCAACAAACTGAGAATATGCGGCCGTGACCAATGGCAATGCTTGAGACGGGGACATTTCGCTAATACCCGCCTTGATTGCGACCGGCGAATCGATATTCCGAACCGCTGCTGGCTGACAGCCGACCGTCCAAAACCCGGCGATAAGAATAGTTGCGATCAATAGCAATCTCATAAAACCCCTCTTTCCGACTCGTTATGATGCGGAACAAGCTGCAGTTGTCGACTCTGTCGAAAGCCCATTAGCGATCCACGCCGCGGTTCCGCCCTCAACATTGAATAACTTCTTAAAACCGGCATTTTCCAGAATACTCGTTGCCAAACTGGACCGGTAGCCACTCTGGCAAATGACATATGTATCTCTTTCAGGATCGAGTTTTTTCAGATCATTCGGCAGTTTGTCGAGTGGCAGATTGACCGCCCGAACAGCATGACTGCCGTTATACTCGGCAACGCGCCGCACGTCGATCAACTGAATGTCTCCGTCAACTACCTCGTTGAGCCTTCCGACCGAAACCTGCTCGACTGAGCGTGTTTCACCGGTAAAGTCTTTCATCAAGATATAGCCCTCGGCGGTATCGTGGCCGATGCGCGCAAGCCGCATGACCGCCTCTTCAACCTGTTCCAAAGTGTCGGCGGCTATCGCGATCGCGGTACCGATCGGGATCATTGTGCCAGCCCACGATGCGAACTGGCCTGAAAGCCAGATATTCACCGCATTCGGTATGTGAGCTGCTCCGTATTCAAGACTCGATCGAACATCCACGACCACGCCGTCGAAGTTCAAAGCTTCTTCTGTCGATAATCGCCGGGGCGGGGCGATGTCATCCAGCGAGATCGAGCCTTCAAGATTCTTGGCCGCGCTCTTCGGAAAATACATCGGCACTTCAGGCTGGTCGGCAGCGACGATCTTGATAAACTCTTCGACGCTCATCGGCTGGAGAGCGTAGTTGAATTGACGCTGTTCACCGAGCGTTGACCAGGTCTCCTTCGAAAGAGACTTTCCGCACAACGATCCAGCACCGTGAGCGGGGTAAACCTCTGTTTCATCCGGATAGGCGAGAATGCTATTGTGAAGCGAGTAATAGAGCATCTCGCCCATCTGCTCCGCGGTAAAGCCTTTGGACCCTATCAGATCGGGCCGGCCGACGTCACCGATGAAAAGTGTATCGCCGGTGAACATTTTCAGCGGTGCTGCAGGATCCTCTGAATCTTGGGCGATTATCGTGATCCCCTCTGGCGTATGGCCCGGCGTTTCAAGGAACCGTAACTTGATGGCCCCAACCATCAATTCATCACCGTCGCTGACGAAATGTGTCGGGAACCTTGTCTTTGCACGCTGTCCGTAAATGATCTCAGCACCGGTCTTGCCGGCGAGTTCGAGATGTCCGCTGACAAAGTCGGCATGTGAATGGGTCTCGATTATGTATTTGATCCGCTGCCCGTTCGCGGCAGCTTCGTCCAAATAATGCTGAACGTCACGCTGTGGGTCGATGACCACAGCCTCATCGGCGGAACCTAGATAATACGAAGCGTGTGAAAGACAGCCAAGGTAAAACTGCTTGAATTGCATAGATCGAAATCTCCTGTACGTGTGAACATTTTACCAACTTCGCGGCGATCTCGCGTAGTTTTTCACTACTCGGCGAGCAAAAGGCACCGTTTCAACAACACAATGCTATAAGAGCAAATAACGTGCCTTGTTCGGCATTCTGAGGAAGACCCCGAACCTGTTAGGACGCGGCACTCGGCCTATTCGGATACAGGTCTTCGTCGATACGCAACAACAAATCGTGGCGGTTCATCATCTTCGCCAGGCATCTGTACAAAATCAATTTGGACAAAGCCGTTAGTTTCAAATCGCGAGAGGTCCTTTCGGGACATTGGCCACGGCAGTTCGTCGGGTTCGACATTGTCCTCGCGTCCGCGTGTCACGACAACTATCTCGCCGGTCCGGTTCGCAAATGCCGAGATCGCGTCGATCACTCTCGGCCGCCAATCGAGCGGTAGAGGCTGGATCGTATAGATCTCAAGAACGAAGTCAAAGGCCCCAAGCCAGCCGCGAAACGGCTGGAAAAGGTCGGCCACCTCGAAGGTGATATCCTTGTCCGGATAAAGCTTCTTTGCCCAGGCGATCGCCGTCGGCGAGAGGTCAAACGCCGTCACCTGAAAACCCAGATCGGCAAGATAATTCGCATCGTCGCCCAGGCCGCAGCCGACGACCAAAGCGGTTCGCCCATTGCCCTTCAGGCCATTTTCTCCGGCCCAATCGCGGAAATACCGATTAGGCTCGAGGTCGGCCCAGGGTATCTTTGAAGGGTCGCCCTCAGCCTCGTTGTAAAGAGCATCAAACCACCCGAGAGCATCGCCCCTAGCAGCAAACTGGGCCTGAATTTCGCGCGTTCGCGCCCGCGGATCGAAAGTGTCATCTTGGTTCTTTTCGCTCATAAAAATTGGATCTCCATTTCGATAACGGTCACGGTGTCACGCCCGGCTTTCCAGCCGCCTTCCTTGGATCAGAGATTCAGGCAGCCCAACTTTTGCGGCATATCGGCGGCAATTACTGACCGAAACCGACCGCCGCAGCAGTGTATGATCTCGGTGGCTTTGTCAGGAAACTCGTGAACAATGTCGCGCTCCACGATCCCGGCGGGAGATAAGTCTTGCTCCGAAAGCGTGTTCAAACTACTCAATGTCCCCGAGGGCGTCGATCAGGGTCGCTCCCTCGGAAATTCTCAGCTGAGACTCATCGACCGACAACTCACTAATTCGAGACTCTGCGTCATCAACAACCGCGGAAAGCTCATCTGAATGGACCACATACTGTGCAGTCTATCCCAAATCACGGACGATTAACTAGCCTGAGGTTCGCGAAAGCCTTATAATGTTTTCTTAGCAATTTTTTTATTTATCAGAGGTTAACTACATTGGCTGAACAATTTGACATAACAATTATCGGTGCGGGGCCCGGCGGATATGTGGCTGCGGTTCGCGGTGCACAGCTCGGGCTGAAAGTAGCCATCGTTGAAAAGGAAAAAGACGCTAAACTAGGAGGTACATGCGGACTTCGCGGCTGCATTCCGACCAAGGCTCTTTTGAACGCAGCTCATCTTTATCAGAAAGCCGGACATTTCGAAGATTTTGGACTCAAGGTCACCGGACTTAGCTATGACTGGGCCGGTATCCAGAAGTATAAGTCGAACATCGTCGACAAGAATGCTGCGGGTGTGACCTATCTGATGAAGAAGAACAAGGTCACAGTTTTCAACGGATTTGGCAAAATCTCGGGAAAAGGAAAGGTGGAGGTAACTTCCGCCGACGGAAAGAAAGAATTGATTGACACCAAGAATATTATCATCGCGACAGGATCGGTCGTACGACCGATCCCGGGATTTGAAACCGATGGAAAACAGGTCGTCAATTCCGATCATATACTCGAGCTGGATCGCGTGCCGAAATCAATGATCGTGATGGGATCCGGTGCCGTCGGGGTCGAGTTTGCGAGTGTCTATCACCGATTCGGCTGTGAAACGACCGTTGTCGAACTTATGGATCGGATCGTTCCGATCGAGGACGCCGATGTTTCTAAAGAACTCGCCCGTGCCTTCAAAAAGCAGGGCATTAAGTGCGAGACTGGCATAAAACTCGACAAACTCACAAAGGACAAGAAGAGCGTTAAGGTCTCGGGCAAAAACGCTAAGGGAGACGACGTTTCGTTTGAAGCTGAAATGCTGCTCGTGGCAGTTGGCCGAATGCCGTTGATCGAGAATATCGGACTCGAGAACACCAAGGTTGTCGTCAATCCGCGGGGCACGATCAAGGTAAATGAATATTGTGAGACCGATGAGCCAAATGTTTATGCGATCGGCGACGTCATCGACACAGCGTGGCTCGCCCACCTCGCATCAAAGGAAGGCATTCTCGTTGTTGAGAAGATCGCGGGCAAAAAGGTCGAGCCGATCAAGCAAAATCTTGTCCCAAACTGCACCTACTGCGACCCCGAGGTCGCGTCCGTCGGATTGACTGAGGCCAAGGCGAAAGAGGCGGGCTACGACGTCAAAGTCGGCAAGTTTCCGTTCTCTGCATCGGGCAAAGCACGCATTCTGGGCGAAACCGACGGTTTCGTTAAGATCATATCAGAGAAAAAGTACGACGAAGTTCTCGGTGTACATATCATCGGCCCCCACGCAACCGAATTGCTTGCCGAAGCGTGCGTTGCAATGGCTCTCGAGACGACCGCCGATGAGTTTGGCCGCGTGATACACGCCCATCCGACAGTTTCCGAGGCCATTATGGAAGCAGCTGAGGGCGTCCACGACCTTACGATCCACATGTAGCTTGGCGCATCGATCGAAATAGAAAAGCCGGGGCATCATTGCTCCGGCTTTTTTTCGCTACAACGCTAAAAATCAGAATCCAGACTCGCCGTCGTGACCGCCCGCACACCGTCAAGACGGGTGTCGGCATTCAAACGCATCAATCCCGGTTCCTGCCAAAACTTTGACATTCCATCGACAGTGCCGAGTATCCGCAAATAAGCATCGGTGTTGCGTCCATCGATAAGCCCTGTCTTGGGGTTTGTACGCCATGAAATGTCGCCGCTCGCGACCTCGCCAAAGACGGTGCCGAAATATGCACCCTCTTTGTAGATGGTCATCGACCATGTTCCGTACGAGATCATATTGCCGCTTTCCGGGTTTGGCTGGCCACTGATGTAGTCCATAGTCACGGTAAGATGGCTGGTGAACCATTCACCGCTGCCGTTAAGGACAAACGTGTTACCCCAGCATTTATCATTTAGAAAGTCGTATGTGCCGGGATTGTTCTGAACCCCCAATAAACTGACTCCCGGCCCAAACATAACGATGATCGGATCAGATCTGTCGCCTGGCGAACGAACTTTCATCGCCGGTGATTGACCAACGGCCGCTCCGGCAAGGATCAAGGCCAGTGTTAATAACATCAAAATGCGATTCATTGTCATATCCTCCTCCCATTTTTTCAGAATGGTAGTAGTAATATAAAAGTGAACCCTCAAAACCAAGGAACGCAATAAGTGTGCCATTTTGGTGATAATCGCAAGGTTCGTGCGTGATTTGATAAGTACAAATCCGACATTAATTACGCCGGATCGGTGAATGCGTCTGCAATCGATTATGTATGTCCTGCGCAAGCCCAAACCGTGAAAATAATCGCGCCGGACGATCTTGATTTCACATTCCGTCCGAAATCCAGACCCGAGATCCGGGCTTGTACCGAATTGCCACGAGCGAACGACGCTGTGCCTTGTTATGTCGCCGGAATTTAGGCATTATTGGTGTATTCGAATAAGGTCTTATGACTGTCAAATCCACATCTTATCCCCGTAACAAGATCAAGGTCCTACTGCTCGAGAACATCTCGGATGCGGCTATTGCCGAACTGAGAGCCGCCGGCTACGCGGACATCAGGCAGATAAGCGGAGCTCTAAGTGAGTCGGAACTGATCACGGCGACGAGGGGAGTGCACCTTATCGGGATCCGTTCAAAAACGCAAATAACGAAACGTGTGGTCGAAGCGGCCGATAAGCTCGTTGCGATCGGGTGTTTCTGCATCGGAGTGAACCAAGTCGATCTGCAAGCGGCGACCCAAAAGGGTGTTGCGGTATTTAACGCTCCGTATTCGAACACGCGGTCGGTGGCTGAATTGATCATCGGCTTATGCATAATGCTAATTCGAAAGATCTCGGACAAAAACACAGCTGCACATCAGGGCATTTGGCTGAAGGAGGCTAAGGGCAGCTATGAACTGAGAGGCAAAACGATCGGCATCGTCGGTTATGGAAACATCGGCTCGCAAGTCTCGAATCTTGCAGAGGCAATGGGCATGAAGGTCAACTATTTCGACATTGCTACCAAACTGCCGCATGGAAACGCCAAACAGATACGCGATCTTCGCGATCTGCTGAGACACTCGGATATAGTCACGCTGCATGTCCCGTCGGATCCTTCGACCCGGAGAATGATAAATGCCGAGACACTTAAGTCGATGAAAAAGGGTGCGATCCTAATAAACTATAGCCGAGGTGACGTCGTTGACATTGACGCTCTGAAAAAGGCTCTCGCCTCGGGCAGATTGAGTGGGGCGGCGGTCGACGTATTTCCCGATGAGCCCGAAAGAAATGGCGATGCATTTTCGACCCCGCTACAAGGTTTGCCGAACGTAATTCTGACACCGCATATTGGCGGTTCGACCGAAGAGGCACAGGCAAACATCGGCCTCGACGTCACGGCGAAACTGATCAAGTATCTCGACTTTGGCACAAGCGAAGGTTCGCACACGGTCCCGGCTGTCAGTCTGCCGCCACAGGCAGGTACACACAGGATCCTGCACATTCACCGAAACGTTCCCGGCGTGTTGGGCCACATCAACTCACGCCTGTCGAAAGGCGGCTTTAACATCACTAGCCAGTATCTCAAGACAAACGATGAGATCGGCTACGTAATACTTGACGTTGATCACAAGATCTCGAAAGAGGCATTCGCAATACTCAAAGATATCAAAGGCACGATTCGCGCCAGGATGGTGTATTAGTTGTTTGGAGGATACTTGTGCCGGGAGGATTTTCTGAGCCGCTTGGATTACTAGCGTTTCCGCTTATAAAGGCGGGCGGGTACGCTGCGTTTGCTATATACCTAAATCGGCATTTCCCGGACTCGACAAGAAACATTGCCTATGTCGGAATGAGCCGTATGCTTATTGGACTGGTATTTGGTACTGTCTTGGCACTTCTTTCATTCCCGTTCGTGTTTGTATCTGGTCTAGGCTTGCTTATCTATATCTTTGGATTGATACCGGTTCGGTGTTTGGAGTGGTGGATAATTATACGTATTTTCTACGGAAGCAAGCCGTGGAATGAAGTCAAAGTACCTATAACATTTGGAACAATTTGGTCGTTTGTATTAGATATACCTGCGCTCATCGGTGCGGTTTACACCGCTAGTTTTTGGATTTGCTGAGTTTTCGGAGAAAAATTTATTATATGGCTCGCATTTTTCAATTAATTTTGCTGTCACTCGTTGTTGGCGTCCCATCGTACTTTTGCCAGTGGGTTAAACAGACGGTCAACACGACTGCCAGTTTTCGTGGGCTTTCGGTCGTAAATGACAAGGTCATTTGGGCGAGCGGAACCGGCGGGACGGTTGTCCGCACGATCGACGGCGGCAAAAAATGGGACGTGATCCAAGTCCCCGACGCCGCCAAACTCGATTTCCGCGATATTGAGGCATTCGACGCGAGCACAGCCTATATCCTGAGCATTGGAAACGGCGAATCTTCCCGCATCTACAAAACCACGGACGGCGGCAATACTTGGGTAGAGCAGTTTCGCAACAAGAACGAAAAGGCTTTTTTCGATGCGATCGCCTGTTGGGATAGGGAGAATTGCGTCGCAATGTCAGATCCGGTAGATGACAAATATGTCCTGATCGGAACCAGGGACGGCATAACCTGGAGGCAGATTGATACCGATAAGATGCCTTCGGCAAAACCGGGCGAAGCAGCGTTCGCGGCTAGCGGCACCTGTTTGATCGCTCAGGGCCGGCACCGGCTTCTATTGGTTTCCGGCGGCAGCGATGCCAGAGTTTTCAGGTCCGAGGACAAAGGAACAACGTGGTTTGTGGCGGAAACGCCTATGGCTAAAGGGACATCTGGCAGCGGTATCTTTTCGATCGTTATGTTCAATGGCAAAAAGGGCATCATTGTCGGCGGTAACTATGAAAAGCCAAACGAGAGGGATAGTAACCTGGCCCACACTTACGACGGCGGACGCACATGGCTTGCCGGCAGCGGTCTCGGCGGATATCGCTCGGGAGTCACATATGCGGACGGTCAGACTGTCATCGCAGTTGGATCGACGGGCTCGGATATTTCCCGGGATGGCGGCAAAACTTGGCAAAATATTGACGAATTAAGTTACAACGCGGTCCAGGCTAAAGGAAGCGGATCGATCTGGGCTGTCGGTGAAAAGGGCATGGTCGCCCGAATGAAATGACCGTCCAGTGGCACGACATCGTCGGAGCTGTCGGCGTTGGGTCGATCATAATCACCTACGTCCTACTGCAGACGAACCGTGTTCGCAGTGAGCAATTGGCTTATTCCGGGGTCAATGCCGCCGGAGCGACGATGATCATTGTCTCGCTCTATTTTGACTTTAACTTCTCCGCATTCGTCGTTGAGTTCTTTTGGTTGTTGATCAGCCTTTTTGGCATTGCAAAGTACTTTCGGCTTCGGCGAGGTAGAAATTGACGCCGTAACAGACCGACATTTGGTAAGCTTAGCCAATACCGATCATCGCCATTAGATGATCAATGAGCGGGTTCGGACCGCACCGCGGTGTCAATGGAAATGCCGACAGAATGATTGATCCACGCATGATATGCAGAGTTTTATTACAATCCCATTTAGCACTGAGAGCAACCACGGATTGGCAAAAGTCAACGGCGTTGCCAAATTTTCACCTGCCGGTATCGTAATCGAATTCGAGACGAAATGGCTTGGTATGGTGTCCGGCGGTGTGGAAGAGGTCCGGCTTCCTATCGGTGAAATATTGGATATCAAGTTCCGCAAGGGCCTCATGAAGCGAAGTGCAAAGATAGAGATACGAACGAAGACATTCGGGATCCTAGCGGCTCTCCCTGCTCAGGACGGGAAACTGACGCTAAAACTTGTCCGCGATGACATCGAGCGTGCGGAATCGGCAGTTCTCGCATTTAATAGGAATATGGAAGAATATGCGGCATCATTGCCGCCACCCGATCCGCCGTTGAGATCGCTGTTTGACGAAAGCGAGAACGAAACGGAGAAGCTTGATCGATGACTGCCAGCTGACGTACTCAGCGTCGGCCCCGGAATACGAAAAACCGGAGTGACAGTTTCCCGTTCACTCCGGTCTCAAAGTCAAAGGCCATGGCAAGCGCGCTTCTATCGCGCCCCACCCATTCGAGGATCGGACTTCGGTTTTATCTCATACTCTTTAGGCGGCTCAGCCCCAAGCAGATTCTTGACGAAATAGTCCCATCGACGTCGCATCATATAGAAGCTGTCAGCACCGTATCCGTGCCGCGCATTCGGGAAGATGATAAGGTCAAAATCTTTGTTGGCTTTGACGAGGGCATCGACCACCAGATAAGTATTGTACGGCGGTACGTTGTCATCCATTGCACCATGAGCAAGTAGCAATTTGCCTTTTAGGTTCTTGGCGTAGTTTTGGTTTGCCTGTTTCTCGTAATTGTCGCCGCTTAATAGCCCGATGTAACGTTCGCCCCAATCATCTTCGTAATTGCGGTTTTCGTGGTTGCCAGATTCGGAAATACCGACTTTGTAGAAATCAGGATAACGGAACATCGCGGCTGCCGTGGCAAATCCGCCGCCCGAGTGGCCCCAAACGCCGACTCGATCTAGATCCATGTAAGGATACTTCGCCGAAAGCTGCTTCATTCCGGAAATCTGATCCTCCAGGGTATTGTCAGCCATATTCCCGTAGCAAACGTCATGGAATGACTTCGATCTGTCAGGATTACACGTACCGTCGATAATGACGACGACAAACCCGAGTTCGGCCAAAGCCTGGTGGTCGCTGCGGCTGGCAGAAAATGACCGCGAGCCCACGCCGCCCCCCTGTGGGCCGGGATATATATAGTTTATGACCGGATATTTCTTGGCTGGATCGAGGTTGGTCGGAGTGAACATCACACCATAAAGGTCCCATTTTGCGTCACGTGATTTTACAGTGATCGGTGTCGGCGGTTTCCAACCGGTTGCGACGAGGCGTGATACATCCGTTTTTTCCAACGTCGCGATCAACTTACCCGTCATATCACGCAGTACCGTAACAGGGGCGACGTCCATCTTCGAATACGAATCAACAAAGTACTTTCCGTCCGGAGTGACGGTAACCTGATGGTTGCCGTCCTCGGGCGTGAGCAGGGTGAGGCCTTTGCCGTCAAAACCAACGCGGTAGAAATGGGCAAAATAAGGGTCCCGTCCCGGTTCGCGGCCATTTGCCTCGAAAAAGATCGTGCGAGCAGCGTCGTCGATCTTGATAATGCGTGTTACGACGAAGTTGCCCTTCGTGATCTGCGTTTTCGGCTTACCGGTCGTCAGATCGTATAGGTATAAGTGGCCCCAATCGTCACGTTCGGAATACCAGATCGCCTCTTTTGTCGCCGGGAAATATCGCCAATTCGCTTCACCCTGGCCCGATTCGTACTGAGTTGCGACCGTCTCCTCAAATACGTCACGAACGTCGCCGGTCACCGTATCGGCGATGCGGAACTTGGCCGATTTATGGTCACGTGAGCTCGAAACAAAAGCCAGCGTGGAACCGTCAGGGCTCCAACGGTTATCACCAAATGTGCCGTCGCAGGCAATGTCGTCACAGAGCGTTCCGCGACGATCATCGGGAGCCATTTTGAATCGAACCATTTTTCCGGACTCGACATCGATCACGACGCGATGGATCTTAATGATCTCCTTGTCGGTGGGAAGCGGATATTTCCATGCCTCGAGCTTCGGAGCACCGACATTTGTCGAGACGAGATACATATCGTTTATATGCCTCTGGTCCTGCTGAAAGGTTGCGACCTTTTTCGAGTCCGGCGACCAAAGTACGATCGCACGGTCGCTATGCTTCCATCCCGCATTGTCCGTGGCGTACCCAAAATCCTTGACGCCGTCGGTCGTAAGTTGCGTTTCCTTTCCCGAGGCAATGTCCTTGACCCAGAGGTTCCATTCCTTGATGTAAACCTGCTTCTTGCCGTCAGGAGAGACAACAGCGTTGCCGCCGCCGAATCGACCGCCTCCCACCGGGCCGGTCGGGGCCGTGACGCCGAGATCCGCAAGATTTGCTGCGGACCTGCGAGATCCATCGGCCGGATTAATAAGCACGTATTCACTTCCGGTCGCGGTCAATACGCGATACCAAAATCGCCCGTCGGGCAGGAATGTCGGTCTGACACCGCCGCGATCGACGTAGGGCGCCGTGCCGAAACTGAGCATTCTTTCTGCCCGGGCATAGTCGTCCTTGGTGAGGACAGTTTTCTGAGCGACGACCGAAATGACGACCGTGCAGATCAACAGAGCAATAATCGAGAACTTTTTCATTGTGATTGTTACGGAAAGTACAGATTTAGGTTTCGATTGATCAATGAATTTCATTTTATAGCAACTTTCGTGAGTATTACATCTTCGAGTGATTTGTTTGTTAAACTTTAAGAGAAATTCGTGTCGCAGCTCGTCGATTATTTGCCCGAATTCTAGTCCCTATATGGCGACTCATCAGTCCATAGAACTTTGGCAATTTCCATGACGAAAAAGCGGCAGAGGCGATAACGATGTCCACTTCGTCAAATGGAATTGGCCGATTGGTCAGCATTTTTGGGATACACCCGTCATATCTCCAGCGGGCGGTATTTGTAGCCGTGCTCTCGTTCCTGTTTTTCCTGGCTATGATGTTCGCATTTTATCTGAGGCAGCAATTTGGATATTTCCTCCTCGCAACTGCATTTCTGATCGTTTACGTTGTCACGATGTTCTCGTGGGTCATTCAGAGAAAGAACTTGGTCAAGGTCTATCAATACGGGATCGAATATCGAAAATTCTCATGCAAATGGAGCGAAATGGAATCGGTACGCAAAGAGACGGAGCGGCAGCGTGAGCACATCGTCATCAAGAGCAAGGACGGGCGGAGCGTGCTGATCCCCGCGTCGATCTCTGGTGTCAACGAGCTGTTCGATTTGATCCATCGATACAGATCAGCCTGAACCCAATGTACGGCAGGTCCCGCTTCGCTCAAATCTCCGGTGCCGTATTTTATCAGACCGTACTTTTCTAGTATTCTAATTAATTGATGATTTTGCCGTTAGGCGCTACTTAGCACCGGGAGATCTTATGAGTTTAGAAGTCGTGATGCCACAGATGGGCGAATCGATAACCGAGGGAACGGTTTCAAAATGGTTGAAGCAGGTCGGCGAAAGGGTTGACAAGGACGAACCTGTACTCGAGATATCGACCGACAAGGTCGATGCCGAAGTACCAAGCCCTGGGGCCGGAATTTTGTTAGAGATCCGACACCTAGAAGGTGAAACTGTCGAAGTTGGAACGGTAGTCGCCGTCATCGGGGCCGAAGACGAAGCCGGGGCAACAATCACCGCACCTGCGCCAGCACCGATCGCCGAAACGGCCGTCGCCGCCGAGGTTCAACCGGAGGCTGGTCCTGAACCGCCCGCCGCCAAATCTCCTGAACCTGTTACTGTGATCGCAGGTGACGCCGCGGAGGTCGTGATGCCACAGATGGGCGAGTCGATAACCGAAGGCACCGTTTCAAAGTGGCTGAAGTCGGTTGGCGACAACGTCGAAAAGGACGAGCCGCTGCTTGAGATCTCGACAGACAAGGTCGATGCCGAGGTGCCGTCGCCGTCAGCTGGGGTATTGCTTTCGATCAGCGTTGACGAGGGCCAGACCGTCGAAGTTGGTTCAGTATTGGCCCTAGTCGGGCCCAGTGGCGGAGCACCTACGCCAAAACCTGCTGCTGAAGTGCCAGCGGTCATCCACACGCCTTCCGACATGGTTCAGTCTCCGGCTGAACCCATAATACCATTGACAGCCCCCGTGATCGCGAAGGCCACCGCCGCTAACGGCAACACATCGCTGGACGAACTCCGTCGAACAAGATCAAGCCCGCTGGTCCGCAATATCGCCCGCGAACACGGCATCGACATCACCCGTATCCCGGGCTCTGGCATCAGCGGCCGTGTGACCAAGGGTGACATTTTGGCTTTTATCGAAACTGGTGCAGCACTTCGCCCTCAGGATCTGCTAGTCAAAGGGGCCTCGGCCATTTCCGCTCCGGTTGCGGCGGCCAACGCTGCGGCCGCACCGCCGGCAACTTACACGCCGCCGCCCGTTCATACGACCGTCGATGACCGGATCGAAAAAATGTCGGTGATGAGAAAGAAGATCGCCGACCACATGACGTTCTCAAAGCGGACCTCGGCACACGTTACCAGCGTTTACGAGATCGACATGACCAATGTGGCTAAGTTTCGAGCGGCACATCAGGCTGACTTTCAGGCCAAGTTCGGTACGAAGCTAACTTTCATGCCGTTCATCTTTCAGGCCGTGACTGCGGCAATTCGCGAATTTCGAATCGTCAACAGTCAGGTCGACGGAGATCAGATCATCTACAAGGGAGACATCAACCTCGGGATGGCGGTCGCTCTTGATTGGGGCTTGATCGTTCCCGTTATCAAACAGGCTGACACGCTCTCACTATCGCAGTTGGCGGTTACCGCAAATGACCTTGCTGATCGTGCCCGCACCAAAAAACTCAGCCCGAACGAGGTCCAGGGTGGCACGTTCACGATAACCAATCCGGGCGTTTTTGGTGGTCTTTACGGAACGCCGATCATCAATCAGCCGCAAGTGGCTATTCTGTGTGTCGGAACTATCGAGAAAAGGGCCAAGGTCCTGACATCTTCCGAAGGCGATGACTATATCGCAATCCGCCAGATGGCTTACTTCGCGCTGACCTATGATCATCGCGTTGTTGACGGAGCGGATGCCGAGAAGTTTTTGGCGTTTCTCAAGAATTTCCTTGAGACCAATCAATTCACATACTAACGAAACTGAACATTTACCGTGCTCCGACGCCAATAATATGCTATGGCATTGTTGGCGTCGGGTGCGTTATAATAGGGTTGTTTGTTCGCGTCCTTTTCGTCAGTACAACCTTTGACTTCGAGCCCGAAAAAATTTTCGGAGGCTTTGCGGCTGAAATGCATTTTTTTTCCGTTTCGGGTGACTGTACTAATAAGAGTAGTTTCGTTTTCAAACGGCCGACCTCGCCGAATTTCAGTCCTCACGAATTGAATTTCGGATCAGTGACAACCCCTCGCGGTTGATCGGCGTCTAACTTTTCGTTGTTGAATCTCTATCAGCGGCATTTTTCACAGGAGATACTTATGTTCAAGAGAATTTCGGTAATCGCAATTGCCATTTCCATCGGGGCTGTCAGCCTTTTTGCCCAGGGTGCCCAACTGCGGGCGTTGACCGCGGGTCAAAAATACAAGATCAAGGGCGTGGTCGTCTCCAAGGAAAATGACACGACCTTTATTGTCCGCGACACGGTCGGTGTCGATACCAAGGTGGTGATCGGCAGTAACGCCAGCGTCAAGAACAACAGCCTTTTTGGCGGCGAAAAATACCCCGTGAGTGCTATAGTTCGTGGGCTTAACCTTGAGGCTGAAGGCGTCGGCGATGCGTCCGGCAGCCTTGCTGCCAGCAAGATACGTTTTGACAAGAGCAATCTGGCGACTGCTCAATCGATCGACGCCCGCGTATCGCCGGCCGAAGAGCGTTTGACGGCCGCTGAGCAGAACGCCCAGCGTGTCTCCGGTCAGATCGATGAACTGATGGCGATCTCGAACGCCGCGAAGGGCGGAGCAAAAGCTGCTCAAGACACCGCCGACGCCGCGGTCGCCGGCGTCAACGCAACCAACAAGCGCATCACGGATCTCGATGATTATGTGGTTCAGTCCACTGCGACGGTCAACTTTAAGGTTGGCAGTGCTGTCCTGTCAGCTGAGGGCAAAGCCTCTCTCGACCAGGTCGCAGCTACCGCCGTGACGCTCAAAGGATACGTCATCGAGGTGACCGGTTTTGCATCGGCCGAGGGCGATGCCCGAAAGAACAAAGCCCTCAGCGAACGTCGTGCCCAAGCAGTCAAGGACTATCTGATCGAGACACACAATATTCCGCTGCGTAGAATGAGCACATCGTACGGCTACGGCGAACTTCAGGCCGTCGCCGACAATACGACCCCAGAAGGCCGAGCTCAGAATCGCCGTGTCGAGGTAAAATTGATGGTCAGCCGCGGCATCAATCAAAACGTCGAAGTAAAGGCCTCGAACTCGAACGATCAGTAAGACCGCAATTCAGTGGGGCGCTTTGAACCGGCGAAGCATGCCGCGTCCAAGGCGCCCTTTTCAATTTTCAAAGATCCGGATGCTAATCAATTGGCTCGTACGTACATTGTTCCTGGCCACGGCCGCATTTGGGGCGACTTTAGCGGCGTATGGTCAGACCGCGTCACCAACGCCCGCTTCAACGCCCGATGACGACATCATTAAGGTCGAATCGAGGCTGGTGGTGGTGCCAGTCTCGGTGACCGACCCGAACGGTTCGCCCGTGCTCGGACTTAAGGCCGGCGACTTTCGTCTTACCGAAGAGAACCGCCCTCAGAACATCGACAGCATCGGCACCGCGGAGAACGTCCCGCTCGAAATCGCCCTTCTTTTTGATATTTCGGCCACCACGAGCCCAATGTTCAAGTTTCAACAGGACACGGCCGCGAAATTCCTTCAGGAAGTAATGCGGCCGGGCGATCGTGCTACGATCTTTACGATCGGTGCCAGCCCGATCCTTGTCCAGGGCAGAAATACTGCCGAGGCGTCGGCCGCAGCGGTGCGATCGATAGTTCCGACCAAGGAATTTACCGCGTTTTACGACACGGTTGGTGCCGCCGCCGAGTATCTGCAAAAGAATGCCCCGGACGGCACCCGACGCGTTATCGTCGTCATTTCGGACGGCGAGGACACCAACAGTAAACGGATATCAAAAGCGATCCAGGACGGCTACAAACGAGCTGGCGAAAAGATAAACTCGCTAACGACCAAGGAACTTTACCAACTGACCGTCAAGTCGCGAAACGAAGCCAGTTCACAGGAACGCCTCCGTGTGCTCAAGGCACTACAAAACGCGGATACGGTCTTTTATTCCATCAATCCGGCCGGCAGTTCCTTCCAATTGAACCAGATCAGCGTTTTCGGACAGGAGAATATGCAGAAGTTCGCTGACGAGACTGGCGGAACGGCATTCCTGCCGAAATTTCAACCGATCGATACCAAAGACGAGTATCAGAACGGCAACAACGGCCGCAAAAACACCGAGATACTTGAACGCATCTTTCGCCAGTTAGGAAATGAATTGAGGTCGCAGTATCTTTTGCAGTTCTATTCGGACGGTGATTTTCCGCTGAATAAATTCGTCAAACTCGATGTCGGGCTGCAAACGAGTACCGGCCTGCGCGTACGAGCCCGACAAGGATATTTCGTTAAGAACTGAGCTAGATATCTTCGTCGTGACCGCTTGAGATGTCACCCTTGACCTCTCGTATCGGTGCGGCTTTCTTTGCCGGCGTTACGAAATTGCCCATTACGGGCGTTGGCTTCTCTCTTTGCTTAGTGTTGCTGTTCGAACTCGGTGGAAGGGCGACGGCCCCCATTAGCGGCATCGGTGTCGGCGTCGCGAGACCTGCCAATGTGCCGATCCTGACCTTGGGCTTAGAAAAAAGAGTTGCAAAAAACACACCTGTGAGCAAAGCCATAACAAGCGAAAATGCGGCGGTAGCGTAAACCCGCGTCCGCTGCTTGATCCTCGCCCAACCGACAGGACAATCAGCGGTGATCACAGAGCCGTCGGCACGCTGGAAAAACCTGACGCACAAGCGGCCCTCGGCGTTGGTTACAAGCCTCTCTGCCTCTTCCCTGGTCATTCCCGAGAGGTTGTAAACATTGAGCTTACACTCGCCGCAAAAGCGCTTTCGCCCGTCACCGTACATATCGTCCCAGTTGGCCGGGCACGGGCTCGCGATCTTGATATCATTCAGCGGACTGTCAAATCTGGGCATATGGTTCTCCTTCCTTCAAAAGCTGCAGTAATTACCACTGCCCATTAGAACGGCACCGCGCTCCTAACTTGCAGAAAATCGCAACTTATCGATCTCAAATTTTGCGACGATCACAAAGCGAAGAGTGATCGGCGTCAACAAGAGGCCATCGTCGGCCGCAACAGACCCGCAGTATTATGGTAGAAAGGCCCCTTACACTTTCACTGGTTCTGTGAGTTCCCTTGCCTAGATATTCGAAACGTTCAATTGGCTGTCCGGCGGTATTTATGCGTGATCGGACGGCGACGGCCAACACCTATAGCGTTTTTGGAGATGATGAGTGTCGGCGGTAGTTGTTGGCGTTTGAACTCGTTCGCCGGGTGCTCGACCTTGTTCAGAATCCAAAAGACGCGTTCAGCGTCATGACCGGCGGCGATGATCTCAGCGGGCGATGCCTTTTGCTCGAAGTACATTTTCAGGATCGGGTCCATCAGCTCGTATGGCGGCAGACTGTCTTGGTCGAACTGGTTAGGCGCGAGCTCGGCGGAGGGTTTCTTTGCGATGATCTTTTCCGGGATCATCTCGCGTCCAGCATTCGAGTTGATCTGGCGGGCGATCTGCCAGACCTCGGTCTTGAGCACGTCTCCGAGCACGGCAAGACCGCCGTTAGTGTCGCCGTAAAGCGTACAGTAACCGACCGCGAGTTCGCTCTTATTTCCGGTCGTCAACAGCAAATGACCCTCGGCATTGGATATCGCCATCAGGATCACGCCGCGAATGCGGGATTGCATATTCTCGGCCGCAAGGCTGTCACCGCTTTTAGTAGGGCTATTTAGGTCAAGCTGTTCGAGCAGAACTGTGTAGGCGTCGGAGATCGGCTCGACGCGTGATTCGCAGCCGAGATTTTTTACAAGCTCCTCGCTGTCCTTGACGCTGCCCTCAGACGAGAACGGCGACGGCATCATAACGCAAAGCAAGTTGTCCGGCCCCAAAGCCTCGGCAGCGAGGGCGGCGACCAGTGCGGAATCGATGCCGCCCGATAGGCCAAGAACCGCCTTTTTGAATCCATTCTTAGCGGCGTAGTCGCGGATACCGAGCACCAGTGCACGATGGATCGAGTCGATCTCGCTGCCCGTGATCCCGCGCGAATCGGGCTTGCGGACATCGAGTTCGACGGTCTCAACAAACTCCTCGAATGCCGAAGCCTGGAGGATGATGTCACCTTCCTCATCGGCGATGAGGCTTGCACCATCGAAGATGATCCCATCGTTGCCGCCGACCAGATTGACGAAAACGATCGGCTTTTTCTGCAGTTTGGCCCGGTGGGCGACCATATCGCAGCGGAGCTTGATCTTGCCCTTGTTGTACGGCGAGGCGTTGACCGACACGATGATGTCGGCACCCATTTCGATCACCTCATCGGTCGGATCGCTCTCGTACAAACGCTCCTTCCAAAAGGTCTTATCGTTCCAAAAATCTTCGCAAACGACGACGCCGAGTTTGACGCCGTCCACCTCAAAAATTCGGCGATGATCGGAAGGCTCGAAATAACGCGGGTCGTCGAAAACGTCGTACTCGGGCAAAAGCGTCTTGTCGGCAAACCCCAAAAGCCGGCCGTCGTGAATGACCGCGGCCGCATTGTATAGCCGGCGGCCGTCCTTTTCGTCATTCGGCCGGATCGTGCCGACCACGGCCGTTATGCCTCGTGTCGCTGCGATGATGCTCTCGAGGGGATCGAGGGCGGAACTGATGATGTCGGAGTCCTGAAACCAATCCTGTGAGGTATAACCATGTGTAACGACCTCCGGGAAAACGACCAGGTTTGAGCCATCGTAACGGGCCTTTTCGATCGCCGCGATCACCTTGGCGGTATTGCCGGCGAGGTCACCGTTGGTTGTGTTGATCTGGGCGATAGTGACTTTCATCTAGGCAGGTTTCCTGGAATCACAGTATGGCAATGGTGACGGTTGTCTCATGAGACAGCCATTATTCGATCAAGACGCATAACGTCTGGAATTCAAGTAAACAGTTTGGTTCAGGGGTTGACCTTACCCTGTCTCAAGACACGTCGTCTGCCGGTTCGGCCGCCTTTTTGACCATCGTCAAACGGTTGCCGCGGTCGTTGTACTTAACCTCGTCCATAATGTTGTAAATGAACAACACGCCTCGTCCTGAGGTCTTAAACAGGTTCTGCGGGTCTAACGGGTCCGGGATATTCTTAACGTCAAAACCCTCGCCTTCGTCCTCAATCGTAAATCTTGCTTCGTCCTTCGACACCTCGGCCGCGATACGGACGAGCTTTTGCGAGTCGTATTTATTGCCGTGCTTTACGGCATTGACGAACGCTTCATCAAGTGCGACGAATAGGTTAGATCTTTCAGGTTTAATGACACCGAGTTTCTCGACACGCTTCATCAGATAGTCGAGCACGATGCTCATTAACGAGATGGCCGACGGCAATTCAAACTCGATATTCTCGTGGAGTTTTGCGACCGTCTCGGCCTTATCGACGAACTTTATCTTGTAATCAAGTATCGTTGCGACGAGGTTTTTCAGCTCGTCCTCATCAAATTCGTCGCGTCTGAAATTCGCCGCGCAGATCTTGAATGCCTTGAGCCGTTCGCCTTCGTGGCCGTTGAGCGTTGCCGGCAGGCATACCGGCACGTTGACATTCAGTGGATCCGGCGCGAGGCTGTCGACGTCAAGATCGGTGATCACTACGTCGAAACTGCTGATGTCGTCGATCGCAAGTGCCGATGCCCGATCTTCGACGACCTTGACATAGTGTCCAACGTGCGTGAAGACCTCTTCGAGCGAGGTCGCCAGATCGTCGTGGTCGTCAATGATCAATATTCGTCGCTGCATATTCAGGCCGCGGGCACTAAGCTAAATTACGAAATGAGTATTGCTGTTGTTGCAAATAATACCCCAAGTTGCTACTACTTTTCTATTCTGGACCGAACCTAGTGACCAAAAGCACCGACGACATCTACACACGGGCACCGCTCGATAAGTATTCGTTCAAGCAGCGGATGACGATCTATCTGGCTGAGTTAGTCTTTTCCGCCGTGATGACGCTGCTCTGCTCGACGTTGAGAGTCGATATGTTTGACGAAGACCCTTTCGAAGCGGCACGTCGTCAGGGCAAGACCCCGATCATAGCGTATTGGCACGACCAACTCTTTGTCGGCACCTATTTTTTGCGCGGCCGCGGTCTGGTTGGGCTCGCGTCCAAAAGCTTCGACGGCGAATATATTGCACGTATCGGTCAGCGGTTCGGCTATGGCATTGTCCGCGGATCGTCGTCGCGAGGTGGCCGTGAGGCACTCGCAAAAATGATCAAATTGCTTCGCCGTGGCATTCCGGTCACACTGACCGTCGATGGGCCCCGTGGGCCGCGCCATATTGCCAAGGCCGGAGCCATCTCGCTCGCCCAGAAGACCGGAAATCCGATAATACCGATGACGGGTAGATTGAGACGCTACTATTGCCTGCCAAGTTGGGACCGAATGCAGATACCTTACCCTTTCACCTACGGAAAGGCGCTGTGCGGAGACCCGATCTACGTTGATGCCGACGGTGACGAAGATCATTTCCGCGAAAAACTGGCCGAACTTCAAGCGGCTCTCGAAAAACTATCCGACGACTGACCCCGGCTCGCCGGAAACGGGCTGGTCGGCCGGATCGGCCGCGAAGTAGTTGACGGCAAGCATGATCGTGCTGATCCATACCATATCCGCCAAAAACAGGTGCCCGAGCTGCATAACGATCGGTCCCATCGAAAGGAGCGTCGCGGCACCAAATGCGATCTGGATCACGACGAGCGCGGAAACTGCTCCTGACCACCATCTGACGTCGGGCGAGGCAGGCCGCCGAGATCTAAGCCAACCTGACAGAAATACAAGATAGACGCCCGTCAGGACCGATAGTATCGGGTGGCTGATACGGAGACGCAAGATCACATTCGACGCCGCCGAAAGATCTTTAGCAATGCCCTCGGCGATAGTGGCCGACGGAAACAGCATATTGCTGAGTGCGGCGAGCGTCCCGCTCATCCCGACCAGGAAAAGTCCCGTGACGGCCGCGGCGATGAGCAGCAGGACCTTTTTCTCGGGCCGAGTTCGGATCTGCCGTTCGCCGCTCGCGAGCCAAACCGTCAATGTCAGAAATACGAGCAGGATGAAAGTATTGACCAAATGGCCCATCGCCCAAAGCGGACGCGTGTCGGTAACGGCGACGGCCGTGTTGCCGGTCAGCACCAACCCCGCTCCGACAGCTGCCTCGGTAATGACAAAAAAGACAGAGCCGATCACCGAATACAGGACGTAGCGGCTGCGGGCCACGCCCAGCTTTCGCCACAGAATGATCGCCCAGACCAAGAGTATCACCATCAAAAGACCGTCTATAACGGTCGTCATCCGGTGCGAAAATTCGATAACAGTCTTGAATTGCGGCGCCGACGGTATCAGCTCGCCGTTGCACGTCAGCCAGTGCTCGCCGCAGCCGTCTCCCGATTTTGACGCCCGCAGGAACACGCCCCAGACGATCACAACTATGTTCCAAACCAACACCCACCACGCGTATCGGGCAAATCCGGCAAACCTGTCTAGTTTTGTTTCCTGTCCCATTTTGCTTAGAATATCACTTTTATGCACTCGCAAAAATGAAGCTCCGGATCGCCACCTTGACCTTGACGCTCGTGCTCGCCGCCAACTGCATTGCTGCCGTGCCATACATCGTGGTACTCGGGACGGCGCAGGACGCGGGCGTGCCGCAAATGGGCTGTGATACGCCGTTCTGCAAACGCGCTTGGGCCGACCCGACCCTCTCGGAGACCGTTTCGTCGATAGCGCTTGTCGATCCGCGGACCGGCGGCCGCTGGATATTTGATGCCACGCCCGACTTGCCGGAGCAGTTCCAGTTTCTAAAGGGCGTCACCGGCGACCGCAGCAATCGGCTCGACGGCATATTCCTGACACACGCCCACATCGGTCATTACACGGGTCTCATGTACCTCGGACGCGAATCGATGAACGCAAACGCGGTGACCACATACGCGATGCCTCGGATGAAGCTGATGCTCGAACAGAACGCACCGTGGTCGCAGCTCGTCTCGCTCAGGAACATTGCTCTGACGCCGCTGTTTGACAAGACGCCGGTCAAGCTTGCGGAGGACATCGCGGTCGAGCCTTTTCTCGTGCCGCACCGCGACGAGTTCTCAGAAACGGTCGGTTACCGCATCACGGTTCGCGGCCGAAAACTCGTCTTCATCCCAGATATCGACAAGTGGGAGAAGTGGCCCACGCCGCTAGGCGAACTCGTACGAGCGTCGGATCACCTATTGATCGACGGGACGTTCTTTGCCGATGGCGAGATCGCCCGTCCGATGAGCGAGGTGCCGCACCCGTTCGTCGCCGAAACGATGAAATTGCTCGCCAGCCTCTCGAAAGCCGACCGTGCAAAGGTCATCTTTACTCATTTCAATCACAGCAACCCGCTCGTGCAGCGTGATAAGAAGGCATCGGCCGAGGTCAAGAGCAAGGGGTTTCGCATCGCCCGCCGCGGGATGAGGATCGAACTGTGAGCCCTAAGGAACGAATCGACAAACTCCTCGTCGCCCGCGGTCACGCCGACTCGCGGGCGAGGGCACAGGCAATGGTGATGGCGGGCATCGTGCTCGTCGGCGACCGCCGTGTCGATAAGCCGTCCGAGATGTTTGCCGGTGACGCAGTGATCCGCATCAAGGGGGACTCGCCGGAAACCCGATACGTCGGCCGCGGCGGACTCAAGCTCGAAAAGGCACTTGCCGAATTTTCCATTGACCCGACGGGCTGCTCGTGTCTCGACGTCGGGTCGTCAACCGGCGGATTTACCGACTGTCTGCTGCAGCACGGTGCCGCGACAGTCGTCGCCGTCGATGCCGGGACCAATCAGCTCGTGTGGCGGTTGCGGACCGACGAGCGTGTCGAGGTTCGTGAGAACACCAACGCACGTGAACTTTCCCCTGCGGACTTTGCCTCACCGTTCGACCTGATCGTGATGGACGTTTCGTTCATTTCGGCCACCAAGATACTCGGGGCACTTGTTCCGCTCCTGTCGGCAGCCGGAAAGATCATCGTGCTGATCAAGCCGCAATTCGAGGTCGGCCGCGGCGAGGTAGGCAAGGGTGGAATTGTCAAAGAACCGGAAAAGCACGAACGTGTGGTCCGCGAGGTCAACGATTTTGCCGAAAGTATCGGCCTTAGGGTCATCGGTACGATCGAATCGCCGATACACGGTGCCGAGGGCAACAAGGAGTTTCTGTCAGCATATGAGCGACGAACGTAACATCGACGAGCCTTCCAGCGACAGCCGCCCGGTTCTCGTCGAGGGCGTCGATTATTATTTCGATGGCGGCCTAATGGTGCTGACCGAGCACTTTCTGTCAAACCGCGGCTACTGCTGCGGCAACGGCTGCCGGCACTGCCCGTACGAGGGCGGGGCAAAGCTAAAGTAGATGTACCTCGATCTCTGCCGGCGACCAGTCATCAAGTTCGATCATTGTTTTACTTTCCGACGAACGGTCAACACGGCTGTCTTCAATGACTGCCGGCGGTCGGGCATATCTGATCGACGCAAGCGTGGTGTCGAGAACGCGGCGAACGTCGCGGTCGAGGCTATCGTCGATGCCGTAGAATATCCATTTGCCGTCGCGCCGCGTCGATACGAGCCCCGTTCCGCGAAGGTACGCGAGATGCCGCGAGATCTTTGGCTGGCTCTCGCCCAGCGTGTCGGCCAGGTAGCCGACCGAAACTTCGCCGCCGGACATCAGCGATAGAAGCCGCAGCCGCGTTTGGTCGGACAGTGCCAGAAACAACTTTTCGAGTTCGACAAAGACTGATTCGTTCATAATTGACCTCGCGGAATATATCGTCATATTACGTCATCCATATATGTAACGCAATCGCGGCGAAAGGCCGCCTCGTTCCGCATCCGATCAGCGGCCGTTGCCCGATCGGCTACAAACGGTTTACGATATCCCAAGCACGAACAGGAGTATTAATTATCAATGAGCAGAACGTCGTTCTATACAGCCGCGGTCCACGCCGGCGACGACCACTCAGAGCATTTCGGGGCGTTGTCGGTGCCGGTCTATTCGGCGTCGGTATTCGCATTCCCGGACGCGGACGAGGCGTCGGCCATACACAATGAAGAAAAGCCGGGTTACTACTACGGCCGCCTCGGCAATCCGACACAGACCGCTCTCGAATGCACTGTTGCCGAACTGGAGAATGCCGATGCGGCTCTCGCACTCGCGTCCGGCATGGCGGCCGTTTCGGCGGCGGTCTTTACGGCCTGCAAGACGGGCAGCCATATCGTCGCGCCCGAGTCCGGATACTCGACGACGACCAACTTTCTACACCACATTGCCGAGCGTTTCGGGATCGAGACGACGTTTGTCGATGCCGCCGATGCCGATAATTACCGCCATGCGATCCGCCCGAATACCTCGCTGCTCTGGGTCGAGACGCCCTCAAATCCGCTTTGCCGCGTGACTGACATCGCGACAGTTGCGGCGATCGGCAAGGCCGCCGGGGCGTTGACGGTGGTCGATAATACTTTTGCCACGCCGTTTAACCAGCGGCCGATCGGCCTCGGTGCCGACGCCTGCATCCACAGTGCGACCAAGTATCTCGGCGGCCACAGCGACCTGACGGCGGGCATCCTCGTGGGCAGCACCGAGTTCGTCACGGCCGCCCGGCAAGGTGCCAACAAATATTACGGCGGCAATATCGCACCGCAGGTCGCATGGCTCGTTGCCCGCGGGATCAAGACGCTGGCCCTGCGGATGGAGCGGCACAACGCGAACGCGATGGCGATCGCCGAGCGCCTCGCTCACCACAAAAAGGTCGCGGCCGTTCACTACCCCGGTCTCGCCTCGCATCCAAACCATGATGTCGCACGGCGGCAGATGACGGGCGGCTTCGGCGGCATGATCGGGTTTGACGTCGGCAGCGTCGAGGCGGGCAAAGCGTTTGCCAACGGCGTCAGGTTGTGCACGCTGGCAACATCACTTGGCGGCGTCGAAACGATACTGCAGCATTCGGCGTCGATGACGCATGCGACCATTCCCCGCGAGGATCGCCTGCGGGCCGGGATCACCGACGGGATGATCCGTCTGTCGGTCGGTATCGAAGATGTCAAAGATCTGATCGCCGATATCGAACAGGCACTAGAACGTATCTGACCGGCTCATATATGCTTTTGCGGATATAATACGCAATGACCTACATACTTGCACTTGACCAGGGAACGACCAGCAGCCGGGCGATCGTCTTCGACCACGGCGGCAACGCCGTCTCGGTCGGCCAGCGTGAATTTACACAGATCTATCCGCAGAGCGGCTGGGTCGAGCACGACCCCGAGGAGATCTGGACTTCGCAGATCGAGACCGCGGTCGAGGCTCTTGCCAAAGCCGGCCTTGCTGCCGCGGATATCGCTGCGGTGGGCATAACCAACCAGCGTGAGACGACCGTCATCTGGGACCGCCTGACCGGAATGCCGCTCCACAACGCCATCGTCTGGCAGGACCGCCGGACTGCCGACATCTGCGAAAAGGTAAGGGCGGCCCACGGCGACACCATCAAACGCAAGACCGGGCTCGAGACCAACGCCTATTTCAGTGCGAGCAAGATCAAATGGCTGCTCGACAATGTCGAGGGTGCACGCTCGCGTGCCGAGGCCGGCGAACTTGCCTTTGGCACCATCGACTCGTGGCTCGTCTGGCGACTGACCGAAGGCCGTCTGCACATTACCGACGTGTCGAACGCCTCAAGGACGATGCTCTACAACATCTCTGATCTCGACTGGGACGACGAGCTCCTCACGATATTCGACGTACCGCGGGCAATACTGCCCGAGGTGCGTTCGTCGTCCGAGGTTTACGGCGAGATCGGATCGACGCCCGAGCTTCGCGGCATCAAGATCGCGGGCATCGCCGGTGATCAGCAGGCCGCCCTTTTCGGCCAGGCTTGCTTTGAGGCCGGTTCGGCCAAGAATACGTACGGCACCGGCTGCTTTATGCTGCAGAATGTCGGCACGCGGACGGCCGTGTCCGAAAATCGTCTGCTCTCGACCATCGGCTGGCAGATCGGCGACACCGTCGAATACGCTCTGGAGGGCAGCGTCTTTATCGGCGGTGCGGTCATCCAGTGGCTGCGCGATTCGCTTGGGATCATCGAGAGTTCGTCCGACGTCGAGGCGTTGGCCGCATCGGTTCCCGATAATGGCGGCGTCTATTTCGTGCCGGCCTTTGCCGGGCTCGGCACGCCGTATTGGGATCAGGACGCTCGCGGAACCATCGTCGGCCTGACGCGCGGAACGGGCAAAGCTCACATCGCCCGAGCGGCGGTCGAATCGATCGCCTTTCAGTCGGCCGATCTGCTTACGGCGATGAACGCCGATTCCCACTCGACGCTGGCTGAGCTGCGGGTCGATGGCGGTGCGACGGCGAATAACGCTCTGCTCCAGTTTCAGGCCGACATCCTGCAGATACCGGTCGTTCGCTCGAAGACGGCCGAGACAACGGCTCTCGGTGCCGCGTACCTTGCCGGGCTCGCGGTCGGGTTTTGGTTGTCAAAGAACGATGTGACCCAGCACTGGCAGGCTGACCGCCAGTTCGAGCCGCAGATGCCTCGATCCGAAGCGATCCGCCTTATGCAACGTTGGCACGAAACTGTAACACGTGCGTTGCATTGGGGATCGTAAATTTCGGGAACCGTTTCGCGGTTCCCGAATCGTCAAATTCTCGAGCTATACCTCGTCGCTTTCGCCCTTAGATTTGCTCATCACGGGTGCAGCGGCGACGGACGGAAGCGGCAGGCCGATGCCGTCGGCACTGACGAGCGGTGTGTCCGAGTCAGATTCGCCCTTGTTTTCCGTCACGATCAATTTACCGGCCTGCTTGGTGAAATACAGCATCTTGGTCTCGTCATCGTAATCGACCATTACCAGATCACCGGTCTCGACCTGCTCGGTCGCGACGAGGTTTGACAGCGGATAGACCAAAAACCGCTCGATCGAGCGCTTCAGGTGACGAGCACCGTATTTGAGGTCAATACCCTCGCTGAGCAAATATTCCTTTGCGGCGTCTGTACATTCAAAGACAAATTTCGTCCCGGCCGACTCGGTAATGCGGTCCTGAACGGCCTTGAGCTCGATGTCGAGTATCTGCCGCAGGTGATGTTCCTTGAGGCTGCGAAAGACGACGACCTTGTCGATACGGTTCATAAATTCGGGTGAGAATTTACGTTTTGCCGCCTCGAGTGCGGTGCGGTAGATCTTGGTGTCGATCTCGTTGTCAGCCTTGACCTGATCGGTCTTGGTCGGTGCAAAGCCGATGCCGCCCGAGATCATCTCGGACATCTCGCGGGCACCGAGATTTGACGTCATGATGACCACGGTCCGCGAAAAATCAACGCGGCGGTTGTCGCCGAGGGTCAAGGTCGCCTTGTCCAAAATACCGAGCAGCAGCTGCCAGAGGCTGTCGGACGCCTTTTCGATCTCGTCGAAAAGGACAAAGGTGAGCTTGGTATCGTCGGTGTGAGCCTTGTCCAGATTCTCCTGCGTCAGCATCGGCGAGGTTTCGCGATGGCCGAGGTATCCCGGAGGCGAGCCGATCAGTTTGGCGATCTCGTGCGAGTGCTGAAACTCGGCACAGTCGATCTTGACGACCGTGTGCGGCTCGTTAAAGAGCACCTCGGAGGCGGCCTCGACGACACGCGTTTTGCCCGAGCCGGTCGGCCCGAGAAATAGCATCGTGCCGATCGGACGCGACGGATTGTTCATCCCCGCGAGATAGATCTGGAACAGCCCGCTCATGCGGCGGACCGCGCGTTCCTGTCCGACGATCTGGGCCGAGAGTTTGTCTTCAAACTCGGCCGCCCGCGGACTTTTGCGTTCGGGGTCGAGCAGGATGCCCTGCCCCTTGGTTTCCTTTTTCTTTGCCGTGTCCTGTCTCATCTGCTTGTCTCCCAACGGTGTTTCAGAAAACTCCGTATGCCCTTAGAACGTATCTGGCGGCGAAATTTGCCGGTATTTCCGACGGCAAATTTGTCGTCATTAATGATGATTTCAAAAGAGTAATCGTTGGCTGGACTTTCGCGTCTGGAGGAGTATGTCCAGTAGGATCAACAGCGAGTATGAAGGCCCGCCTAAGGTCAACAATTAACACAGTTTTTACTCCTCACGCAACCGAAAAGTCGGGTTCGCCAAATATTTTTTTGGAAACCGAGACACATTCACAATATCCCGGTCACTTGTGCACGATCGTCAGCCAACCGCTCAGCGTACCTGAGGCTCCGCCCGCGTTATAGTTGGGCAGACTGGAGCGCGGTACCTCGACCACGTCGTACCAGGGGTCGAGAAAGATCATTCGGTGATCCTGGTCGATCTGTTTGAGCAGCGTAAAATGCCCGCCGCCGCCCGCCCACGCGATATGGGCGATGATCTTGGTACGTTCGCCGATGTAGTGCCAAAAATAGTCAAAGAGCTTGCCAGCCCCGACGCCGGTCGAGGCGTATGTCGGTACGCCTTCGGCGTTGAGAACATAGGCCAGGTTACCGGCTTTGGTGCCGCTTTTTTCGTCGAAACGGCCCGGATAATTTTGCGACAGCTGCCGTGCTCGAGCCTCGGGGTCTAGCATACATGCCAGCTTATAAAAGCTCTCTGCCATTGCCACGCATGCCGGCCCGCATGACTGGCTCATCTCCTGATGCAGCAGGTAATGTGATCTTCCACGACTATCGGATGCCCATCTTGCAGTCATAATCTCGTCCTCACCTTTTCCATCTCGTCGGAACGGACGCACCGTTCCGTCTCAAATGGGAGACGAACCCCGGGACCGCTTTTGCCGATCTAATCGTAATACTCGAGCCCGAGATGTGTTATCAGCTCTTCGCCCATCATATGGCGAAGCGTATTTTTCAGCTTCATCAACTGGATGAAGATATCGTGCTCGGGGTACAGCCCCGGAGCGGTCTGCGGCGCCTTAAAATAGAACGAAAGCCACTCCTGAACGCCCTTCATCCCGGCCCGCTGGGCAAGGTCCATGAATAGTGCCAGGTCGAGCGCGAGCGGCGCCGCCAGGATCGAATCGCGGCACAGAAAGTTGACCTTGATCTGCATCTTATAGCCGAGCCAGCCGAAGATGTCGATGTTGTCCCAGCCCTCTTTATTATCGCCGCGGGGCGGATAATAGTTGATCTTGACGACGTGCGTAAAATCGCCGTAAAGGTCGGGATAGACCTCGGGCTGAAAGATGTGTTCGAGCACCGAGAGCTTTGAGACCTCTTTGGATTTGAAATTTTCGGGATCGTCGAGCACCTCGCCGTCGCGGTTGCCGAGGATGTTGGTCGAGTACCAGCCGTCGAGGCCGAGCATGCGTGATTTGAGGCCCGGTGCGAGGATGGTCTTCATCAGCGTCTGGCCGGTCTTGAAATCCTTGCCGCAAATGGCGACGCGGTGCTGTTCGGCGAGTGCCGTGAGTGCCGGGATATCGACCGTCAGATTCGGTGCGCCGTTGGCAAAGGGCACGCCCGACTTGATCGCGGCGTAGGCGTAGATCATCGACGGGGCGATCATCGGGTCGCTGTCGTACATCGCCTTTTCAAACGACTCGACCGTTTGGTGGATGGCCGATTCTTCGATATAGATCTCGGTCGATGCCGCCCAAACCATCACAAGCCGGCTGCAATTGTTGTCGGACTTGAACTTAGCTATGTCGGCGATGAGCTGTTCCGCCAGATCCATCTTGTTCTTGCCGGTCTTGACGTTTTCGCCGGTGATGCGTTTGACGTAGTTCTGCTCGAAGACGGCGGCCATCGGCTTGAGCGACGAGAGCGGTTCGGAAAGCTGGTTTATGAGGTCCTTATCGAGTACGCCGGCGTTCATCGCCGCCTCGTACGCCGAATCGTGAAAGATGTCCCACGCGCCGAAAACGACGTCGTCGAGCGATGCGAGCGGCACAAAATCGCTGATCTTCGGGCTGCGATTCTCGGTACGCTTGCCGAGCCGGATGGTGCCCATTTGCGTCAGAGCCCCGACGGGCTGCGAGATGCCGCGTTTGACCGCCTCGACGCCGGCGACCAAAGTCGTGCTGACCGCGCCGAGGCCGACCAGCAATATTCCGAGTTTTCCTTCTGCGGGAGCGATTTCCACGCCTTTTTCGATCATTTTTTCCTCCGAGAAACCTATTAAAAAGAATAGCTTTACATAAATGTTAAGGCAAACGAGCGTCGTACCTCCTCGGGCTGCCGGCGATGCGGAGTTCGCCGTTGGGGTTATTGGGGGAGATGAAAAAGAGAGCTGAGCTCCGTCGGTCGAAGAGCGACATGGCGATCGAGACGGCGTCGATCTGGTCGTCG
>JAIBCA010000074.1 GCA_019694345.1 Pyrinomonadaceae bacterium | reverse complement strand
CCAAAAGATTACGACGGTGTGCTGGGTACGGCGTTTCTGATCGGGCTGCCGCTGTTGGTTTTCGCATTATGGAAGTTTGAGTTGCCGGTCGAGGCCAAGATCGCCGCGGGCGTCGCGGGCGTGATGTTTCTGTTCTGGCTGTTCTCAAGCGCGCAATTGCGATACCTGTTGCCGATAGTTCCGGCCCTCGCATTAGCAATAATGGCATCGGTGGAGGCGTTTGGACGGCAGCTTCGCAGCGTTGCACAGTATGCATTCGCCGCCGCCTCGCTCGCCGGAATTTTGACAACATTCGCTTGGTTCTGCCAGAAAGCACCGCTCCGCGTCGCTCTCGGCGGACAGGAAAGAGAGGTCTATCTGGCCGAACATCTGGATTACTTTTCGCTTTACGACTGGATCAATAAGAACACGCCGAAGGATTCACGAGTGTGGCTGATCAATATGCGGAGAGATACCTATCATATCGATAGGCCAGTGTTTTCGGACTACTTGTTCGAAGACTGGACATTCCGAAAGCTCGTGTGGGAGTCCACTGACAAGAATGATCTAATCTCGAAAATTACGGCGATGGGAATCCGGTTTGTTCTCACAAGACACGATTTTTTACTCGACCCGGCGAGAACAACGATCTTTGACGAAAAAAGATCAGGGGCGGAAAATGACGCTAAGCTCCGGCTCGCACGGGAGTTTTTGCTCGACAGGGACTGCGTCAACCAGGTTGACGCGAGGTTCAGCCTCATCATGGCTGCACCTCACGGATGCGGCTATGGAAGCGGCGACGGGGTCCGGTCAACCCGACAGAATTGATCTTGGTTAATAGAAAAATGAGTAGTACGACAGTAGTGAAAGAGACACAATTTACAAAACAGTTTGCCGAGTTCAAGGCGAGCTTGGGCGGCGATCCATCGGTTGCGGATCGCGAAGCAGCGTTTGCCTTTTTTGAATCGACCGGCTTTCCGACCGTTCACGACGAGGATTGGAAATACACGAACGTCGCTCCGCGTGTCGCTGATAATTGGCGGGTCGTATCCGGCGGAAACGCAAGCGTAAACGAAGGCGCTCCGGCATTCAACTTCCGGCGAAATGGATTCACCGCGTTGAATCTCGCGTTTGCAGACGTTGCAGTCGTCCGGATTCCGAGCGAAACGAGCGTCGTTGACCCGATCGAATTGAACTTTGCCGCTGAGGACGGAACCGCGATATTTCCGCATGTCATCGTGATCGCCGAGGCGGGCAGTAAGGCAACGATCGTTGAGACGTATGCGTCGTCCGGGCGCGGCTTTACTGACTCGGCGGTGCGAGTCGTTGTTGAAGAGAACGCCAGCCTCACGCATTACCGCGTGCAAAAGGACTCGGCCGAGTCCCTCAATTACGGCTCTACCGAGGTCGAGGTTCGCGGCGGAGGCAGCTATGACTCGACCAACATCAACCTTGGGGCGGCATTATCGCGACACGATATTGAGGTTAGATTTACCGCCGAGGGCGGCGAGGCGTGGGTGGACGGCCTCTATATGCTCAGCGGCACGCAGCACAGCGACACGCACTCGGTGATTGACCATACGGTGCCTAACTGCACATCGCATCAAACCTATAAGGGTGTGATAAACGACAACGCCCGCGGTGTTTTTAACGGCAAGGTCTTTGTTCGCGAGAACGCCCATGGCACCGATGCCCAACAATCTAACAAGAATCTGCTGTTGTCGGAAACGGCCCGTGTGGACACCAAGCCGCAACTTGAGATCTTTAACGACGACGTCAAATGCTCGCACGGCGCGACCGTCGGACAGCTTGAGGACGAAGAGTTGTTCTACCTGCTCGCACGCGGTTTGCCGACCGACCTTGCAAAGAACCTACTTACGTACGGCTTCGCCGAGGAAGTGATAAATAAGATCGGGATCGACGAGATAAAATCCGAACTGGATGCGATGGTGTTGAATAGATTGGGGACGGAAATATAGTCGAGAAATGCAAAACGCCGAGGCAAAAGAGAAACTTAACAAGTACCTTGAAAGTTTGTGGTATTTGGTTATTAACCTGAATCGTTATGTCGTTGCTATTCGAGATATTGATGATGCAATGAAGGTTGATAAGGTTCAAAACCTCGGTCAATCTGGGAATATTTTCTACCACTTAAGATATCTTGCGGTTTTCAACATCGTAGTAAATATTGGATCGATTTTCGATCCAAATAAAGACGCAAAAAGAAGCATCCATTGGTATCTTGATCAATCGTTTACTCATGCAAACCATTTAACGAAGAATAAGTGCTTGCTTAAACATGAAATCGAGATATGCAAGTCTACAATTCAAGACTTCGACTCCGATCTTCGCACTATCAGGCAATGGCGTGATAAGTGGTTTGCCCACCATGATAAGAAGTATTTTGATGACCCACATTCACTTCAATCCAACTTCCCATTGTCAATCTCCTCAATTGAGACGATTGTTAATTTCTTGAAAGAACTTATCCGTTCACATAGGACAATTTGTGAGATGGCGAGTCTAAATTGGCTAGAAGGAAACCTTTATATTGACTCGGTGTTAGCTCAGCTGGCTGAATGGCCAAGACTTAGAGCAAATCAGAAATAAGAAAATGACCTGGAATGTAGAAGAAATTAGAAGGGATTTTCCGGTGCTTCATCGTGAGGTTAACGGAAAGCCATTGGTGTATCTGGACAACGGAGCCTCGTCGCAGGTTCCGCAATTGGTGATCGACCGGACGTCGAAATATCTCGCCGAGGAGCACTCGAACATTCATCGCGGCGTGCACTATTTGTCTCAAAATGCGACAACCGCTTACGAGGCGGCCCGTGAAAAGGTCAAGCGGTTCATAAACGCACCGGATGTGAACTGCTGCATTTTTGTCCGCGGCACGACCGAGGGCATCAATCTGGTCGCCCACTCGTATTCGAAGGCTTTTATCAACGAGGGCGACGAGATCATCGTTTCGCAGATGGAGCATCACTCAAACATCATTCCGTGGCAGGTGGCCGCTGAGGAACGCGGTGCCAAGTTAGTAGTGATACCGATGAATGACCGCGGTGAACTGATCATCGACGAGTATGAGAATCTGCTGAATGAACGAACGCGGATTGTGGCGGTCAGCCACGTCTCGAACAGCCTCGGGACCGTCAATCCGATCAAGGAAATGATCGCGACGGCTCACAAATTCGGCGTACCGGTCTGTGTCGATGCGGCGCAGAGCGTACCGCATTTTGCCGTCGATGTGCAGGATCTTGACGCCGACTTTTTTGTATTTTCCGGGCATAAGATGTTTGGCCCTACCGGCAGCGGGGTAATGTACGGTAAGCGTGAATGGCTGGACAAGATGCCGCCGTATCAGACCGGCGGCAGTCAGATCAGGACCGTGAGTTTCGAGAAAACCACCTACGCACCCCTGCCGGCAAAATTTGAGGCCGGCACGCCGGCGATCGCATCCGGTATCGGCCTCGGAGCGGCGATAGACTATATCAATTCGATCGATTTTGTGGCCGCCGCCGCCCACGAGCACGATCTTCTGGAGTATGCGACGCAGCGTCTGTCCGACATTCCCGAGGTCAAGATCATCGGCACCGCCGCCGAAAAGGCGAGTGTCATCTCGTTTACCATCGAGGGCATCCATCCGCACGATATCGGCACGATACTCGATCAGCAAGGCATCGCGATCCGTGCCGGACACCATTGCGCTCAGCCCGTGATGGATTTTTTTGAGGTGCCGGCGACCGCAAGAGCAAGCTTTGCGTTCTATAATACCCGCGAAGATGTCGATAAACTCGTCGATTCGATCCAAAAGGTGATCGAGGTCTTTGCCTGAGCGTTTCGTTGCGGTTTTCGGAGCGGATTGTGAGTTTGGTCACATCGCAGGAATAAAAATGGAGTAATAATCCCTTTATGTATTCAGACCTATATATCGCACAACACGCCAAACTTCGTCCCGTTTCAGAGATCGCCGAGCAGCTCGGGCTCGGGCCTGATGATTTTGATATCTACGGCAGCCCGTACATCGCCAAACTCCGGCTCGACGTCCTTGACCGGATAAAGGACCGGCCGAACGGCAAGTATATCGACATCTCGGCTATCACACCGACGCCGCTCGGCGAAGGCAAATCGACCACTCTGATCGGCCTCGGTGAAGCGATGAAGCACCTCGGCAAACGGTCGGTGGTCTCACTTCGGCAGCCGTCACAGGGGCCGACTTTCGGCATCAAAGGCGGCGCGGCCGGCGGCGGTTACGCCCAGGTCGTGCCGATGGAAACCTTTAATCTCAACCTGACCGGCGACATTCACGCCGTCACTGCGGCCAACAACCTGCTCGCCGCGATGATCGACAACAAGCTTTTACGCGGCAATCCGCTAAATATCAACCCGCACAGCATCACCTGGAAACGCGTTGTCGATACCAATGACCGAGCCTTGAGGAAGATAATCGTCGGGCTTGGCGGCCGTATGGAAGGCGGCATTCCGCGCGAGACCGGATTTGACATCACGGTCGCCTCCGAGGTCATGGCGATCCTCGCTCTGACAACATCGCTCAAAGATATGCGGGAGCGGTTTGGTCGGATCGTCATCGGTCTGACCCATGATAAAAAGCCCGTTACGGCCGAGGAGATCGGTGCCGCTGGAGCGATGACCGTACTGATGCGTGACGCTATTCGACCGACAATAATGCAGACGCTCGAGAATACACCTGCGCTCGTGCATGCCGGGCCGTTTGCCAACGTCGCCCACGGCAACAGCAGCATTTTGGCCGATCTGATCGGTATTAAGACGGCTGATTATCTGATGACCGAATCCGGATTCGGCGCGGACATCGGTGCCGAAAAATTCTTCAACATCAAGTGCCGGTACAGCGGCCTCGTGCCAGACGCCTGTGTGATCGTCGCCACGATACGCGCGCTAAAGTCGCATAGTGGTAAGTACAAGATCGTCGCCGGCAAGCCGCTGCCGCCTGAGATGCTTGAGAATAACGTGGCCGACGTCGAGGCCGGTGCCGCCAACCTTCGCAAGCAGATCGAGAATGTTAGATTGCACGGTGTCACTCCGGTTGTTGCCATCAACGCGTTTGCGACCGACCACCCGGACGAGATCGAGGCGGTAAAGCGCATCGCGATCGAATCAGGAGCCCTCGGTGCGGCCGTGTCGACACATTGGGCCGATGGCGGTAAGGGAGCGATGGAACTCGCGGAAATGGTCATCGAGGCGGCCGATCAGCCGAGTGAATTTAAGTTCCTGTACGACCTCGACCAGCCGATCAAGGCCAAGATCGAAACGATCGCGAAAAAGATCTATGGCGCCGAGGACGTTTATTTTGAGCCCTTTGCCGATCAGCAGATCGCTTCGTACGAGGCCAACGGTTTCGGCAAATTGCCTATCTGTATGGCAAAAACGCACCTTAGCCTCAGTCATGACCCGAAATTAAAGGGCGCCCCGACCGGATTCACTCTGCCGATCCGCGAAGTGCGTGCCAGCGTCGGTGCCGGGTTTATTTACCCGATCTGCGGCGATATGCGAACGATGCCCGCTCTGCCGGAACATCCGGCCGCCGAAAAGGTTGATATTGATGACGATGGCAACATTGTCGGGCTGTTTTAACTAGGCTATGGCGTTCGGGCGTAATAAAATATAGCTATGTCCGAATTGAGCGACCTGTATCAGGAAGTTATTTTAGAGCACAACAAGAATCCGCGAAATTTTCGCGAGATCACCGATGCTGACCAGACCGCCGACGGTAAGAACCCGTTGTGTGGCGATGCCTTACGCGTCTATGTGGCAATGGAGGGCGATAAGATCGCCGATGTTGCCTTCAAAGGCTCGGGCTGCGCGATATCCAAGGCATCGGCGTCGATGATGACCCAAGCTGTCAAGGGAAAGACGCGCGAAGAGGCCGAGGTGCTCTTTAACGAGTTTCACGAAATGGTGACCGGCGGCCTCGATGTTGAGACCGACGACAACAATTTGGGGAAACTAAAGATCTTCGCCGGCGTCCTGGAGTTCCCCGCCCGCGTCAAGTGCGCTTCGCTGAGTTGGCACACCCTGCATGCAGCACTTTCGGGCGACGAAACCGTTTCGACCGAATAATGACCAAAGATATCCGCACAAGGCAGGATATTGAGCTGCTGGTAGGCCAATTTTACTCGGTTGCGATGACCGATTCCGTCATCGGACATCATTTTTCGGCGATGGATCTCACAGCCCACGCTCCGGTGATGTGTGATTTTTGGGAAAAGACGATCTTCGGCCGGCCGGTCTATTTTGGCAACCCCATGGTGGTCCATCAGACCCTCGACGCACGCGTTCGCATGGAACCGGGACATTTTGTTCGATGGGTCGAGATATTCGTCGAAACGGTCGATGGGCTTTTTTCGGGTGAAAATGCAGATCGCGCAAAACTTCGAGCTCGAATGGTCGCTGACAGCATCAATCAGCGTCTGAACGAGGAACATCGTCTGACCGAACTAGATATCCACGGGCGAGCTTACTGAACTCGTCGATCTGGCGCCTGACCCACTCATCGTCAAACTCCAACTCTGTCGCAATGATCCCGGCAACAGTCGGAGCCATCTCCATCGCGGCCCGTGCGTTTATGAACAACGCTCTGGTTCGCCGGGCGAGCACGTCCTCAACGGTACGTGCCATCTCGGTCCGCACTGCCCTGACCACATCTTCCTCGGTGTGAACCAGATCGGGGTGGAGCCGCCGACCGCCATTCGGTCTGACATCATTCAGTATTTGGACATTATTGGTCACGCATCGGAGCTCGTCGAGGCCGCCGACCATTATTGCCTTATCGACCGCGTCCTCGGCCATTCTTCGGTAGGTCGTCCACTTGCCGCCGGTGACCGTTACAAGGCCCGCTGCATCGACAAAGATATCGTGGCTTCGGGATATCGACGAGGTCTTTTCGTTTCCGGCATTTGCGATCAGCGGCCGGATACCGGCAAAAACGCTCAACACGTCGTCGATCGTCGGTCCGATCGATAGGTACCTGGAAGCATTTTCGATCAGGAATTCGATCTCGGAGGCCAGGGCACGCGGCTCAAGCTCGGCCGATTCGACCTGTGTGTCCGTGGTACCGATCAGCGTATTTCCGTGCCACGGTATGCAAAACAGTACCCTGCCGTCACTGGTTTTCGGGATCATTATCGATGTTTGCGAACCTAGAAAACGGCCATCCACGACTATATGGACACCTTGTGCGAATTTGAGGATCGGTTTAGCGGCGTGGCTCGTCATTTTCCTAACGGGATCGGTAAAAACACCCGTAGCGTTGATGACGGAACGCGCACTGACCGCGAGTTCAGTACCGGATTCGGTGTCGATGAACGATACTCCTTTCGCGCGGCCCGCGGCGTCCTTGGTAATGCCCGTTACCCGAGCATAATTAAGCAGAACGGCACCATGAGATGCAGCGGTTTGGACCAGTCCGACCAGTAACCTGGTGTCGTCAAAACGCCCGTCGTAATAAATTACTCCTCCCGAAAGGCCCTCGGTGACCACCATCGGAGCAATTTCGAGAGCCTCTCTGCGCGAGACGATCCGCGACCTTGTAAATGCGTATCGGCCGGATAGCCAATCGTAGATCTTCATTCCAATGCCGTAGAACAATTTGTCCAGAACACCGTAACAAGGGATCAGAAATGGCTGTTCACTCACCAGATCGGGGGCATTTTTGCGCAGGACCCCTCGCTCACGGAGGGCTTCGCGAACCAGCGGTATGTCTCCTTTTCTCAAATATCTGACACCGCCATGGACGAGCTTTGTGCTCCGGCTCGACGTTCCTTTGCCGAAATCTTGCTGTTCGAGCAGCAGCACAGAGAATCCGCGCGTGGCCGCATCGACCGCGCAGCCGACACCGGTCGCGCCGCCGCCGATTATGACAACGTCCCACGCTCCGACCTGTTTGCCGATAGCGGCGGTGATCTTCTCTCTAATCATTGACCCGGGATCCAACCGTTTAGAGTGTAGCAGACTGCCGGCGGCTTCGCGGCGTCCGGCAATGGGCGGGCATCCCTTGCCAACAGGCGAAATTACCGCGACAATGTGTCGGTATGGATCACGGCGGCAAACCGGAGCGGGGCCTTTGGGCAGACATAAAGGGCGATGGCTACGTCACCGCGGCCTATTTGCTGATAGTCTTGGCGGCTATCGTTATACTCCAGATGCAGGGGCGCGTTTGGTGGTGTCAGGCAGGCGACATCACCCCATGGTCATGGAACATCTGGTCAACCCATAATTCTCAACACATAGTCGACCCGTATTCGTTCACACACGTTCTTCACGGCGTACTGGAATTCTGGTTGATCGGACTAGTTTTCAGGCGCATGCCATTGGCGTGGCGGCTTGCTCTCGCGGTTTTTATCGAAAGTGCGTGGGAAGTCGCCGAAAACTCGGCGGCAGTGATCGAGCGATATCGTTCTGCAACGATTTCGCTCGACTATTTCGGCGATTCGATCATCAATTCGGTTGCCGACATCGCCTGTTGCTCTCTGGGCTTCGTGATCGCCTACAAGCTGCGATTTTGGCGTTCACTTGCCTTATTTGTGGTAACCGAGATCTTGTTGATCATCTTCATCAAGGACAGTCTGATCATCAATATCATAATGCTGCTGTTTCCCGTCGAAGCGATCAAAACATGGCAATTGGGCCATTAACGCTCGCCTCTGGCCGCCTCGACCTGTGTTTCGAGATCGACCGCTAACTTACGCGAGCCGGGCTGGTCAAATGTTTCCATCCAACGCAGCGTTTCGTCCAAAACGCGCCGCTGATACTCGCTCCAATTCGGTTTGCCGGCCACCGAGCCCAATTCACCGTGGTAATAGGCCGTTCTGGGCGGTCGAACCTTGTCAGTGATCTTCGGATCAACAGAAATGTTGATGGTCGGAATACCGCTTTGTTCGAGAGCCCTTGCCACGATCCCGAGAGTCTGATGGCATAGTCTTGAAGCTGGTATCAACAGGACGGCCTGCACACCGTAGTGTTTGACCCGCTCTACCAGTTCGGGTGCGAGAATGGTAGCGACGGCACTAGCATCAGGCACATAGCTGCTGATGCTCCACCATGCACTGTTCAGGCTGCCTAGAACCGAATTGTCCTGATACTCGACCAACCGGTCGATCGGGATCAGCGCATTCCGATCTTCAGTCACTGCCTTGGGGTCATAGCCCTTTGCCGCGTACCGCAGGTCAGAAGCTTCAACCTCTATCGGTATCTCGCGAAACGTGGTATCACCGCCTTTACCGGACAGATTAAATGACTCAGTACCATCGATGTACGCGCCCGCTGACGAGATCAGTCCGAGATTCATCATCGGCAACGCACGTCTTACCGGAGTAAAGGGTGCATGAACATTCTCGACCCACGGATAGCCGTTGAGATCATCGTTCGGATTCCAGCGGCCGAAGCGTGATGCAAACTCGCCCGCCTTTTCTATCAATTCCATAAAGTTTATATCTTAAATTCTTTCTGAAAATCGTAAACGTTGGACCCATCAGTTTTAACCGGCCCAAATTTCCTGTTAGCGATCACAAAGAACGTGATCAGTGCGGCGATCATGCCGGCAAATAAGACCCAAACCGAATATTCGTGAAGGGCGTTAAACTGAATTCGCATCGGATCATCGACGGCGACTTCATCGATGGGGCGGCCCAGCTGCAGTCTGATCGACGACAACCAAAACCCGATCACAAATTGACCGATCGCACATGTGGCAGCTACAACGAGCAGCAAACATCTTTCGACCCACAACCACAAACGGCTAATTCGGCTCGTCGCGATCAGCGTGGTGGCGATCATAAACAGCGATACGACGATCCCCGAGTAATTGAGTATCGCAAGCGTACGATTGACAACGTTTCCGGCCAGTTCGCGCGAAGGCAGTACCGCAAACGCACTCTGTGCAACGCCAATAAAGAAGACCGCAGCACCGAGCCAGATCGCCAAAATCAAGAGCCTTATGTCCGAGAAGAACTTCATTGCGAATAAGCGGCCGTTTGCCTGTATTATCTAGCTTTTTGCACAAAAGGGCAAAGCATATCGCCCGGCCTATCGATCAAATCGCTTAAGGCCGGTCAACTGGCCGATACAAAGAGCGATGAACCTCGGATTAAGTACCAAATATCGATACCACAATCGCCTCGGTTCCTGCGTGAGGCGAAACAGCCATTCGAGCCCGAGACGCCCTAGCCACGGTGGGCACTCGCGCACGTTTCCCGCAAAAAAATCAAACGACGCCCCGACCCCGAGCATGACCGAGCTGACACGGCCCTTGTGGCCATGCATCCAATTTTCCTGTTTTGGGCACCCGAGGCCCATAAATAAAAGGTCCGGCCGGGTCCGTTCAAGTTCATCGACGATCGCGGCGTCCTCTTCGTCCGTCAGCAGTCGAAACGGCGGCGAATAAGCGTACACGACCTTGAGCCCCTGAAACTCGTCTGCCGCTCGGCTTTTGATCGCTTCGATGACCTCGGGAGTTCCGCCGTAGAAGCCTACCGTCATGCCTTGCTCGCGGGCATATCCGCACAATGAGATCATCAGGTCGTTCGCCCTCACCCGCGAGGCGTCTTTACTGCCCTGCAAGCGCTGCATCCACACGATCGGCATACCATCGGTCACTATGATGTCGGCACCATTCACCTTGTCGCCAAAATCCGGGTGATCGTACGATTCCATGACCATGTGCACGGTCGAAAAGCACACGTACGAGCCTCGACCATCGCGGACGAGCCCGGCGATCTTTTGGATCAGAACATCGTGTTCGCAAATGTCAGGAAACAGGCTGACGACCCTCGGTTGTTGCCGCTTTCGTTCGGTCAGGTCCATTCTAATTTTGTGCCGCCGCCCGGCGGTATATCGAATCGAGTTCCTCAAAATAGGCGTCGATCGCAAATCGGTTCTCGATGGTCTTTTTCGCGGCGGTGCGTATCTCAGGCCATGTATCCCGATCATTGATCACCATTTTGATTGTCTCGGCAAGTGCTTCGGCATCGCCGGCAGGAACCATGAATCCGTTCCTTCCGCTTTCGATGACGGCCGATATCGATGCATTGTCAGACGCGATGACGATACAGCCGCACGCCATCGCCTCGAGCAGTGCCATCGGCATTCCTTCGCCGTAAACAGAAGGCAAAACGAAAATGTCGCTCGATGCGAGTGCCGACCACTTTTCCGTCCCGGCGACTATTCCCCGATATTCAAAGGCGTTGCCGCATGTCTGTTTCATTGTACCAATGAACCAGTCTTTTTCCGGGCCGTCGCCGTAACATCGAAGGATAAGATCAGTTCCCGCACCATACAGCCGTCCGCACGCATCAGCCAGTTGATGGACCCCTTTCGACTCGTGGATTCGGCCGAGGAATATAGCGACCGGCACCTCATTCGAGCGTACGACGGCAGATACATTTCGGAGATCGACCGCATTCGGCAGCACCGTGATATCGACATCAGGCCAACGGCCGGCAAGCGAAGTCTTTTCGATCTCACTCAGAACCACCACGGCGGACGACCTTCGAAACATTGTCCCGATCGCACTTTCGATCAGCGTGCCTGCCGCTCCGCCCATTAAATACTTCCCGCCGTGGATCGCGAGCACGATCGGGCAGCGCAATGCGGCACCGATCAAAAGCAAGACCAGGTCGCGCCAGATCGAAAGGTCCGTCAAAGCGGTGTTAATATGGATCAAATCGGGACGCCGTCGAACGATGGTCGCGAGAAACCGGATCGGCAACGTCATTTGCCTTATTAGCCACACCACCCCCTTTCGTTCGCCATCGGCGCTGCCGGCAATGAAGTGCGTGTACCGCGTAGGCTGATGTTCGATGATCTGTCGAACCACCGTTGATATACCGCTGACGTTGCGTGATTCGTTGAGATCTGGCGCGGTAATGAGAATATTCATTGAACAATCGAAAGAATATACCAATCAAGGTGATATGTCAGCCACCGCCTGTGCGCGGCATTTGCATACGCGAGGCCAAAAGCTTAAAACGTAAGAGGCGATTTGACCTCCGCCCGGCACAGATGTCCAACGCAGCACCCGAAATTCCAAAAAATGTGATGCCGACCTGGGTAATGCCGGCCGTGAAGTTAGGGGCATTTGCCTTCGACGCGATGCTTGCCGCGCTTAGTTTTTTGGCGGCCTTTTACGTTCGGGAAGGTGACCCGATACTCGCGCCGGGGACATGGTTCTGGTCGGCGGAGTTCGCTCCGTATTCGGGAATTTTGATGTTTGCCGTACCGGCTCGACTCGTAATGCTCGTTTATCAACGTGCATATCGGTTTGACGGTGCCTTTTCGTACTCAGCCGAAGCCATCCGGTTCATGAAAGCTGCTACGGTGAGTTCACTGTTGACCGTCGCGTGGGCGTTTCTGTTTCGAGGTGGTTTTGCGTATCGCGAATTTTCTTATTCCCGAAGTATTTTTATTGCAGACTTTTTCATCTCGTTACTATTGATCGGCGGCTTTCATTTTGCGATCAGGCGAGTTCAGGCCGGGCTTCGCGAACGCGGTATCAACCTGATCCCGACGATGATCGTCGGCACTTCGAACGAGGCGGTCCAGACCGTGCGTGAGCTTACCGACCGCAAGTATCTTGGCTACAAGGTGATCGGCCTCGTCGCGACCGATGACGACGATTCGGCACTGGCCGGAATTGATAGCGTGATGGACATTCCGATTGTCGGGCATGTCAACGAACTGAACGAGTATATCGTCCGATACAGGATCCAAGAGGTCATTATCACTGACGACAGCTTTTCGGGCGACAGGCTGTTCGAGGCAATGATGAAGCTCGGCCGGCAGCAGAGAGTAGAGTTTCGATTTGCGCCCAATCTGTTCAACGTGCTGCCGCAAAAAACAAGCGTGGACCAGATCGGCGTATTGCCGATGGTCAGGCTGTTTCGGGAACCGCTGACGGATGTTCAGCGGTTTGCAAAACGTCTCTCAGACATTATTCTCGCACTCGTAGCCGGCATTTTGACATTGCCGATATGGTTGGTCGCGGCAATTCTCGTCCGTATCGATTCCAAAGGGCCGCTTATCTATCGTCAGGAACGCGTCGGCATGGATGGCCGTGTATTTCTGTGTTTGAAGTTTCGCTCGATGAGGATCGATGCCGATGAAACGATGCACCGGGAGGCCTATCGCAAAAACATTGTCGGCGACGCCGAAGCCAATGCCGGTGACGAAACATTGCCCGTTTACGGCAAGGTAAAAGACGACCCGCGCATTACTCGCGTCGGCAAATTTCTTCGGCGTACGAGCATTGATGAGTTGCCTCAGCTGCTGAACGTCCTCCGCGGCGAGATGAGCATTGTCGGGCCCCGCCCGCCAATTCCGTACGAGGTCGAGGAATATGACATTTGGCACCGAAAACGTCTGGACATGAAGCCCGGCATCACGGGGCTGTGGCAGGTATCAGGCCGCAATCGGCTCACATTTGACGAAATGGTCAAGATCGACCTCTATTACATCGAGAACTGGTCGCTGCTGCTCGATGCCAAAATTATTCTACTCACCATTCCCGCGGTGTTTCGCGGCGACGGAGCACGATGAACCTCGCCGATGCACTGTCCTCCGCCGCCGCCCGTTTAGCCGCAAGCGGAATTCCCGAAGCGCGTCGCGAGGCTGCGTCGCTGATAGCGTTCGCGATCGATCGTGACCGAGTTTTTATTGTCGCCCACCCTGAGTACGATTTGACAGACGATGAGGCCGATAGGGTCAGGGTATTGGTCGACCGCCGCTCTGCCCGCGAACCGTTTCAGTACATCGTCGGCCGACAGGAATTCTACGGTCTCGAATTTGCCGTCGATCCATCGGTCCTGATCCCGCGGCCCGAGACCGAGCTGCTTGTGGAATGGGCGATCGACAAACTGCTCAAGATCGAATCCCCCCGATTTTGCGAGATCGGCGTAGGTTCGGGCTGTATTTCCGTGTCCGTTCTTCACAACGTACCGGCTGCGGAGGCGTCGGCATTGGACATTTCGGCCGTAGCATTAGCGGTCGCCGGGGCCAACGCCCGCAGGCACGGTGTGCTCGATCGGATCGATCTAATGCGATCTGACCTATTCGAAGCGCTATCGCCCGGGCAGTTCCACGCCATCCTGTCAAATCCGCCGTATATTCCGGCGAACGAGATCGCAGGCCTGCAGCCCGAGGTTCGCGATTTCGAGCCGACCGCTGCCCTCACTGACGGCGGCTCCGGCGACGAGATAATACGAAGGATCGTCGAGGGGGCACCGGCATTCCTGCTTCACGGGGGCTTTCTAATGCTCGAGATCGGAGCCGGACAGTTCGATCGCGTGGATCAAATGTTTGACCGCGAGGTCTGGCGTTCAGTGGATGTCCTGTCAGACCTTCAACAAATACCGAGAACGGTCATTGCGATCAAAAAATGATTTTTCGTATTGTTTGATTTTACTTGCCTTTATGGACGAAGTGGCGTTACTATGAGGGTGAATTCCACACGACGTTTGACATGGTCCAGGCTGCGTTCGAAGTAGCGAGGTTTTTTTGTGGTTGGATCCGATTGCTTGACCAGTCAAACTTCGAAAGATGCTGCCCTATTTTAAGATCGGAGGTGACGTTTATGCTGAACGGTATTTTGGCGGTTTTATCGGCTGTTATCGCGGGGTTTTCATTCTATCAATATACGAAGAGTGGGGACAACAAAGTATATCTGGTGGTATCGATCGTATTTCTGATCGCGTTTCTCGGACTGGGAGCGATGTTCCTCTCGGGCCGCGTTAACAAGACCGAAGACATCCATATCACTGAGTAGCGAATATTCGACCTCCGGGTTTCCACGTTTTTGACTTCCGGATGTGAGCAGGGCTTTATTTTGCTTTTAGGGCGGTAATGATCCAATGGCGGGATCGACCGCCCTTTTCATTGGACATTTCAGATCGGGACAATCATCGGCCTAATGTTGACAAAATTGTAAGGATTTATCATTCTTATAGTTTAAGCTCGCTGTCCGAGCCCCAGTAATCCGATGCCAAAGATCGCAGACATTCAGGAAACCCCGAACCCCAACGCCGTCAAATTCATCTTGAAGGAACCGGTCTCGCACGGCACTTCGCATTCGTTCAAATCGGCCGAAGCTGCTGCGGACGACAATTTTGCACGCTCTATCTTCGACGTTGGATCGGTAGTGTCCGTTTTCTACATGGACAAGATGGTCACTGTCGAAAAGACCGATGACGCTGAATGGGATGAGATATTACCGGAACTTGCCGTCCCTATCCGGGCGGCCGATCCGGTTACGACCTCCGCCGGCAAAGGCGCGGCTGCAATGGTCGGCGGCGCGATAGCGGCGGCCGCGAGCGACGATCCGAAACTCGGTGAGATCAACGCACTCCTCGACGAACGTATCAGACCGTACCTTGCCGGAGACGGCGGATGGCTCGAAGTTCTGGAATTAGAGAACAACATTCTGAAGATCCGTTACGAGGGTGCGTGCGGCAGCTGTCCCAGCTCACTGACCGGCACCCTGATGGCGATCGAGAACATGATCAAGGAAGAGATCGATCCGGCGATTACGGTCGTCGCGACCTAGCTTCAAATCAAACCGCCACAAATTTCTTATTTTGTTGATTCAAAAGAAATTCTTGACATAATTCTCTCAAATTGGTCATAATTCCAGTGTCGACGGTTTGCGCCCGTCCTCACTTCGACCACGACAATATTATCTACTCAGATCTACTGACCTTTTACATCCCGATTTTATAATCGTTGCCAGCTTATGGAGGAAAGACCAAGTGAATAGCGAAGAACTCGAACAAAGTCTGAGGGCCGAATTTGAGAATTACCTCAAACAGGTCGTCGCGGAAATGCGCGACGACGTCACGGAATTTCAGATAAAGATAGAATCCGAGTTTGAAAAGCACAAATCCCACATTGATGAAGCTTTCAAGGGTTTTTCTGCTCGATTTGATTCGGAGCATGCGTTTGACGAGGCTTTTCGCGAATCGGTAGTTGAGCACCTGCGACTGGCCCGTGACGAGGGAGCCAAGATAACTGCCACCGCGATCGCCGAGGCGGAGGAAATGGAGAGACTCTCGACGCCTGAGTTCAACCTCGCCGACATCAAGGAGGCCGTCAACGATATCAGCAGCAAGGACTCGCAATCGGCGATCCTTAAGTCCCTGATCCAGCATGCCGCGACTTACACGCCCCGCGGAGCTTTCTTTATCATCAAGAACGATCATTTCGTCGGTTGGAAAGTTTTCGGCAAAGAGGCCGGTGACAGCGAGTCCGCGGTCCGCGACATTCACTTCCCGGTTGCGGCTGACTCGATCCTGGGCCGTTCCGTGCGGGATCAATCATTGGCCGAAGGTTCATTCGGCACTTTCTCTGAGGACGGTTCGTTCCTTGATCCGCTTCAGTTCGGCCAGCCCGACCGTATGTATGCGGTCCCTCTAGTGGCTCGAGGCCGCGGAGTTGCCGTTTTGTATGCCGATTATGGCCATGAAGGTGTCGCCGTCAATACCGATGCGCTCGAGATGCTGGTTCGTGTTGCAGGGTTGACTGTCGAGATGCTCGCATCGGCCAAGGCTGCCCGATACGGCGCGGACACGGGATCGGCCGAGGAGTTTCAGGCGGAAAGTTCCGCAAGCGAAGATCTGCACCACGAAAGCGTGCTCGATAGTGCTCCGGCAGCCGCGTTTTCGGAGTCGACAGACGCTGGTTATGAACATTCTGAAAATGCGGCCGTAGGTTCAGAACAACATTTTGAAAGCTCCTATTCCGGATACGATGTCGAGCCTTATGAGCCGTCAGGAATTGAGGCCAAGCCGTTCGCTGAGACGTCAGAGACCGAACCGGAGGCGACCGTCGAGGAGATATCTGACGAGCAGTCGGGCGTGGAGATCACCGATACGAATGTATCAGAGGTATCTGAGTTCCCTGCCGCCGAACCTGTTCAGTTCGAGAGTTTCTCGTCAGTAACTGAAACGTATGCCGAATATGTTGATCAAACGCCGATAGCGGTCGAACCCACAGAGGTTGATCCGGTTGGGGTCGAAAGTTCCGACGATTCTCACGGATTTGCATTCTCTGAACCGTCGGTGGATCAGACACCGGCCGAAGAGCCCGCGGCCGTCGCTGGATTCGAGCCGCCGTCCGAAGCCGTTACCGCCGAATTCGATTCGACCCCGGCTGCCGAACCGGTCGTTTCGTTCAATGATGTTTCGCCTTTCGATAAGCCCGTCGAGAAATTCGAGCCGGCGGCAACCATCGGCGGAATGTCACCGGCCAATCTAACGCCGGTCGTTGAAAAGGTCGCAGTGCCGACCGGAAGCCGTCTGAGCGACCGAAACGTTGACCTGCCGATCGAGGTTGCCGACGACGAACGCCGTTTGCACAATGACGCTCGGCGCTTCGCCAGGCTGCTGGTTTCGGAGATCAAACTCTACAACGAAAAGAAAGTGCAGGAAGGCCGGGAGGCTAGTGATTTGTACGAGAGGCTCCGTGAGGCGATCGATCGCTCCCGAGAAATGTACGACAAACGCGTCCAACCACCCGTCGCGTCGAAATTTGACTATTTCCACTATGAATTGGTCAATTCGCTGGCCGAGGGCGACATCGGACGCCTCGGCGACAGCTATCCGGGGGCCTCGGTATAGTACACAGCAAAGACAACAAAAGCCGCGTGGAGGTTGCTCCGCGCGGCCTTTTTCTTTTTTGTGATCCTATCACTGGTCGGTTCGTTCCGAAGGAAAAACCGGTCGTGTGGGCCCCGGATTATCGGGCGAAGTATGGCGATGCACGATCTTCCATTGCTTTCCGATCAACTTGAAAACCAGCGTCATGCGTCCCGAGGCACTCTCGAGCTTTCCATCATTTTCCTGTGTTTGCTTCCACTTGCAGGAAACATAAGCTCCGGTCTTTCCGAGCATTTCAACGCGGACGCCCGTCACCTCGATCGACACGTTCGAGACCTTGGCGTACGACGACTCGGCGTTTGCCTTGACATTCTCCCAGCCGATCGTGGCAGAGCCATTGTTGTTAAAGACCAATAGCCGATCGCTCTTTTCGTAGGTGTCCGCTACTTTGCCGGCATCGACCTGTTTTATCCCTTCTATCAATCGATCGAAGGCCTGTCTGACATCTTTCGACGGGTCCGCACTTGCGGCAGGTTTCTTTTGGGCCGTCACATTGATGGCGAGTGCCGCAAAAACTAAAATTAGATAAGCAAATTTGTTCATAGTTGACCGTCCTTGAACGTAACTGCAGTTCATGTTTGAGTTTATAATTGAGCAACTCGCGGTTGCAACGTTCGGCGATCGTTCGGCAATTTTATGACAGAAACATTCGATTGTGCCTCCTGCTCGGCTCCGCTGGATTTCGAAGGCAAACACGTCCAAAAATGCAAATTCTGCGGAAGTACGGTCATCGTGCCGCCAGAACTGATCCGCGCCGCCGCGGGATACTCCGACCGTTCATCACGCGTCGAACTGGACCTGTCGGAAATACTTCAGCTCATCGCCGGCGGCAAAAAGATATTTGCGATCAAGCTGTTTCGGGAAACTTTTGACGTCGGCCTGAAAGAGGCGAAGGACGCTGTGGACTCGATCGAGTCCGGCCGAGGTGTGGATCTCTCGTCGATGCAGAGCCCCGCCGGTCTGAACGGGCCGTCCGCAAACACGCCGCAAGGTATCGGCAAGCTGGGTTTGTCCATGGTAAAGCCCATTCTCGGTATCATCGGCCTTATCTTTTTGGTCACAGCGCTATTGGTTGCCGTTATCCTGTATTTTGCGTTTCGTACCGTGGACAGGGCTCTTGACAACGCCGCGAACACTATCACAAGACCAAATACGGACAAGGCGTCGGGCGTTTCGGAGGTGCTGAAGTTTGGCGGCAGCGGCATTGGCCCGGGACGATTTACCGACAACCGGCACATCGGCGTCGACAGCGGGGGCACTATATATTCAGCCGAGTATCAGGGAGGACGCATACAGAGTTTTGACCCGTCCGGAAAGTTCGTCTCGCAATGGTCCGCGGGCGAAGATGTCATTGTTCGCGACATGGCCGTCAGCCGTGACGGAGTGGTGTACATACTCGATACAAAGGGGATCTCGGCATTTGAAGGATCGACCGGAAAACTGCTGCAAAGGGCCGACCGGCGAGAACTCACCGCACTCTCAGTTATGATCGACGGGCGAGTGGTGGGCGCCGGTCGAAAGGGGATCGAGATCCTTAGCAAATCGCTTGAGATCATCACTGAACGCAAGGACGCCGCGAAACTCGCGAGTGCGTTGTCGGGATTTGACCTGACCGCTGTGGACGGCCTCGACAATATTTATGCGGTCGATCGGCGCAACGGCGAGATATGCAAGTTTGCTTCCGACGGCCGATTTCTAACGCGCATTGCGACCGGTATATCCTCGCCGAATGACATCGCGATCGACCCGAAAGGCCGACTCTTCGTTTCCGAGACCAGCAAGATCACAGCGATCGACGACAAGGGCCTGCCGCTCAGGACATTTCCCGTGACCCAGGCATTCGGATTCGTATTCAACGATGCCGGCGATCTGCTGATTGCGTCGCGACCCTTTGTCATTAAATATTCGCTTGCATTTTAGCTCCCTTCCAATTGCACCATATCGTCGCCGTGGACGGCGAAATGCACCGTTTCGGTACACCCAGACTTCAGTAAATGGCACACTTAGCCCCAAATTTGCGGGTGTCTCTGATGTCGTTGGTTCCGGTACGGTATTTGCTTTTAGACGAGATAGGTGCCGATGATTCACAGTAACATCCGACCCCGAAAGAGTATCAACTTGGAGGGAAAGCATATGCGGTCCATTAAATTTACACTATTCGCGCTGACCATGGGGCTATTGCTCGTTTCGATCGCCGGAGCGAGTTCTCCGATGACGATAAATTTGCCGAACGAAGATTCGGCTGTCCGGTATGATGACACTGTCCCCGAGGTCACCGCGAGAGTCGCCCGGATCAGTTTCATCAGCGGTGACGTGCAGATCCGGAGAACAGACTCGCAGGAATGGGAAAGAGCCACGCTGAACCTGCCGATCGTTGAGGGCGATGAACTTACGACAAGCGGCGATTCGCGGTTTGAGATTCAGTTTGATCGTTCGACGCATTTGCGTGTGTCGGACAACTCGTACGTCAAGATCAGCCGGCTCAACTATGACGGCGTCGCCCTCAGCCTGCCGCAAGGTCTGGTAAGCCTGCGCGTCAGGGATTTTGACAAGGACAAAGCCTACTTTGAGGTCGATGCTCCGGGCTCGACGGTCGCCGTGCAACGCGAAGGCATGTACCGCATCGACGCCGGCCAACCCGGTGACAGCGAGATCCGACTGGCCGTAACCAACGGCGGAGAGGCTCGGATCTACTCTGAATCTTCGGGCTTTTTGCTCAAGAACGGCCGCAGCGCAAGGGTCTATATTGCCGGCAACACTGTCGGTGAATGGGAGACAGGCGACGCTTCGCGCTTCGCCGACGAATTTGACACTTGGGCCTTGGAGCGCGATGCGGTGATCACCAGATCGCTCCGAAACGCCCACTACGATGCGTATTACGATCAGGATATCTACGGCGCCGAGGATCTCGGCGAATACGGCGAATGGATCTATACACGCAAGTACGGATACGTTTGGCGTCCGTACCAATCATCTATCAGCAGCTATTCGAACTGGTCACCTTACCGCTATGGCCACTGGCGTTGGATAGCACCGTACGGCTGGACCTGGGTCAATGACGAACCATGGGGCTGGGCAACGTATCATCATGGACGTTGGATATTCGACAACGGAGGCTGGGTTTGGACACCATACGGCATGTATCGCTCAATGCGGAGTTGGTGGTCGCCGGCGATGGTCGTATTCTCGACCTACGGCGGCAATATCTGCTGGTACCCGCTGCCGTACTCGTACGCGTACTATAATTACAATTACTACTATTACAACAATGGCGGTTGGGGCGGCCACGGCGGGGGACCGCATCCAACGCCAACGCCGCGGTCAACGCCAAATCCGGTCGTAACTCCGACACCGGTACTTGTTGGACCGCCGCCTAAAGGCCCGAAATTGCCGCCGCTCGGAACCATACCGCCGACCGCTGTCGTTGCGGTCAGCGCGGATCAGTTCGGACGTACCCGAAAGGGCAATACGACCCCTCCGCTTTCGGTGGCGACGACCATTTTGTCGACAACGCCCGATGACGGCCGTAATGGCCCGAAACTGCCTTCGATCAAGGAGATCAAGGGCCCGATCGGCAATGACATTCGGTCTGAAAAACCTCGGGTCGTTACCGACAAAGCTCCGGTTCGAACCGGTGCGGTCGTCAGAACGACTGATAAGCCGCTCGACAACGAACTCCGTACGACCCGGATCTTCGGCGGTCGCCCGCCGCTTACGACCAGGAACGACACGCCGCCGGTTAAGACCGATACGCCGATCGTCCGCACCCCCCGCGACACGGGCGCGGTGGACCGTCAACCGCCGGTCAAGCAGAGCCCGCCGACCGTGTCACAGCCGGTTGACCGGGTAAAGCAGCCGCCGGTTTACGTTCCTCCGACGAAGACGGAAACCCCGCGAGCCGACCCGCCGACGTCACGGCAGGAAACGCCGCGTTACACGCCGCCGCCCCGGCAGGACACTCCGCGATATACTCCTCCGCCCAGGCAGGATACACCGCGAAACGATCCGCCGCCGACACGGCAGCCGCCGCGTTCTGATCCGCCGCCGACAAAGTCCGAGCCTAAACCGGACAAGCCGGCACCGATCGAAAGCAAAGGCAGCCGTAAACCGGACAATGGTTAGCACAAAAAAAGAGCCGCCCCGAAACGGGCGGCTCTTTTCGCGCTTGACCAGCTTACCGATCAATTTCCGAGAAAGACCCTGCGGTCGATGGCTTTTGGGTCGCCGACAACGACGAAGCGCAGATTTTTCATATATTTATTCGCAACGGTCTTTATCTGCTCCCCTTTGACCCCTCGGATGCCGTCGAGAAACTTCAGTGAATTTCGCCATCCGCCGCCGATCAGTTCGTAACGTGCCAATTCGGCTGCCTGCGAGGCGTTGGTCTCCTGATCTACGTAATATGTTGTCAGAAAATAGCCCGGAACACCGGTCACGTCGTCCTCCGTCACGACCTCGTTCCGAATCCGCTCGATCTCGTTTAGCATAACGCTGACAGATTGGTTGGCATCGACCGCTGTCACATAGATCTCAGCGGTGTTGGCGCCAAGATTTCCCATTTCCGCGTTGGGAGCGTACGACAGGTTGCGCTTGACGCGAACCTCCTGATAAACACGGCTCTGGAGCAGCGCGACGGCGACACGCATGGCATAATAGTCGGGGTCACCCAGCGACGGTGCGGCGAATACACCCTTGACGTAATTGGTGCTCAGCGCACGCGGCGTGATATCGAGCGTCGGTTTTGCGAAGGCCAGCGGCGGCGGCGGCATGCTCTTGTGATCGCCCTTCGGAAGGTCGGCGAATGATGCGGTCACGAGCTTCTTCATCTCGGCCAGATCGACGTCCCCGACAACGACCAGAAGCATTCTCGACGTTTGCAAAAGGCTGCGATAATAGCTCCTCAGGTCATCGGGAGTAAATCTAGACACATTTTCGATCGTACCGATCGGTCGATTTGCGTATGGGTGCCCCGCGTAAACCACGCTTTCCTCGAGGGCGTCGAGTGAGCTGTCCGGGCTCGCTGACTCATTTCTGAGGCCGGCCAAAATACCTGAACGGATCCGGTCGACATCGGAAGGGGAAAATGACGGATCCTTGACCACGTCTGTGAAGACGCCCCAGGAACGAGCGAAATTCTCCGCCGTCGATGTCAGCGACATCACACTAAAATCATAGGTCGAGCCCGACCCGATTACCGATCCCGTGCGAGACAGCTCCTTTCGGAGGACATCACGCGGATAACGCTTACTCGACTCGGCGGCTGCCGCAAGTGCGAGATTTTCGATGCCGGCGTCGGACGGCTTCTGGTTCTGAACGCCGCCGCGGACAAAAAGCCCGACCGACACGGTGGGCGAACTCGTTCGCCGCTTGAAGATCACCTTGAGGCCGTTAACCTCAAACTCGGAAACCGATGCGGCCGTACCGGTCGTCTGTGCGAAGGTCGGTAGGGCAAATATCGAAATTATCAGGAAGAATTTGATCAACTTCATAAAATTACAGTGGACGTGACCGCCTATTTTCCTATCAGATCTGCTTCGGTCAGTTTTGACGCATCCTTGGCGGCGGCCGACATCATTGCGACGCCAATGTGCTCATTTCCGAGAATATATGTCGAAAGGTATTTGCTGATATCCGGACGTTTTATTGCCCTCAGATTGTCGTAATATCCGCGATAGTACTCGGTGCCTGTCGAGGACCACCAGAACCCGAGCGTATGCGAATACTCACTGAGCTTTTCTCGTGAATACAGATCACGAGATTCGAGCAGCGTCTTGGCGTTGGCGAGTTCCTCGTCAGTAAAATAGCCGGGCGTATTGAATTTAGCGATCTCGGAGTATAGTTTGGCGATCGCCGCCTTTGCCTTATCGGGTGTTGTGACCATCGTGATACGTATCGGCCCGACATTTCGCTGAGTGTAATAGTGAACGTCCGCCGACACCGCCAGGCCGGAATCGATCATCTCTCGCTGAAAACGTGAGTCCGGCTGCCCGACAATGAACGAAAATACATCGGCGGCGTAGGTCGAAGCGTTATCCTTACCGATCGACGGGCCGTGCCAACCGATCTGGACGACGACATTTTCAACATCTTGAGTGACGAAAACGCCTTCGCTTTTCGGAAGCGGCGGATGCTCGACCAGCGGAAACTTAATGAACGGGTCTTCGCCACGCTTCCAAACGCCGAACAGTTTTTCCGCCATTGCAAAAACGCGTTCGGGGTCCGCGTCACCTGTCACGAGCAGGGCCGCGTTGTTCGGCACATAATATCGCGACTGGATCAGCCTCATTTTGTCTGTGGTCGCACTTGCGACCGTTTCACGTGTGCCGCCGGGGCTTTTTCGTGATGGATACTTATAAAAAAGCTTGTCCATCATCGTCCGGTCGAGATAATAACCCGGCTCAGACTGCTGTCGGTCAAGTTCGCCGAGAACGACCTGTATCTCCTGTTCGAACTCACGGTCGTCAAACGAAGGGAACAGCATCGCGTCCCGCATCGCCCGCATCAGGGTCTCGAGATTGGGGCTGGTCGCGCTGAAGTAATAATTGACGTACTCCTCTTGCGTGGTTCCGTTTCGAATGTAGCCGCTCTGGTCGAGGTCATTGATATACGAGGTGTCACCGATCTGGCTCTTGAGTTTGAGCTGATCGCCGCAGTTGGCACCGATAAAGTAGTCCATTCGGCCCATACTTTTGGCATAATCGCATCGAAATATTCCGACCGCCTTATTGGTCTTAAAGAACATATGTTCGTATAGGTGCGAGAGGCCGTTGAGCTCGGGCGGTTCGGTGAACGAACCGTTGCGGACCGCCATCTCGACGGTCACAAGCGGAACGCCTGAGTCAGGATAGACGATCACCTCGAGCCCGTTCGACATTACCCGGCTGATGTACGGGATCTTTGCCGACGCTTTTGCCGTTGCCGCCGGTGTCGGAGCCGTCCGCACAACCTGGCCGAACGATATACCTGTGGTCAAAGCCGACAAGGCCAATAAGATCAGAAACTTTTTCACTTTTTTACTCCGAAAACTGTGCCGACTTGTTGCGGCAAATTTTATCTAATAATCTAACACAAGGAGTTAGATAATATATGGAACGCGACAATTTGATGCATGGAGCCCGCTCGGCGTTGAATCATGATATGGACATCCGTGCCTGGGCTGAAAATTTCTTAAAGGAAAAGACCCGCGGTGAAAATACGTCGATGTCCGACGAAGAGTTTGAAAAATACTGGAAATATCACAAACCTGAGATCATGCATGCCGGAGCGGCCGAGGCAATGGCCGCCTATCGCCAAAGCGCAAAGTAGTTAGCAAAAGAGGCAAGACAAAGGATCTCTTTCCTCGTCTTGCCTCTTTGTCCTAGTCTTCCGCCCGATCTCTATACACCAGGCATTGCCTTCTTGAGCGGCTTCAATATCGCAAACAACACGATGGCCATGAACAGAGCCATGCATGCGAGCACGAGAAAGAACGTCGACTGAAGCCATATATCCCAGAAAACACCGATTTGCGTAAGTTTGTTACCGATCGCTGTGGCAACGAACCATCCTCCCATCAGCAACCCTCGCTTACTGATCGGCGCGACCTTTGATACCAACGACAGTCCCATCGGCGACAACATCAGTTCACCCAACGTCACGATGGCATAGGCCAGGATCAGCCAAAATGGTGACACTCTGAAGAGATAGGCATTTTGCACGATCGCGCTTTTATGCTTATCGCCCTCTCCCGGTGCGACCTTGTTCACGGCCGCGATAAGCTGCTGCTCGCCTGTGACCGTCGCCTTGGTGGCCTCGTCGGTCTTGGTCGCAAACTTCACACCGTCGATGAGATTCTTGCCGTCATCGGTCTTCGCGGTCATGAGTTTGTCCACAAGTTCTTTCGGGACACCCTGCGTGACGAGGTTTTTGGCGACGCGTTCGTTCACACGGAACGCACCGGCCGAAAGCTGTTCCGCCGTTTTGGTCATCCCCTCACCGATCGTGGCTCCAAAGTAGAGTACGAGGAACGACATTCCCGTCAATGTCATTCCGATGGCCATCTTGGTCGGCGTCGACGGTTCCTTGCCGCGTTTATCCAGAAATCCCCAAAACCATACAAGGGGGAACGTGAGCGTAAGGACCCAAAACGCGTTGATCGAGTTTGAGATGGTTCCGGTGACGTTCCAATCGGTATTATCGTCCGCCCAATAGGTGAGGGTCGAACCATTTTGGTGAAACGCCATCCAGAAAACGATGACGATGGCAAAGACCACGATCAGGGCCATGATCCGTTTCCAATCGGGCACCGACTTCATCAATGCCGCCGAATGGGCACTGCTGCCGACGACCTCGGACTCGCCGTCAGATGCCGCAGCAGAAGCCTCCGCATCCGAGGCTACAGTTTCCGCACTGCGATCAGCATGCGAGACCAGCCCCTTGAAGTACCAAAGGATAGCCACCGAAATGACCATTCCGAACGCGGCAACTGCAAAGGCCGGGTGAAAACCAAACTTCTGACGAACCAGTTCCATCACGATCGGTGCAATGAATGCACCGACGTTGATGCCCATGTAGAAGATGTTATAGGCACGGTCCTTGAGGTGGCTTCCCTCGGGATAGAGGTTTCCGACCATCGTCGAAACGTTAGGTTTAAAGAAACCGTTACCGATGACCAGGCAGGTCAGGGCGAGATAAACCGCCCAAAGCGCCGAGATCGACAACAGGCCGTGGCCCGCCATGAAGAAGAAACCACCGATCATCACGGCCTTTCGATAACCGGTTATCTTGTCCGCGATCAGACCGCCGATCAGCGGACTCGCGTAAACAAACGCAAGATAGTTCGAATAGAGTGCCGTCGCCTCGGCCGCGGTCCAACCAAACCCCTCTGTGCTGTCCCGTAAATACAGTGTGAAAAGGGCCAGCATTGAATAAAAGCTGAACCTTTCCCACATCTCGGTGGCGAAAAGTACGTAAAGTCCCTTGGGGTGCTTGCCTGAATCGGCTCCAAGCATACCGTTGCCTATCGTTTCTGCGTTTGCGCTCATCGAATTTGTTCCTTTAGTTGTTTTAATTTACGGAAGAGTTAGGCAAAATATAACAGATAAACCTTTTATCAAAAAGAGGACAAATGCGTAAATATATACCTTTTCTGTTTTTCGCCGCGGCGGTTTTGATCGCAGGAACGTCCAACACCTCTGCTCAAGGAAGCCGATCAAGCGTGTCGGGAGCCGAGGTCACCGGTACGTTTCGGATGAACTTTAAGGGCAAATTCAGCCAACAGTCAAACGATATCAAGATCATGGCTCTCGGCCGGGGAAAGCTGCGTGTAGCGTTTGACCTCGTGTATCCATACACGCTGCCCGATGGCGAAATATCGGTTAATATGGGCTCGCTCGACGGCGAGGCCACGATCGCCGCTGACACCGCTATTTATTCGTCGGACGAATTCGGCCCTTGCAAGATCACCATCAAATTCGTCAAACCGGGCACGATCAAGGTCACACAGGACGGCACCGACAGCGATTGCGGTTTTGGCCATAATGTCTGGGCAAGCGGCACATATCGCAAGGTCAGCGGGAAAAAGCCGAAATTTGACGAATAACCGATATAGGGCCTGCTAAATGCTATTTGCGATACTCGCCATCTGGTTTGGCTATAAAAAAGGCCGCGACACGGGCCGCAATCCATTCTTGTGGGCGGCGATCTGCGGTTCCGTATTTGTAGGCCTCCAGATGCTGGTGGCGGTCGGTGCCGGGGTTATGATCGCTTTTGGGGTGGAGTTCGCCGATTGGGATGAAAGTCTTTACGACACCTATTCATGGCTTATATCGCTGATAACGGTCGTCATCAGCTTTGTCGGCCTTTTTTTCATCTTTCGCTTTCTGGATCGGCACCCAAGGATCGAGCCCTCCGCAGAACCGCCATTGCCGCCAACCTTTTTCGACGATGAGGGGACAACGTGATGGACATTTTCAAAGAGATCGGTGATGAACTTGAGACACTCTGGCGTCGGAATAATTATGACGAGGCGACATTCCCGACACTGGCCGCAGATGCCCTCAAGCGGGCTGATATACCCGCACGGACGAGTGTTTGGAGTGTTGTCGAATGGTGCCTCGGCCAGACCGAACTCCCTCGGCAACGCGATGTTCACGCCAGCTTTGGCGACCCGCCGGTAACGGTATATTCCGGGCCGCGGTTCCATATCGATATCTACTTTTGGTTCGAAGGTACGACCGCGATTCACCAGCATGGGTTTTGCGGTGCGTTCCAAGTGATGCATGGGTCGAGCATCCACAGCTGGTACGAATTTAAGCTCGGCCGATCGGTCAACACCTTTGCCGAGATCGGTGAAATGTCTCTCAAGACCTGCGAACTTCTCCGGGTCGGCGACGTCCAGCAGATCCTCGGCGGCAAGGCCTACATTCACTCGCTGTTCCACCTCGACCAACCGTCCGCGACGATCGTCGTGCGAACCGACAAAAGCCCGCTGGAGTTGCCCCAGTTTAGCTACTACAAGCCCAATCTCGCGATCGATCCGTTCTTCGAACAGGATACGATCACCAAGAAAACTCAGTTGGCCGCGGCTCTTATCAGGGCAAAAAACCCGGGCGCCGACCGCATGATCGGCGGGTGGCTGGCCGAGTGCGATTTTCAGACCACGTTCAACCTCCTGAGGTCGCTGCGGCACCTTTTCAGGTCCAATCAGATCGACGAGCTCTTCAGGCTGTCAGAGCCCGAGTCGCGTTTTGAGAAGTACCTTAAGATCGCAGAGGAACACCACGGCGAGGACGTCTTTCGGCCGGTTTTTCGTCATCAGGAAATGCTCGACGATATCCTCAAACGGCGGGCATTGGCTACCGAACCGGATATCAGGTTCTTTCTGGCTTTGCTTTTGAATGTCGAGGGCCGCGAGAACATCTTCGGACTGATGAAGCAGCTCTTTCCGGGATCGGATCCGATCGAAAAAGTACTCGACCTTGTTTACGAACTTGCAAATTCGCGGATCGCCGGTACCGAACGGTCAAATCTGCTCGGTCTGGAAAATTTCGGCGATGCTGATCTCTACGTACTTGAGCAGGTTCTTCGCGGAAGGTCAGGAAACGAGATCGTCGAGGCGTTTCAACGCGATTTTGGGAGTGACGCGGACATCGGACAGCTTGCCGAAAAGGAGAACGTTATCCGCTCTGCAATGGTATTTGCTCCGCTCATGGCCTGACTTTACCGTACCGTGGCCGGAACGGTTTGCGGGAAAATCGATAATACTTTAGACTAATGAACTTAGGCCCTTGTAGCTCAACGGTTAGAGCAGCGGACTCATAATCCGTTGGCTGTAGGTTCGAATCCTACCGAGGGCATACCTTTTTTTCTTTACTTTCAAGCGAGAGCGACGATCATCTCGCCTTTCCTCCTAATGCCCTTGGCGAACCGGAGCCAAACTAAAGAATGAGAGCCCGATCTATCATAATTCTGCTGGCCGTTCTGTCGGTATTCTCGATCTCTTGTGCAAAAAGCAGCAGCGAACCGACGAAGAACATTTATCGATCGACCGGCACTGTCAAGTCGATCGATCGTTCAACCGCAAAGGTCACAATTGACCATAAGGACATCCCGGGATATATGACGGCGATGGAAATGGCGTTTGCCGTCGCGAGGCCGGAGATGCTCGATGGATTAATGCCCGGCGACGTTGTTGCATTTGAATTAGAGCGTTCGGGGAGCACCTCCACTATTACCAAGATCGATAAGACCGGCGAGACCATTGCCGGCAGTGAGATCTACAAAACCCACTGTGCCGTGTGCCACGGCGAGAACGGCGGCGGTGAGAAGCGCGGGATACCGCTTATTTCTGGACATGCATTGGCTCACAACGAAGAAGAGTACATCAAACAGGTCGAAAATGGCTCACCGGGCAAAATGCTCCCGTTTCGCGACAAGCTCTCACCCGATGAGATCCGAGCGGTGGTCAAATATGTCCGCGAAGAAATGCAGAAGGGTATCGACAGAAATGCCGGCCACAAACACTAAGTTTCGGCCCCAATAATGCAAAAGGCCCCAAACTGCTACGTTCGGGGCCCTTTGCAAAATTGCCGGTCAGGCTAAATGGCCGGAGCCGTTTTTCCGTCCATTTTCTTCGAGCAGCATCCACAGCCATCTTTTCCGCCCGATGTCTTGGCGGCATCGGCATTCATCTTGTGGTCTTTCATCGCACCGCCTTTCATCATCGGACATGACTCTTTACCATCCATCATCTTCTGATGGTCGGCCGGCAAGCTGTCCATTTTCATTTGGTGGCCCGCCATCGCACCGTCCTTCATCATCGGGCACGACTCTTTGCCATCCATCATCTTCTGATGGTCGGCCGGCGTACCATCCATTTTCATCTGGTGGCCCGCCATCGCGCCGTCCTTCATCATCGGGCATGACTCTTTCCCGTCCTTGCAGGCACAGTTTTCGTGCATGGACGACGGATCCTTGGTCTCGGCATGTTTGCCCTTCATCGGGCACGAATCACCCTTGCAGCACGCGGCCGGGGCCGTAGAAACACCCGTATTATTGAACGCGAAAACCGCGATCGCGAGCCCAAGAACAACAAACGTGGAGACAACAAACAGAAGTTTCTTTTTCATGACTTTATGAACTCCAAACTCAGACAAATGGATAATAATATCAGATCGAACTATTATCAATTGCCACGGACATGCGGCCAACATTGCCGCCGTACCTATGATCATATGATGACGTTCGGTATTTTGCCAGTGACGCGTGTCACATCCCCTAACGATCGCAAAGCATGATCACCGCGAAAGTTCATCTTCGATCAAAGCCCGAAGCTCGCCCTCGCCGAATCTCACCAACATTCTGCCGTTGACGAAAAACTGCGGGGTCTTGCGAACACCCAATCCCTGGCCGTCCTTTTTATCGAGTTCGATCTTCGCGGCGTAGCGATTTTCCTTGATCGCGGCCTTCACTTTCGCGACATCGAGGCCAAGCTCCATCGCGTATCTTTCGAATAGGGCATCGATGTCCGGTTTAGGCGCTGTCGCCGGTGCACCATGTTTCTCGCCCCACTCGGGCTGCTTCTGGAATAGTAGTTCGCGTGCCTGCCAGAATTTGCCCTGTTCGCCGGCCGCCTCCGTCAAATTGGCTGCATTTAGCGAATTAGGGTGCAGCGGCATATATCTGGCGGCAAATCTGATCTTGCCGTCATAATCCTTGAGCAGTTTCTTGATCACCGGGCTGAATGCCGCACAAGATTCGCATTCGGGGTCGTAAAACTCGACCAGCGTGACCTTGGCATCGGCCGGGCCTAACATCGGCGTGTCCGGACGAAGCAATTGACCCGACGTTGCCGCCGGCCCGGTCGAGTTTGAGGGCTTTCGCACCTCCTGGACCGAGTTCCGGTAATAGCCGGAACCGATGAATGCCGCGGCGATCACCACGAGTATGATCCCGCCTAAGATGATGAATTCCTTTTTCATATATCTATATTTCCTTGGGCCTGTAGGCCAGTAAACAAATGGTCAAACCGACAAAGGACAGAAGCCCCATGAGCGGTATTGTGATAAATCCGAGCCATTCGAGCTGGACCGCGTTGCATGGCACACCCGCGGTACACGGCGTAATGCTCTCAGGTATGAATCCGTAATAGAGCAGATTGTGATAAACCGATATGGCAAGGCCGATCAGTGTTAGGGCGATCGAGTAGATGCGCCAACTATCCTCACGGCGGACGATGCCGATGCCGATAATGACAACGAGAGGGTACATCGCGATACGCTGATACCAGCAGAGCGCGCAGGGCGGCAGGTCCATGACCTCGCTGAAAAATAGACTGCCTGCCATACCCAGCAACGCGATCGACCACGCTGCGTAGGGCAGTAGCTCATTGAGGCCGGAACGGCTCATATCGACGGTTTCTGAAGCTTCCATAGCTTTGGAGCAGTGAGCACAGGTCTCACCGCTGGTTTGAAATTGAAGGATGTTGTTGATCGTTATTGCGACCGCTAATTGTCAGCGGAACACGGATCGGCGCTAAGTTGGGAACGAGTTCAGGCCTTTGGCGGGAGCCAAACGCAGCTATGTTCGAGTGAATGATACGGGGTCGTAGCAACGAGGCCGTTTGCGGCAATGATGGCTGCTTTTGGCGATGTATTATGGCTCCGGAGAGACGATGCTGTCACCGGCGTTTCGTCGCAGCACGAACCTTCGCACGCGAGTGATCTGTCACCCTGTCCCGGTTCGTCGTCAGCCGCAGCGACGACATACGCTCGCTGATCGTTTTCAAAATTATCGCCAATATTGTCCGCCGCCGCCGAAGGAAGAGCGGTCAACAGGACGAGGCAGACGATAATACTGAAACAAAATACTCTCACAGAATAAATGCCTTTAGGTATTTTCGCCTGACAGGCCGTTTACCGCAAGCGGACAGCCTCGTGCGGTGGAACGCTAAACGTTAAAGCGAAAATCGACGACGTCGCCGTCCTGCATAATGTAGTCCTTACCCTCGAGACGAGCGAGTCCCTTTTCGCTGGCGGCCTTTCGGCTGCCGCACGCGACCAGATCGTCATACGAGATAATCTCGGCCCGGATGAATCCGCGTTCGATGTCGGTATGGATCTCGCCCGCGGCCTGCGGAGCCTTGGTGCCGATCGGGATCGTCCATGCTCGGACCTCCTTTTCGCCGGCGGTCAGAAACGACATGAGCCCGAGCATATGGTAAGCGGCCTTGATCAGCTTATCGACGCCGCTCGAGGCCAGGCCGAGGTCGCGCAGATATTCGTCGCGTTCTTCGGGGTCGAGTGCGACAAGCTCCGCCTCAAGCTTTGCGCAGATGACCACCACGTCGGCATTTTCGGCTTCGGCGTGCTTCATTACCTCGGCTACGTGCGGATTCGATGCCGGGTCGGCGAGCGAACCTTCATCTACATTGGCGGCATAGATCGTCGGTTTGGTCGATAGAAAGAACCATGTTTTCAGGATCGCACGCTCGTCGTCGGAAAGGTCCGCCGCACGTGCCGGCCGGCCCTCTTCAAGCAGTGGCTGTATCTTGTCCAGGATCTCGATCTCGATCTTGGCCGCCTTGTCACCAGATGCCTTGATGGCCCTTTGTGCTTTTTCACGACGCTTCGCGGCCGAGGCCAGATCGGCAAGAGCAAGCTCGATCTGGATGGTCTCAATATCGCGGATCGGGTTTACCGAGCCCTCGACGTGGACAATGTTGTCGTCTTCGAAGCACCTGACGACCTGTATCACAGCATCGCATTCGCGGATGTTTGCCAAAAATTGGTTGCCGAGCCCTTCGCCCTTTGACGCACCGCGGACCAGTCCGGCGATATCGAGAAACTCGACCGTTGCCGGCACGGTCTTTTGGGCGTTATTCAGTTTTTCGAGTACCGCGAGCCGTTCGTCGGGAACGGCGACCACGCCAATGTTCGGCTCGATCGTGGCGAACGGGTAATTAGCTGCCAATGCCGCCTCCTGGGCAGTCAGTGCATTGAAAAGTGTCGATTTTCCTACGTTGGGTAGTCCAACTATTCCGGCTTGTAACATAAGGGCGTAATCCTGCGACCGTTCAAAAACTCTTATTTTACAATCGAAAGGCCGAATTGCGAAATCGCGAACATCCGCTGTGTGTCAGGCGAGCATCAACGGCGGGCATAGTACATCCCAATATTCGCGAGCCGAGAGGCATTCCGGGTCGAGAGCCAGGGAAATTCGCGGATCGCCTGAGGAACGATCTCGAATTCGGAGATCTTGCCTGCCAACTCGTCTTCGGCGATCGCGTAAATGCGGTATTCGACCTTGGACGCGAGTTCGGTCAGTTCGTCGACCTCGGTATCGGTAAGTTCGGGATGCACTGCACGTATGCGTTCGTGGATCGGTTTGCGAAAATTCTCGCCCCATTCAGTGACCAACCCCAGTGCGAGGTTCAACAGTTCGGCTGAAAATGGCTCGCCGGATCGGTGCCTCGAAACAACGTGCGCCTCCGCCGAAATTCTCTCATGAGCCGTACGGTCTGACGGGGAGATCTCACGGGCGGCGAGAGTCTCATACCGATCGGTAAATTGCTTTGGGTAAAATTTGATGAACGTCATTCGGAGCGGTTCGTGCTCCGGGAATTTGACAGTTGCCTCGTAAAACCCGGGCCTCAGATGCCCGATGTGCAGGCGATAGATCGGCCGTCCGTTCCCCGGATCGACGGTGGAGGCCTCGTAACGATCGGCCTCGACACTCTTCACGCGATCGATAACTGTGACCTCGTTAATTTCATTCTCACCGGCCGGCAAAGAGATCAGGATCACCTGATAGTGGATCGTAATGTCCACAACGGCGTCGTCAGGAACGCCCGGGTTGATCGAGGTTATCGCAACCGGACACTGGGTCGGAGGCACATTCTCGGCAAACGGCGGGATCTCGATCAATGAGTCCCGCGATGCCGCCGATGCCTGCCCGTCACCGCGATCGGGGATGATGACAGATTCGCCGGACCTTAGCTCGAAAAGGGTTCCGTCCGGGAATCTCGAGTGGCCACGCAGAAAGAAAAGTCGGTATTCAGCCTCGGCCGTCATATATCGGATCGCCCTATTGCGGCAGATATGCATTCTCGACCGGGCGGTCGCCGCTTAGCCCAAACTGAACGGCTGTAAACCCGGCCTGACTGCGCAACATATACCAAACCGCATTTGACGGCCTGAAAACAGTCGGGTCCGCTTTGCCGTCGCCGTCAAGATCGCCCGGAGCAGCGACATCGCCGACCGTGCCGAACGGAAACGCGTAATAGGTCAGATCCTCGCTTCGCAGAATGAACCACTCGCCGGTCGACGGCCGCCAGAATGCGACGTCCGCCTTGCCGTCGCCGGTAAAATCAACCGGGACGGCTTGGTCGCTAGATACGCCGAACTGTGTCGCGAATACGCCGCCTGAACTCTTCTGTATCCACCACTCTGTTCCGGTCGCTCCGGCGGGCCTGAAAACGGCGATGTCGGCCTTGCCGTCGCCGTCGTAATCAGCCGGAGCCGGTTTATCGCCGGCCTGGCCGAACTGTACGAAAGTAAATGTTCCCTGGCTGTCGCTATTGGCGATGTACCAAATGCTGTTCGACGGGCGAAAGACAGCGAGGTCGGTCTTTCCGTCGTTGTTGTAGTCGGCCGCGACCGGTATATCGCCGGGGCTTCCAAATGCCCTTGAGGTATAAACGCCGGCCTTTGTCAACAGATGCCAGACTCCGTCTGCCGGGCGAAACACCGCCGTATCGGTCTTGCCATCGCCGTCAAAATCCCCGGGCACCGGAATGTCGCCCGGAGCGCCAAAAGCCACGCCGCCAGCCGAGCCATTTGAGCTGTTGAGGTAATACCAGAGCCCCGCATCCGGACGAAAAATGCTCACGTCCGACTTGCCGTCGCCGTCAAAATCGGCATTTTTGTTCTTCGCGACCGTTAGTCCCGCAACCGGTCCATCGGCAATGTCGCCATCGATGTTAAAGGTCACTCCGCCCCAGGTTTCATTGTGAGGATTCTGCCATTGCTTGATCCGCTGGTGATTTGCCCAAACGTTGGTCGGGACTGTCGGTGAAGGCGAGTTGTAAGTCCACACAGACATAACAAGGTCCCAGCGCGCAAGCCAAACGGCCTCCATTCGGCTCGGCTCCGGTATGCCGATCCAGTCATTCACCGCGTTTGTCGGCGAACCATAGACACCCGACTTATAGTTGAGTTCCTTGATACGATCGGTCCAGCCCTTGAGAAATGCCGTCGTTGCAACGCGGCAACCCGGCGTGCTCACGGTCTCGCTGTAGCTCTCCATGTCGTAATACAGGATCGAGCCGGCCGTCAGGCCAAGATTGATGGCGGCTGTTACCGCAATATCGGCTTCGCCGCGGCCCTGCTGTTCCGCGGTCGCGGGGTCATAGCTGAGTTTGGCCGTCGTCGTCGAGGATGTGCACGGCGATTGATACCCAACGACGGTCGGGATCAACCCCCATCCCATGGCGGTCACCTGATCGATCCATGCGGCCGACAGATTGGGCTGGGCCGCACAAGCCCGGTTTCGGCCGCTCATGTAAATATTCATATCGAAATACGGCGAGGTGTTCCACCAAATCTGCATTTGCGAAACCGTCGGCGAATCGCATTTGTCAAAGCCGCGGTTGAGGCTGATCCTTGTGTTTCCGCCCGGCGGCATCGCCGCTCCGATCGATCGACCGGCGGAGCTCCGTGCCAGTGCCCTTTCGGCTTCGGCAAGTCCACGGATCGCTTGCGGTGTGATATCCGCACCCGTGGCCGTTCTCAGACGAGTTTCCTGGACGCAACCAGACTTGTAGCCAAAGCAAGTGCCGCTCTGCGTAAGAATCCATGGTGAACGTTCACCCGCGGCCATTACGACCATTTCATCGGAGGGTATGCTCGCAGACCGCCCAAGCCGCCCGAGCCTTGCGGCCTGTGTCAGGTCATCCCCTTTGGCAAGGTCAGAACGCGACTCGATCAGGTTCCAGGAGCGACCGTCGTCGTTCGAGCTATACTTTGCCCGGCGTTCGAAATTCGAGCTCGACATCAGCCTGATGCTGAGTCTCAATACGCCATCGGCCGATGTCAGCTCACCTGACGAAAAGTCGGCTTCGTCAAGGTCCTCGGGCCTGATAGCTATCGGCAATTGTGACCATTGCTCACCGCCATCGCGGGTCACCATCAGCGAAAACCGGCCGATGATTCGGTTGGAAATAACGAGTCTGATGACCCCGCCGGCTTCGATCTCAGCGCCGGCAATACGGTCGGCCAAACCGAGCGGAACGGTCAGTCGTTTCCATGACACGCCGCCAACGTCTCCGACAAATGCTTCCCGATCGGTGAATGCCACTCCGGTATTCGCAGCCCTGCCAATTCCCCTTATCAACGCGGCCGATGAGCCGCCCTCGCCGGAGACACCCGCCGGACTGGCGAACGTGTCGATAAACGTGGGCTGCGGAGCTACTTGGGCCGCGGCCGCAAAAGCGAAGAGAACCGACGTTGCGATCGAGAAGATCCTTGATTTCATATGGGGCCTCAAACTATGAGCGATCGTTATGGAATTCGCGTAAAGTATAATCGAATGTCGAGGTTTGCGACAAGACCGGCTCCCCTGGCTCGATCGGCGGAGCGACGGGCGGGCGAGCAGGTTGAGAGTTATGGTCAACTGGTTATAATGATTGTGACAAAGATCAATTCCGGAGAGCGACAATTATGTTTTGCATCAAATGCGGTACTGAAAACTCAGACGAAGCTCAATTTTGCCGAAAATGCGGAAATTCGATCGACCCGGAGGTTGAAACCAAGGTCGCGGGCCGCCCTGTCGAGCAAACCGGGGATCCTGACGGGATTTTGGTCTTTTCGATCGGCCCGACCCTGAAATTCATTAAGATCGGTTATGTCTTGGCGGCGATCGGGGCATTGCTGGTGGTCGCATTGCTGAGTGTGTTTGGCGTGACCGTGCTGATAGCGATCCCATTGGGCCTGATGATGTTCCTGATACCCGCGTTCTACCACGTAAAGGCAAAACTCGTCCGGTATTCGCTCAGGGACACGCAGATCGAGGTTGACGAGGGCTTGATCTCACGTACGACCCGCAACATCCCGCTCAGACGCATTCAGGATGTTACCGTCACGACGTCGGTACTTCAGAGGATACTCGGGTTCGGCGACCTGGTGATCGATAACGCCAGTGAGGATGGAGGGAAGGTTGCTCTCAAGAACATTGATTCGCCGCAGGAATACGCAGATGTTCTGCTCAAGCATATGCGCCGCCTCGACAGTTGAGAGGTCAGTGATCGCGGATCTGTTTATTTATGAAGACATTTTTTGTAACGGGCGGAGCCGGCTTTATCGGTTCGGCATTCATTCGATCGCTATTGGCCGATGACCCTAACGTCAGGATCATAAACTATGATTCGTTGACCTACGCCGGCAACCTTGAGAATCTTGCGGGACTCGACGAAAACCGTCACGTTTTCGTCAATGGCGACATTTGCGACCGGAGTTCCGTACTTGCCGCATTGCCGGATGATGTGGATGCGATATTTAATTTTGCGGCCGAATCACATGTCGATCGCAGCATCACCTCGGCAGACGAATTTTTGCGAACCAACATTATCGGGACTCAGGTATTACTCGATGCCGCCCGGGCAAAGGGCGTCAGGCGCTTTGTTCAGATCTCGACCGATGAAGTGATGGGAAGTTTGCCGGATGAAAGTGACGAGTACTTCACCGAATCGTCGCCGCTCCAGCCAAACTCTCCCTATGCCGCCTCAAAAGCATCGGCCGAGTTCATTGTGCGCGCCGCGATCGAGACCTTTGGCGTCGACGCTGTCATCACCCGATGCGGCAACAATTATGGCCCGCGGCAGTTTCCTGAAAAGCTGATACCGCTGATGATCGCCAATGCCATGAACGACGAACCCCTGCCGGTTTACGGTGACGGCAAGAACGTGCGCGACTGGATATACGTTGACGATCATTGCCGGGCGATCTGGCTGGCATATGAAAACGGCCGTTCGGGCGAAGCCTACAATATCGGGTCACGGAACGAGCAATACAATATCGATGTCGTTCATGCCATACTCGACGCGCTCGGCAAACCGTACGATCTGATCCGATATGTCACTGATCGTCTGGGTCACGACCGCCGATACGCGATCGACCCAACCAAGGCGGAGACCGAGCTTGGCTGGAAACCGCTGACGTCCTGGGAAGACGGACTGATCGGAACCATCGACTGGTATCGAAACAACCAGCCTTGGGTCGAGCACGTCCGAAGCGGCGAGTACCGCGAATACTATCGCCGTATGTACGGCGAAGTGTAGTTCCGGTTCCGCCGGCATTCGATCTTGTTGAGATTTATTATGAAGATCTTGGTGACGGGAGCCAACGGCATGGTCGCGCGAGCGACGGCAAAGCATTGCCGGGAAATCGGTGACAATGTCACTGCGCTTGGGCGCGATCGGCTTGATATTTCAGATCGGGAACAGGTTTTTGAGGCCATTGTCGATCCGGGCTTTGATGCCATCTTAAATTGTGCCGCTTTTACGGACGTAGACGGAGCCGAAACCAACCAGCAGGCATGCTACGCCTCAAATTCCGCCGGTGTCGAAAATCTCGCCCTTGCAGCAAAGCTGAGCGGTGCTGTTTTTGTCACAATATCGACCGACTTTGTTTTTGGCGGGGAAAATCCGGGCTTTTATACCCAACGCGACACGCCCGACCCACGGTCCGTTTACGGGCGTTCGAAATTAGAAGGCGAGGATCGTGCCCGCGCGGCAAATGCTGCAACGATCATCGTCAGGTCAGGCTGGATCTACGGGTCGGGCGGCTCAAATTTTTTGAGCGTAATGCACCGCCTGCTTGCCGAGGGAAAGCGGATCAGTGCAATTGGTGATTCGTACGGAACGCCGACCTTCGCCGGCGATCTGGCCCGCCGGCTCCGCGAGCTTGCCGAACTGGATCTGCCCGGCACTTACCATGTGACCAACAGCGGGCCCGGAATGAGTTATTTGGAATTTGCTGAGGCTGTTGCGGAGATCGGCGGATTCGACCGTGAGCTGATCGAGCCCGTTTCTCGTGAGAGTCTGAAGCGTCCCGCTCCACGGCCCGTCAGTTCTAAACTCGCATGCCTTTTCAGTGAGCGGCTCGGGCTCGGTAAGATGCCGGTTTGGAGCGATTCGCTCGCCGCGTTTCTAACGAGCGAAGGTGCGGCTGAGTGACGTTATTTTATTTCAGGTTCTATTATCGAAACTTTGTTTCGATGTATCTTCCATGATCGGCGTTTCGTCTGTTTCGCTGCGGCGATAGTAGTCGTAGTATCCCGTACCGTAATAGTCGTATTCCATCGAGCCGGATCTGATGCCGTTCAGGACCACACCGTAGATCCTCGCGCCGATGTTGCCTAGCCGTTGTTTGAACTGGCGCATAAGATGGATCGAACTCCGGCCGGCCATCGCCACCAGGACCACGCCGTCAACCAGGGTCGACAGGATCGCAGCATCGGTGAAGGATATCGCCGGCGGCGAATCGATAATTACATGTTTGAACCTGCCCTTGAGAAACTGGATCAGGTTCTTCATCTCGTTCGAACTCAGCAACTCAGCCGGGTTCGGCGGGATCGGGCCGCTCGTTATTATCTTCAGCCTCGGCAAGCCGGGTGCCGCTTTGATCAGATTTTCGGTGGACTTTTCGCCCGACAGGTAGTTTGTCAGCCCCTGACTGTTATCAAGGCCAAAGTGACTATGCAGCCGCGGCCGCCGCAAGTCACAGTCAATGACAATGACATCGACGTCAGCTTGGGCCAGTGTGATCGCGGTGTTGATCGCCGTTGTCGTTTTGCCTTCGGATGGCTGCGACGATGTCACTAGTATGGTTTGCGGCGGCTTGCCGGCCGATGAGAACAGCAGCGAGGTCCGCAGATGCCTGTAGGCCTCGGCGGTCGGCGAATTGCGCTCGTCGAGAGTGATGAGTGCCGACTGGGCCTGTGACGATTCATCTCCGCGAGGCACGAGTCCGGGCAGCGGCAACTTGCGCTTCTCGCTCTGCGAATGGTGCGGTATCAGAGCCAGCGTCGGCAGGCCGAGATTACGGCTGACATCGTCTGAGGACTTAACTGAATCGTCAAGATAGTCGAGCAGGAATGCAAGCCCGATGCCGGCGGCAAGCGATATCAATAGCGCGACAATGATGTTTCGCGTTCGATTCGGCCCGATCGGACCGCCCGGTGTGACCGCTCGGTTTGATATCTTGATATTGTTCGGACGTCCGCCGGCGATCGCAAGTTCCTGTTCTTTCTGCCGCTGAGTGTATGTATCGAGCAGGCTTCGATTGGTCTCGATCTCGCGCTTGCGGGTGATCAATCGCGTTTCCGCCTGGCCCTCGAAATTGGCGTCCTCCGCGGCCTTTATATAGGCCGCACGAGCCCTGTCCTCACGGAGCCTGGCGGCGTCGTATTGGGCCTTAAGTGTCGCGAGGACCTCGCGCTCGGCGCCTTTTTCGAGCTTTTGGCTCTCGGTCTTTATCTTCGAAGCGACTTCGTTGTTCACTCGGCCTTTCTGCGCTTCAAGTTCATTGATCTGCGCAGTCACCTCGATGACCGATGGGTGCTCATCCGTATATTTCGAAAGCAGTTTTTTGCGGTTTTCCTTCGCTTCGTCGATCTTCTTGTCGATCTCCTCGATGCGCTTTTCCAGATCGGCCTGTCTTTTGAGATTTTGACTGCGGGCATCCTGGAGGGCCTTATTGTCGCCGACCACCGACATGATGTCGCCTTTTTGGACCGCGTTTACGGCCGCCGAATACAGAGCCTGGATCTTGCCGGTCTCGGACAGAGCATCGTTGTACTGCGCCTGCAGCGTCGAAAGATTGCCGGCCCGAAGGTCGCCGCCCTTTTCCTGTAGCGGCAGATCGCTCGAGCGCATTTCCTCGATATAGTCGCTCTCCTGTTTGGCGATCGTATTTTTGAGGTCTTCGATCGACTTGGTCAGTTCGTCGTACGCGGTCTGAGCCCCCTCGAGCTCACGCTTGGCGTCCTCGTCGATAAATATCTCGGCCAGTTTGTCCGCCACCTTGGCAGCGAGGACGGGATTCTCGTTCTGGACCGAAACGGTCACGATATTAGTATCTTCGAGCCGCTCGACCTTAAGCCGCGGCCCGGTCAGGTTACCAACGTATCGGGACGCAAGTGCCTCCTCTTCCGGCGTGAGAATGACCTTTCCCGAGTTTGGCTGCGAAGTTGAGTCGGCGATTATCGGCAGTGCAGATTCCGCATCAGCCTTTTTCTGGTCGCCGACTATCAATGACCGCAGCCCGCTCAATAATCCACGGTTCTCGTCACCCAGCAGCTTTGCGTCGCGATGGAGCCCCAGGGCAACGACGACCTTTTTCATCAGATCGGCATTCTGGAGTAACTGCAGCTGAGTATTGTAATAGTTCGAATCGTTGCCGAAGTTGATGTTGATGGCCTCTTTCTGGGTCACCTGCGGCTTGCGCGGTTCGATGATCAGTTCCGTGCTCGCCTGATAGATCGATGGCTGTCGAAACGAATAGAAAGATACAGCGGCCGTAACTACGATCGCGATCGCCAGGATTATGGGCAGCCGCTTGTAGACGATATTAAAGTACTGCCGGATCGAGCGTTTGTTGGCAAACGACTCGTCGTCATAGTACGACGAGTAACTCGGCGGATAATCGCTTCCGGCCGGCCGCATCTCGACCGATTTTGGTAAAGGCGTCAGCCTTTGATCTTGCTCCATACAGCCTTTAATTCACGATCGCGGGGCCGTCCCGATACGATCACTCGACGAACTAGTTTTATACCATATTTAGCCCGAATTATCATTATTATCGGCCGATGTTCAGCTCTCCTGACGCCGGTAGTTTTGGATGGCGCCAAAGCCAAGTGGTATATTGTTCATTTAGCCTTGCCTGCCGGACGCAGGCTGTATGGACATGACTATGACGGACAACAATTCGATCGGATCGCGTGACTTTGCTCTGGGCGTTCCGGGTTTTAATTATTCAGATCTGTTTGACGCCGCACGATTGAAGGACCTTGCTGATGCATTCTATGCCGAGGTCGCTGAAAAGGAACCGGTCCTGCACGAGGCTCTTACGAAATACATTACTACCCGTGGCGAGGGGATCGAACGCAGGGCTGAATCGACGATCCTGACCGATTCAGCGCCTTATCTTTCAGATTTCATCGCGCGTTTGTTTGGAATTTCGGATGTCCGAACCTCGGTGGAAAAGGCTGTGCTTATCCAGAACCCCATTTGGCAGTACAAGTTTTTTGTCCAGAGGCGAGCCACCAAGACATTCAAGGCGGATGCGATCAGCCAGTTCAATGAAAATGAACTTTGGGAAGCTGTCCGTGAGTTGAGGAACTGTGCGTTCGACCAAACCCTCGTCCACGACGAAGAACTGTCGATAGCAACGATGACGGCACTTCTGGTCAGGGCTGAGGAAGACCTCACAAAAGAGATCGAACTCGATGCCGGAACCAAGCGAACGATCGAAAAGATACAATCGGCATATAAGGACCTGAGCGAAAAACCCTTTGGCAGGCTGTTTTCAGGATTTGTGCTCGAGATCGAGAGCGTTGGTGACCTGCTGACCGTCAAGGCGGCTCTCCGTCTGATCGAGGCGTGGTCGGCCTGTGCCTTCTTCAATAAGTCCAAGCGGTGGCACAGTTTCAGGACGCCGCACCCGCTCGACTATCAAAACCTCGTCCACCTTATCCATCCGGATCCCGCAATGCCGAATAAGATGCGGGGTGAGGCCGCATTGATGCGAAAGCGTGACGGTTTTAAGCTAACGGACGACCGCGGCACCATGCGGGACGCTCTCTACGAGATCGATTACTGCATGATCTGCCACGAACGCGAAAAGGACGCATGTTCGACCGGCCTGCGCGAGGCCGACGGCACCGCAAAACGCAATCCACTCGGTATTAAGACCGAAGGGTGTCCGCTCGACGAACGCATCTCCGAGATGCATATGCTCAAGAAGCAAGGTGATCCGATCGGTTCGCTGGCGATAGTCGCGATCGACAACCCCATGTGTGCCGGCACGGGACACCGCATCTGCAACGACTGCATGAAAGGCTGTATCTTTCAGAAGCAGGAACCGGTGAATATCCCGCTCGCGGAAACGGCGTCGCTGACTGACGTGCTCAAGATGCCTTACGGATTTGAGATCTACAGCCTTCTGACTCGGTGGAACCCGCTGAATGCCAAGCGTCCCTATGCTCTTCCCTACAACGGCAAGAACGTAATGGTCGTCGGACTCGGCCCGGCGGGCTACACTCTGTCGCATTACCTGCTGAATGAAGGCTTTGGGGTCGTCGGACTCGACGGCCTGAAGATCGAACCGCTGCCGGCCGACTGGACCGGCAATTGCGGTACGACCGTACCGAAGGCCATCAAAGACATCGGCGAAGTCACCGAAGAACTGGACGAACGCATCCTCTCCGGTTTTGGCGGGGTTTCGGAATACGGCATCACCGTCCGCTGGGACAAGAATTTCTTGACGATGATCCAGTTGATGCTGACCCGCCGAAAGCGTTTTCGAGCATACGGCGGCGTTCGGTTCGGCGGAACGCTGACGATCGAAGATGCGTGGGATTTTGGCTTTGACCACATCGCTATCGCGACCGGCGCCGGTCGCCCGACGATCGTTCCGATGAAAAACAACCTGATCCGCGGTATCCGTCAGGCATCCGATTTCCTCATGGCCCTGCAGCTTACCGGTGCGTTCAAGAAAGATACGCTTTCAAATCTCCAGGTGCGTCTGCCGGCCGTCGTCATCGGCGGAGGCCTTACTGGTATCGATACAGCCACCGAAATATTTGCGTATTACCCTGTTCAGGTTGAGAAAATGCTTGGGAAATACGAACAGGTGGTCGAGGAGTTTGGCGAGGAAAAGATATTCGCCGCCTATGATGCCGAGGAACTCGCGATATTTAAAGAATTTATCGAACATGGCCGTGCCGTCAGGGCGGAACGTGCCCGGGCAGCCGCTGCGGGCGAAGAGCCCGATCTTGTTTCACTCGTTCAGGGATGGGGCGGCGTTTCGCTGGTTTATCGCAAGCGGTTGCAGGACTCGCCCGCGTATCGGCTCAACCACGAGGAAGTGCAGAAGGCGCTTGAAGAGGGCATTAACATTGTCGAATGTATGAGCCCGACCGCAGCGGTACCGGACGAGTTCGGAGCTGTCAAAGCTATCATCTTCGAGCGATTGGAGTACATCGCCGAGAGCGGAAAATTCGAGAAGACCGGTACGACCTTTGAACTTCCTGCCCGCACCGTGTGTGTCGCGGCCGGAACGTCGCCAAATGTGATCTACGAAAAGGAAAAGCCCGGAACCTTTAAGATGGACGAATGGCGTCAGTTCTTTCAGCCCTTCAGGGTCGAACGCGGCCCCGACGGTACTCTGCACACGGTCGAAGCGGCAAAGGGCGAGACAGGATTTTTCACTTCATACGAGCACAACGGCAAGTTCATCAGCTATTACGGCGATAACCACCCGAAATACGCCGGAAACGTAGTAAAGGCAATGGCATCGGCCAAGCACGGCTATGAAAGAGTGGCCGAAATATTTGCCGACGAATTGGCTGCCCGCGGCACCCTGCCGCAAATCGAGCGCGACCGTATCTATGACGACCTTACGGCCAAGCTCGACGAAGAACTTCGAGCGTATGTGGTCAAGGTCGAACGCCTGACCCCGACCATCGTGGATGTCGTCGTCAAGGCTCCGCTGCAGGCTCGAAAGTTCGAACCGGGACAGTTTTATCGACTGCAGAATTTTGAGACCACCGCGCCCGTTATCGACGGCAAACGCCTGATGATGGAGGGCCTGGCACTGACCGGTGCATGGGTCGATGAGGAAAAGGGTTTACTGTCGATGATCGTTCTCGAAATGGGAACCTCGTCGCGAATGTGTCAGCTGCTCAAGGAGGGCGAAGAGGTGCTCGTGATGGGCCCTACCGGCACGCCGACCGAGATCACCGAGAACGAGACCGTCCTGCTTGCCGGCGGCGGCCTCGGCAACGCGGTCTTGTTTTCGATCGCCCGCGCACTGCGGGCAAAAAACAACAAGGTGATCTACTTTGCCGGATATAAGAACGGCGATGACCTCTTTAAGCGCGAAGAGATCGAGGACGCGACCGACCAAGTCATCTGGGCAACTGATTGGGGCACCGAGATCGTACCTCAGCGACCGCAGGATGCACATTTTCGGGGCAACATTGTCCAGGCCATGATCGCCTACGCTGAAGGCAAATTAGGCGAAAAGACCGTCGATCTGAAGGACGTCGACCGCATCATAGCGATCGGCTCGGATCGTATGATGAATGGCGTCCGCGAGGCTCGCCATGCGTCGCTCAAACCCTATCTGAAAGAGCACCATGTCGCGATCGGTTCGATCAACTCGCCCATGCAGTGCATGATGAAGGAGGTGTGCGCACAGTGCCTGCAGCGGCACGTCAATCCGCACACCGGCGAAGAGTTTTTTGTGTTCTCGTGCTTCAATCAGGACCAGCATCTTGATTTCGTCGATTTCAAGAACCTGAACGATCGGCTTAAGGCGAACAGCATTCAGGAAAAACTGACGAACATTTGGCTCGACCGGACCTTCGGCCGCGAGGAATTCAAGAGTCGATTCGGCGTGGTCAATGCGTAATGCCGGCGGCTAGACCGCCTTTTTGATCACAAATGCCGGCGTCGCCGCATTTGTTTTCTTTTGCGGGCGTTCGATGCTCAAACCGTGCCGCGGCAATTCGCGGCGAAGCATCCATTCGGTCTGATATGACTCATGTAGCGGCTTAAATCGCGGCTGACGGCCGAAAACGTGATACACGGTGCCGGCGGCCAAGACGCGTGATCCGTGAATGATCGGCGACATGCCGGCGCCTTTTAGCCCGCGAACGATCTCACCAAAATAGAATCGCGGGTGATGGATCTTCAGCAGCAGAACCCCGCCGGGTCGCATGACGCGAGCCATCTCGGAGATCGCGAGAGCATTATCCATATACGGCAGCGCAAGACCGCAGTTCAGTAGATCGAAGCTTTCGTTTTCAAAGGGCAGCGTTTCTGCCATCGAACGCACGAACAAGACACGAGCGTTGGGAAACTTTTCCAGATATATCGTCTGGCCGATCCGCAGGCTTTCCTCGCTGACGTCGATACCGACGCCGCTGGCGCCGACCGCAACCGCCAGCGGATAAAGAGCTTGCCCGATGCCGCAACCGACATCGAGGACACTCGACACCTCGATGTCGCCGATCTCCGAACCAAGACCGTCTGCATCCTCAGCGGTGTTCAGAGATTCGAGAAAATTAGCTTTTGTGGCAGCGTAGTACTGTTCGTCTTCGTTCATAAAACTGTCCGGCGGCAGTTCTTACCGCCGATCATTTTGACCCCTTCGGTTTTACCAGTCTGAGACTCCAAGTGATCGTCGTTCGCCCGTCAGGCAATTTTTGCGAGCCTGCAAGTTGCGTCAGATTCTTGGGATCTGTCTTGCCGGTTGCTTCAAAACTGGTCGATTGCAGTTTGCCTTCGGGCATACTGACAGCGTCCTTGGTCGGCGGAACGTCCTCGGCCGCACAGGTCGCGTGGCTGCTCGAGGTTTCGATCTTACCAAGCATGACCCCGCCGGGAGCTATCACGCTGATGGTGTAACTGCCATCGCTGTTGACCGAGATGAAAACCGGCATCGTCTCGACGCCTTGTCCGAGTTGGGTGACCGTTTCCGTAAAGTCTTCGCTAAACGATTTGAAAAAGGGATTTCTACCCGGCAGCCGGCATAACTGCTCGCCCGATGTGGTCGAATTTTTGGTAAAGGTAGAGTTCACACGGTGGATCACTCTGGCATTCGGCGAGTTGACCGAGGCCTTGGCGTCAGCCGGCGGCTGCAGCACGGCTCTGATCATGGTGTTCATTCTGGACGCCTGCGTTGTGGTCCGTTTTGTATTTTTCCGAGCTGCGTGTGCGGCTCCTCCGTCCTTGGTCTCCTTGCTCTCACTGAAGGTGCTTTCGTAAATGACATTGCCGATCCAATGCGGTTTGCAATCTTCTGCCAAGTACGGTTTCAATGAACTTACCAAACTCTCCGCGATCTCGTTTGCCGACGTACCCGCACCGCGGGCGACCGCACGGGCCGTTCGTGAGTCCATAACAACGGCCGAATACACGGTCGTGCCATTCGGGCCAGGCGTCGCGCTGACCGACATTATCAGATTCGCATTCATCCGCTGGGCGATCGCCGCCAGCGTCTCGGTCGAATCCCCTCCTTCGAGAAGCGCCCGGTCACGCTCATCCTGAAGAGCTTCGCGAATATCCTGATCGTCAACTGTCTCGACACACGGGTTCTCGCGCGCAAGCGCAGATTCGAAGGCATTCCGCAGATCGGCCGTCGCTTTCTCGCCGCCGTACTTGGCCTGGGTGTTATCGTGAACCACGATCGACGAGGATCGGCGGTTTCCCTGACAATCTGTTGTACCTGCCAGCGGCAATGCTATCAGGACAAGTGCCAGGACAATTCCCAGATAGATGTGTCTACTTGGATCGGAACGCAATTTACGTTCGCATCGTGAATTTTCAAAGATCTTGACGCACATGGCCTTACCACTCCCCGGTAAAGGCGGGAAACCACGATCAAGCAGACCGCAACGCCGAACGGCTTACAACCTTCCCACTACAGTATGAACCTTTTGGTATTGAATTTCAGCAAAAAACCTTGGAGGCCCGTCAATTCGGCGGCAAACCGCCGGTTCCGGGAGAAGGTCAAAACCGGGCGTCGATCACAGCCTCGATCCGCCCCACGACGTCTCCGCGACGATTCCGTACCGGCATCGGAGCAACCTCGGGCAGGTCATTTGCTGCAAGCAACCCAAGCTTTCGAAGCAGTTCGACCGCAACGACCGGCCGGGACAGATGGTCATCGCCGTCCTCAATCTTGAGAGCGATCGTGAGTCCGTTTGGACATTTCGCCGACGGCGACACGCCGCATAGCCAAACACCGTCCGCTCCGACCTTGCAGACCAAAGCTCCGCGAGCGGCCTCCATGATCATTGTGTCGAGTCGGCCGGTTCCGCCGACGAGTTTGGGATGGTCGATCATCGCTTTGACGATCCGGCGGCAAGCCACACGTGTTGCATCGTCGAACGAATCCGGCGGGTTCAAGAGGTTGTTGAAACTCCTGGCCATAGCCGCGACCGGCACGGCGAAATTTGGCGCAGCACAACCGTCGATGCCGATCGCGATCTCGCTCGCCGGCACCTCCGAAAACTCAGAGATACGCTCGAGGATCGCCGCTTGGACCGGATTGGAAAGCAGATCATAGTTCGCCGGGTCAGCCCCGATGTGCCGTGCCAAAGCCAGCATCGCGGCGTGTTTGCCCGAACAGTTGTTGTGCAGCTGGTTCGGCTTCTCCCCCGCCGATATCATTCGTTGCGACTCTTGTTCGTTAAAGGGCAAATGAGCACCGCATCTGAGGTCCTTTTCGCTGAATCCTGCCTTGGCGAGCATACGGGCGGCAATCTCGACATGCATCCTCTCGCCCGAGTGTGACGCGACCGCAAGAGCGATCTCGTCGTCCGAGAAGCCGAATCGATCGGCCGCACCGCTCGCAATGAACGGTATAGCCTGTATAGATTTACAGGATGAGCGAAAGTATGTGACCGTCGACGGATCACCGGCCGAGGCGAGTGTGTTGCCTTTGCCGTCGATCACCAGATAGTGCCCCCGGTGGACCGATTCGACCGTATCGCCGCGAATGACCTTAGCTAAAATGTCAGCGATCATAAAAAACTCTGCCGAAGCCGGCCGACGGCGTAAACTAGTTCGCCTTTCCGAGCATTGCTCTGGCGTTTTCGCGAGCCGCATCGGTGATCTGCTCGCCCGCGAGCATTCTGGCGATCTCCTCGAGGCGCTCGCCGGCATCGAGTTCCCTCACCGTGACCGATGTACTTGAGCCGGCGATGTCCTTTTCGACAACGAAATGCCTGTCTGCCAGCGATGCGATCTGCGGTTGGTGGGTGACGCACAAGACCTGCTGCGCCCCCGAGAGCTCTTTCAGCTTTCGGCCGACAGCCTCCGCCACGCGGCCGCCGATCCCGACATCGATCTCATCAAACACTGCTGCCTTTTCGATCCCGCCCGATCGAAGCGTGGTTTTGAGTATCAGCATCAGGCGCGAGGCTTCGCCCCCGGACGCGACCTTAGAAAGCGGCTTGGCCGGCTCACCGGGGTTGGCCGAAAAGTAAAATTCGACCGTGTCGAAGCCCTTGGACGTAAATCGGCCGTCAGACTCAGGCACATCCGGATCGGGAGAATCGATCCGCACTTCAAACTTGGCCCTTTCGAGAGCGACACCTTTAAGATTGGCCTCGACCGCCGTTTCGAAGGCCCGTGCGGCTTCTATCCTCTTTTGATGCAGCTTTTCCGCCGCCGCGACGTACGCCAGACGTTTGTCCGCAAGCTCTTTCTTAAGTTCCTTTTCGCGAAGCTCCGCGGTCTCGATATTGGCCAGACGACGCTCTGACTCAGCCAGGTGCGAAAGGATCGCTTCGGTACTTTCACCGTATTTCCGCTTTAACCGCGATATCTCGGCCAACCTGTCCTCGATCTCGTTCAGCCGCTCAGGCGAAAAGTCGAGCCCGCGGCGAAAGTCGCGAGCGGCGATCGCCAGCTCCTCGATAACCGCCTGAGCCGACCTTAACCCATCATCAAACTCGCGAAAGCTCGCGTCGTACTCGCCAAGTTCGGCTATCTTGCGGGCCGCCTTTTCCAATGTAGAGACCGTTGACTGGTCGTTGTCGTAGAGCAGAGCATACGCCTCGTCGCTGAGGTTCGACAGCTTTTCGGCATTGCCAACGCGTCGTTTCTCTTCTTCGAGTTCGGCATCTTCGCCGGGCCGCAGGCCTGCCCGCTTTATCTCATCGACCTGGTATCTCAAAATATCCAAAAGCTGAAGCTTCTCGGACTCGTCCTTTTCCAGATTTGCAAGCTCGGCCTTAACGGCTGCCAGTTCGAAAAATGCCGCTTCGACCGATCGGGCCGACTCTTTAACGTCAGCGAACTCATCCAGCATTCCGATGTGCGTTTCGACACGGTAAAGCGCTGCTTGCTCGCCCTGGCCGTGAATTTCAACGAGATACTCTCCGAGGCGTTTAAGAAAGTTCTGCGTAACACTCTGATCATTGACGAATATACGGTTTTTGCCGGCAAGCGAGATATCGCGGCGAACGATGATCTCAGAGTCGGGATCGAGGTCAACCCCGGCCTCTTCGAAAATGGCAATAAGCGTCGCATTCGGTTCGACCTTGAAACTTCCCTCGATCTGGGCCGCAGATTCGCCTTGTTTGATAAGGTCGCTTGAAACACGGTCACCGGTCAGAGCCCCAAGGCTGTCTACGATGATCGACTTGCCGGAACCGGTCTCACCGGTGAGCAGGTTAAGGCCCGAGCCGAACTCAAGTTCGAGACGGTCGATCAAAGCTATGTTCTTGATCTTAAAGAGGGTTAACACGCCAATTTCTATTTCTTAGGTACGAGGCCCGCACCTTTAATGAACCTTCCGGCTGAGAATATCGCGTCGGGCGGAAATTTGTAGGCCAGATCGGTGCTTTTCCAATCTACCGTCCGATCGAGTTTATAAAAATAGAACTCGCCGAGTTCGCCCGGCTTCGTCTTTCCGAAACGCTGATATAAGTAAAAACCCGATGCATCGTATTCATCAAGCCCGGTTATCGCGTTAAGCGTCCCAACCGAGGAGATCTTGGCCGAAACGGTAAAACTCGCCCGCCGCCGTGCAGCAACGACGCCGATATCACCGACCGTCACTTCTCCATTATTGATGATGTTTGCACGGCGAAAGACATAATTAACTAGCCCGCCCGAACCATTACTCGGCAGCGAAATGTATGCTGCGGGATTTTGCGATCGTTCACTGCCGGTAACGATCGACTGAATTGCCGTAACAAAAGCCACGAAATTAAGTTTGACCAGATACATCTCGTCGCGCCCGTGCAACGCGCCGGTTTCGACCAATATGACCGGGGTGCCCCACGCAGAGAAATTATCCCCGAACGCGGTCGGCGTCCACTCGTCGTCATAACGCCCTATGTGGCCCGGTATCAGTTGCTGCAAAGCCTCAGCCATCGCGGCTGCGATGCGCTGATTTCGCGCCTGTCCTTCGTTGAGCGTTTTGGCCTCATCGCCAAAAACGACCAATAGCGAGATGGCAGCCTGCTTTGGCGTCATCCCAACTGTCGTTAATGCTTGCTGATTGTGCAGATTAAAGCCGATCGCCGGCGACCAATCGTCGCGCAGCTTTTTCAAAAGCCTGGCCTCGGGCGTACGCAGATCGACAGCGTCACGATTGATATCGATCCCCTGAAGATTGCGCCGTTGGTACGCCTCGGCCCCGTCGGGATTGAGCATCGGCACGGCACGAATGGTCATCGTTTCCTCGATCTTCTTGACCCAGTCTGTTTGGCGGTTCTTCTGGAAATACGCGAGCATGTCGATCAGCGCCGACGTCGCGGTCGGTTCGTCGCCGTGCATCTGCGACCACATAAATATCTTCAGCGGGCCGCGGCCAAACTCGACCTGGAAGATCGACCTCTCGGCATTGCTGCGGCCTACTTCCTCTACCTTTAGGCCGAGCTTGCGGAGTTCTTCGAGATAGACCAACAGGTCCTTATGCCGCACATCGGACGGAAACAACCGCGAAATATGTTCTTTTTCCCACATCGCGGCCAGTTCTTTCGGCGACTGCGCAAAGGTCATAGATGAATACAATAGTATCATCAGGAGGAATAGAAGGTTGGTCTTCATAGACTAAAAGATAAACCGCAATCGGCCGTAACATCAACCATTACGGTCAATTAGTTTCTGTACTGCGTCAAGTCGTTGTTTGGCTTTTGAGATAGGTTCTTTGATCCCTTGATCGCAGGACTCGAAGCAGTTCGCCGACGCTCCACGCCTGTGCGAAACAGCCGCGTGGAGCAAATGGCTCCTCCGCATCGAATATCTCCGAGACCTGCCCGATGCCGGCTGTCGAAAGATGATCGACCAATCCGCCGGTAAATCGTTCGACGTGATCCATTCTGTCGGGATACGCTCGTCCGTACGCGTCAATGAAAGCTCCGATCAACCACGCCCAGACTGTTCCCTGATGGTATGCCGAATCGCGTTCGAACGGGCTGCCGAGGTATTCAGGGCGATAACGCCTATCTTTTGGCGACAGTGACCTCAACCCGACCGACGTTAGAAGTTCCGCCTCGACCTTGTCGACGACCGCCCGCAGACGTTCCGGAGACAACATCGTATTCTGCAGCCCGGCGGCAAAGATCTGGTTTGGACGGACAGACCCATCGCGCTCATTACGGTCCACAACGTCGAAGAGACACTGCTCGTCCTCATTCCAAAAGACCGCGTTGAAGCTCTGCTCGCACATCTCCGCCATCGAATCGAACCTGCGATGCTCGGCCTTTCGCCCGAAGTGCAGTGAGAGGTCCGACATTATTCGCAGAGCGTTGTACCAGAGTGCCTGTATCTCGACGGGCTTTCCGATCCGCGGGGTGATGACGAGATCGCCGATCTTCGCGTCCATCCAGGTGAGCTGTGTTCCGGGCTCGCCGGCGATGAGCATGCCGTCAGTATCGACGCGTATGCCGTACCGCGTGCCGCGGAGATGCCACCTGATGATCTCGACCAGCTTTTCGAATAGAAGTTCGCCGACGAACTCGCGGTCGCCGGTCGCATCCACATACGCCCGGATCGCCTCAAAGTACCACAGCGTCGCATCGACCGTATTGTAATCGGCCGTCTCACCTGCATCGGGAAACCGGTTCGGGATCATCCCTTTAGAAATGTGGTTTGAAAACTCGAGCAGTATCGCCCGGGCTATCTCGGCCCTGCCGGTGGACAGTGTCAACCCGGGCAAGGCGATCATCGTATCGCGGCCCCAGTCGGAAAACCATGGATACCCGGCAATGACCGAATGGCCGTCGCCCCGCTTCACGATAAACTGATCGGCAGCCAGCACCAGCGTCTTTTCGATGTCGTCATCGGCCCCTGATGCCGAAACCAGATCGATCTGCCGGGTCAGCTCAGCCGCCTTGAGTGCGGCCGCGTCGAGAGCCTCGGGATCGTCGGTGGACGCGATCGCAAATGCCGGCGTCGCCAAGTCATAAACGAGAACGAACGGCTGGAACAGGTCCTCATGAAAGTCGAAACCGCGCTCCTTTTCGATAGAATACTCAAAATTCCGGTACCAAAAGCCGGACCGCTCGACGGATACCGCATTATGCGTGATCGAGAGCGTCGGCCGGCTATTGTACGGGCTGACCGAGACGCGATCTCGCTCGATATCGACGTCCGCGTTAAGACTCGCGTCCTCGTGCTGGAGGTGGTGATAATCGACAAATGACAGCAGCGGCCTGATCTCGAGCCCGACCTTATTGCCGGCACCGTTTCTGATCTCCCATTCGCAGACAGAGGTATTGCTGCCGTGCACCATGAAGATGGTCTTGACGAGTTCGACCCCGCCGACGGCAAAGGTCCAGGTCGGAAACGGCTCGGCGGAAAACGAGCTCAGGAGCCGAAACCCCTGCGGGTGGATGATGCCCGGAAAGCGGTTTGCCGACAGCTCGTGCCGGACGCCGTTAACGACCAGAGTCTCTTCGTATTTTGAAATGACGGTGATCCGTCCGAGCGGCGGCTCGAGTGCTGAGGTAAGGATGCCGTGATAGCGGCGTGTCGCGGCTCCCGAGATCGTGCCGCAGGCAAAGCCGCCGATCCCATTCGTCAAAAGCCACTCGCGGCTGGTCGCCGCATCAAAGTCGCAACAAATATCCGGACCGAATGAGATCATCTTAAAAGGATAAGAAAGCCGACCATGACTATGATCGATCGGCACTACGTGCCTTGTCTGTGCCGGCCGTCACATCGAGGTATAGCTTCTCCGTCAGGTCCACCATTCGATCAAGTGAGAACCGCTCAGACGCGATCTCCCGAAGTTTTTGGCCCGTCGCCCTCGCAAGCGCGGTGTCGTTCAGCAAGGTCACGATCGCCTTCGAAAGCTCGAGCGGGTCGGCGATCGGCGTGACCTTTCCGACGTTGCCCAGAAGCTCTTTGGCCCCATCGGTGGCGGTCGCAACCACGGCCTTTCCGCGCGTCATCGCCTCAAGCAGGGCGAGCCCAAAACTCTCCGAGTGCGACGGCGAAACAAAGACGTCCACTGCGGCGAAGAACGGCGATGTATCCTCGAGCCAGTCGAGCCACAAGAACCTCTTTTCCAGGCCGAAGACCTTGACCAAACGCCGCAGCTCACGGCGGAATCTTCTATCGGCAGTGTTGTCCTTTCCGGCAACGACGAAATACGCCTTGTCGTCGGTCTTGGCGATCTCGTTTGCGGCAAGCACCAGGTCGCGTTGTCCCTTGAGAGGTTTGAGTTCGCCGATGGTCCCGACGATCTTAGCGTCGGGCGGTATGTTGTGAAACGCACGAAATTCGCGACCCAGGCGGTCGCTGTCGGCGATCTCGGGTATGCTCAGACCGTTGTTGATCACAACAACCTTTTCCGATGGAAAGATCTTCTCGAGCTGGCCGCGCACCGCCGGCGATACCGCGATCGCCGCATCGACATTGTTCAACGCAAATTTATGAAATGGCTTGAGCGGAAACATCACGTGTCGCGTCAGGACAAATCGTGTTTCCTTCGAGATCCGACACGCAACTCCCGCCGCCAGATAGTCGCGTGCGACATGCGCGTGGATGATGTCGATGTTGTGATCCTTGAGAAATCTGCCTATGCGCTTGGCGCTGAACATCCCGAACGAATTTCGTATCGAAACATGCAGGAAATGATCCTGCGGTACAAAATCGAGCTTGCTTTCCCATTCATTGGTAGGACGCAGTGCGATGAAAACCTCGTGGCCGCGATCCTGCAATCCGCGGCAGAGATCCAGCATATGACGCTCGCCGCCGCCGAAGGTCTTTGCCGATGAGATCTGCAGGATACGCATCACCAAAAGATTACACGTATGCCCCGATAAAAAAAAGGCACGCTTGCGAACAAGCGTGCCTCAAGTTCCGATTTACCGGAAAATTAGAATTGGAATCTGGCACCGAGTTGCATCTGGAATACCTGCTGTCCCGGATTCAATCCTGAGAGGTTCAGCTTACCTGCGTTGGTAGCCGAAGCATTCTGCTGGATCAGATTCAGGAAATTGATATTCGTCACACCGCTCAGTCCGCAGACGTTGTTCGACGTAGCACAATAGTTCGTCGTAGCCGATCCTGAGAACTGGCTGTCCGAACGATTCATTACGTTAAAGAACTCAGCCGTAAGCAAGAGCTTACGCGTTTCCGTGAACTTGAAGCCCTTCTGAACGCGAAGGTCGACGTTGAAGATCGGGCGATTCGTAAAGTAATTACGCCTCAGCTCCAATCCCGGCGCCGTCATCGGGCGTTCGTTGCTGTTTCCGTCTCCGTTCAGATCGGTACCGACAAGCGAGTTGACCGGTGAACCCGAACGCAGGCGGATCGCACTCGAAAGCTCAAATCCCCAGGGCAGGAAGAAGATCGGGTTTGCCACGAACTGGTGACGGCGATCGAGACGTGAATTGTACATCTCTGTGCTCAGGTCATACGGATTGTCATACAACACACCACCGGCGTCGCGTTCGTTATCGTCATCCGACATCGAACGTGACAGCGTATAAAATGCGTTGATGCGTCCCCAGCTGCGGTTCATGTTCATACGCAAGGTCAACGCACGGTAAACCGAACGTGCTGACGAATCGCGGATCTGAAGCGTTCCGATATTGGTCAGCGGACGTGATGCACGGTTTACGAGAATACGACCCGAAACCGCATCAACGCCTGTCCGTGCCGGCAGGTTGATGTCGCGGTTACGCTGCAAGTAGATCGTGTTGACCTCTGAATAGTCAGCACCGATCGTGATGCCCTGTGCTACCTGATGCTCAACACCGCCGCCCCACTGGAACGACTGCGGGTTCTTAAAGTCGGGGTTGATTCCGACAAAGTTTGCTCCCTGGAATGCACCGAGGTTAGCCGGCGGATTCGTGGTCGCGTTGAGGATCGCGGTCTGGATGGTCGCGATCTGTGCCGACGTAAGGACCGGCAGCGAGCTCAGCGAGATCGTGTTCAGGTCGATGCCGAGGATCGCAAACTGACGATAAACGGTGTTCGGGGTAAAGCCCGTGCCGCCCATGATAGCGACATACTGCGGGTTCTGCGTTTCGAACGTCGACTGGCTGAATCCGGTCGAGGTGAACGCCGGCGAACCGAGCGTTACCGACAGATCGCCTGCCGGATTGCGGAAGTTGTTGAACGGTGCCGCCAGAACGATCAGCGGCGTACGTGCATAGTACTGTCCGGCAAATCCGCGGATGACCGTCTTGCCGTTGCCCTTCGGATCATAAGCAAATCCGATACGCGGGCCCCATTGATGCTGGCTGTCCGGGATGATCGACGGGTCGAGCGTCCGGTTGCCAAAGATCGGCCAGGGCGTGTTGCGGACAAGGTTAAGAACGGCCGTGTTGTTTGCCTCAGCCGACGGGTTGAGCTGCTTTTCGTAACGGAGGCCGAAGTTGAGCGTCAACTTCTGATTTACACGCCACGAATCCTGAGCAAAGAATGAGATCTCCTTGATGCCATAGGCAGCCGAGAGGTTTCCGATCTGCTTGTTGTAACGAGCCGTGGTCGTATCAAAACGTCCGCGGACGGTCGCCGTACGATTGGTGCTCATCGCGTCAAGAATGCCGGTCGTCGATGTCAGGCCCGAGAACGTGTAAACACCGGTCTGATTGAATCCAAAGGTCTGGTCAGCAAAAATATCGCTGAATTCGCCGCCGAATTTGATGGTGTGTGCACCCGTGATGTACGTCATCGCGTCGCCGATCTGTATGCGACGGTCGAACTGGGTCGTCGGAAGGAAGTTACGTGTTCCGAAAACACCGATCGACGTGTTGATATTTGCCAACAGGTCATTCGGCGTGCGGGGACGGGTCTCACGTGCATACTGGCCGCGAACTTCGTTGATGAGGTTGGCCGAGAATGTGGTGATCATCTGTCCGACGACGATGTGATTGCGGTCTTCTTCGGTACCATTCGTCGAGAGCGAGCTCGTCGTGGTCGGGTCGAGGGCCGTTTCGCCGGTCGAGACACCGTTGAGCGCCTTGTTAGCGGCAAAGTTGTAACGAATGTTAAAACGATTCGCGTCGTTTACGTTCCAATCGATCTTGCCGAGTGCGGCATAGGCATCATTCGTTGCCTGATACTGGACCTCGTTACCGCGGTAAAAGTTGTAAACTGCAGCCTGGCCGGGATCTACCGGGGTTGCGACTCCGACGAGATTCTGGAACAAAACCTGACGCGGAGCACGAAAACGCTGTTGCTCATACGATGCAAAGTAGAACAGTTTGTCCTTCTTGATCGGGCCGCCGATCGAACCGCCGAACTGATGCTGGGTCGGTGCAAGCGTCGCCTGAACACCGAGAGCATTCAAACGCTGGTCAGCGAGTGCCTTGGCAAACTTGTTGCCGACGGCGAGCTGCTCGGGGCGAAGCAGGTAAAAGAGCGTTCCGCGAACGTCGTTCGAACCCGATTTGGTCACCGCATTGACGATACCGCCCGAACTGCGGCCAAACTCAGCCGAGTAACCTGCGGCAACGACCTGAAATTCGCGAACCGATTCCTGCGGGATCGTGAAGGCCGAGTTTGAACGTTCGCCGCCGCGAACACCGCCGAAGAAGGGCTGGTTGTAATCGACACCGTCAACGTTGATGTTGCTGTTGATACCACGCTGTCCCGAAAGCGAGATCTGGCCGCGTGACGGATCGACCTGTGCGGTCGGCGTCAGCGTGACAAAATCCTGAAAGCGGCGGCCGTTGATCGGCAGATTCTGGATCGCCGTTTCACTCTGGACCGCGTCGAAGTTGTTCGTCGTCGTCTGGACACCTTCAGCGGTGACCTCGACCACTGCCGAAACGCCGCTGGCGCCGAGGGTCACATTCGCATCGGTGATACGTCCGACCTGAACTTCAACCTCGAGCGTAACATCTGCAAAGTTGGCTGCGGTCGTCTTGACCGAGTACTTGCCCGGCTGCAGCAGAACGAAACGGTATGTACCGTCGCCGCTCGTCGTTGCAGTCTTCGTTTCATTGGTCGATTTGCTGACCAGCGTCACCGTGGCGTTCGGAACAACGGCTCCGTTCGAATCGGTAACTACGCCTGTGATCTGTCCGGAACCCGCCTGTGCCTGGCCAAACGCTTGGCCGACACCGATGAGCACCAACAAGATCATCGCTGATAGTGTTTTGCTTGAAAAAATTTTAGTCATCTTATTTTTATTGACCTCTTTCGGTTGAAATTCCCGGAGCATTATAGCCGCATTGAAATTTGGGAATTTCCGCCTTTTCTTTTGATTTTTGGATTTTTATTTTGCTTTTCGGATATTAGGCCGTATTATGCTCGGCCCGCATTCCCAAAAAGCGATCATACTGCCATCGATCCCTGACGTTAAACCTATGAATGACATACCTTTAGCGGTCAGTCACTCGTCATGCCGCCGGGCTTGCCCAACGAAGGCCGGGTCGACGTTTTTAATACGCGTTTCGTAACGCAATTTGAGTACCGCAGCGGCAAATGACAAGCCTTACGCCCCAACCAAAAATCGACGTTAACTCGGTCTTAAATCTTTGTTATCTTTTCCCGATTCGACCGATCTGCCGAAAATAATCGATTCTGCCATGCAACCTTTTGCCCCGCACGTGCGTTCTAACGGTGGTGCGAGAGACTGTTTTGAGGGTTAGTGTCCCGGCATTTGTAATTTTTTCCGTTACAAATTAGAATGGTCTCAGATTTTTTGAAAAGCCTTTTAATTACAGGGTTTTGTAAATTATGCAAAACTTGACTTTTTTGTAAAAATGTCTTAAGTTTGTTTCGAATTTTGCTGAATCCGATAATTTGCGGCAGGCGAAACATGATTCTTAAAGGAGGAAATATGTCACAGGTAGAATACGCTACGTCATCATACAAAACGCCGATGCATCATCGGATCTTGGCTAATATGCCGGTTCAGGCGAGCTGGGTCGACTCGGTCAGCGGTGAAACCGTCACGATCGAGGGAATGACCGAGAACGTCGGTGAATCGAGCACCCTGGTCAATCTCGAAACACTTCCGCCCGTGGGCAGCGAGGTTCGTCTTAAACTGATGGAAGAAGATAAGGCGATCATCGAGGTTTCGACTCAGGTAATCCGTGTCGAACGCGACCCGAGCAAGCCGCTGGCCGCACTGACCGTTCTGGATAACTTCAAGAAATGGAAGAACACCGCAATGACTGCCGCCCAGGCATGGGTCACTCGTCATTGGCAGCTTAACTACGAAGAAGAATGGGTTAATTGATTTTTTATCTTCATTCGTCATTATACTAGAGCGGGGGTCATCACTATTCGACGATCCCCGCTTTACTATTTGCCCGAGGCCCCAAAAACCGGTACCGGCGAACGCTGAACGTACCTCGGGCATCAATATCAGAGATGAGATTTGTATTCGCGATCATAACTTTTCTGGCAGTTTCTGTTGCCGTTATTGGCCAGACGACGCCGTTGACACAGGCGGAATACGTCAAGCTCCTGTACTCGCTGCAAAAGGACCCGAAGCTCAAACCCGAGATCGTCGACGCTCTCCGCAAACGCGGCATCGGATTTCCGCTGACCGACGGCGTCCGCGGATTGACGCGGTCCAAGAGCAGCGGCGACGAGGAACTGCAGCGGTCGCTCGAGGAGGCCGATCGCCGGCGGCAAAATCCGGTCGGGGCACAGCTTCCGACGCCGAAGGACGCCGACGCGGTCCTCGAAAAGGCGCGCAAGAATACGCTCGAGGCGGTCGGCGAGATGCCCGATTTTGTCGTCAAGCAGCAGATCCAGCGGTCATGGGCCTTTGGCGGGACCAACAATTTTAAGAATCTCGACCGTCTCGTCGTCGCGGTCAGCTATCGTTCGACCGGCGAAGAGGACTATCGCGTGCTCTCGACCAACGGGATACTCAACAATGACCCGAGGCCTAAGGGCAGTTACGAGGAGGTCGGCGGCACCAGCTCGACGGGCGAATTTGTCACGATGCTCGCGACGGTCTTTAAGCCCGAGAGCGAGGCCCGATTTGAGATCGTCGACACCGATGTCATCCGGATGCGTAAAGCGCTCGTGTTCGATTTCACGGTTGCCAAAGACAAGGCCAAACAGCTGATCACGTCATCGGGCCAGGTCACGACCGATTCGACCATCTCGGGTATGAAGGGGCGCGTTTGGATCGATCGCGAGCTAGGGCGCGTTCTGAGGATCGAAAGCGAGGCGACCGAGATCCCGGACAGCTTTCCGGTCCGCTCGGCCAAGCGAGTCATCGATTACGACTGGGTCACCATCAGCGACGGCAAATATCTGCTCCCGCTAGTCTCCGACGTCCGTCTGACCAGCCGCGAAAGCTCAAAGCTGATCGAGACCAGGAACGTGATCCGATTCAAGGATTATCAGAAATACGGTACGGACGTTGTGATCAGGGATGACGATGTCGAGCCGGAACCGGCCGTTAAGAAGCCCTGAACCGATAAATGTCGGGCCGGACGGCCGCTTAATTGAACGAGTAGTATGCCCCGACGGCGAGCAGGGCCAGCCAGACGAGCCCCTTGCCGAGAAAGAACAGAAACGCGATGATGCCCGCGCGTTTTGTCCACTTGCGGGCGGGGCACGTCATTTTGTTCGGCTCGTCGGACATCTATTTTTGAAAATAGCTCTTCCGCTCGTTTTTTTCAATACCGCAGGGAGAAAGTTCTCTTTATGATGCTTGCTCTGAGATCGCGATTTACGATTGTCCTGATTTCGCTTATCCTTTCGGTTGGCGCATTTGCCCAGAGCGGTCCGCCAAAAGAACTGAATAAGCGAGACGCCAACTTGATCGAACTCACAAAACTCAGCAGATCGATAAAACTCGACATCAGATACGCGACCCCGGACAATTTCGTCGGCCGGCAGGTTTACCCTGAGGCTCGGGCGTTCCTGCAGCGGCCGGCGGCCGAGGCTCTCGTCCGCGTTCATAAGTTATTGAAAAAAGAGGGGCTTGGGCTGGTCATTTTTGACGGCTATCGTCCGTGGGCGATCACCAAACTGTTTTGGGAGGTGACGCCCGAGGACAAACGCATATTCGTCGCCGACCCCGCAAAGGGTTCAAGGCATAACCGCGGCTGTGCCGTGGACCTCAGCATCTACGACCGGAAGACCGGCAAACCGGTGCCGATGCCATCCGATTTTGACGAATTTTCCGAGCGGGCATCACCCGATTACAAGGGCGGCACTGACGAAGAACGTGCCAACCGCGACAAACTGCGGCGACTGATGGAAGCCGCCGGGTTCACCGTCAACGCCAACGAATGGTGGCACTTTGATCACAAAGACTGGCAAAACTACGCGATCTATAACATCGCATTCTCGGACATCGGAAAGCACGGCAAGCACTGAGCTCCGGCGAAAGAGTAAGCGATAAGGGACGAGGGAAAAGTGAATATTGAGTAGTAAATATCGAAGATTGAGTATTGAATGGGTCCTCTGCGTCCTTTGCGGTTAGGGGGATCTAACCGCCGATGGACGCCGATAACCCGGATCAAAAGACCGCTTTCCGATGACTCGAACCAATTGCGGAAGCCCGCACGGAGTAAGGGCACCGTCAACCCGTTAGGCCGATCAACCAGAGGTTCACCACAATGCCCTGAGTCTTACTGCCCCACGCTTCCGTTCCGCAACCCTGCCGCCGACCACTGTTTCCAGCCGATATGCAAGGAGATGACGGTTTCGGCTGTCAATGAGCAAGTTCCTTGTCCGTCAACATCGATCCCAACCCGATGCCTCGAGAAACCGTCTTAATAACATCATGTCAGACACCGATTTCTTTGCAACATTTATTGTCCCCGGTTTGCTATTTGCCACACGGGATGACGGAGCCGTTGTGATCGATGAGTACCTCCTCGAGGTCTCTGCCGACGGAGGCTAGTCCATTGCGAAACGTTCCCGGAGCACTAAAGCCAAATTCGATTCTTACTTTGCCGACCCGATCGATAAAACCCCACTCGGTGCCAATTTGGGCAGCTGCCATGCCCTCGGAAAACCCCAATACAGCGCGGAAACTGGCGGGAATCGCCAGTTTTCCGTTTGTATCGATGAACCCCCATTTGCCGTCGATCATTACTGCTGCCATTCCTTCTGAAAAAGGCAACGCGTAGTCGAACTCTTTCGCGAGACGTTCGCCGCTCTTCTTGATGAATGTCCATTTGCCATTTTCAAGTTCAACGCGAGCATAATTATCACTAAAGAACGAAGTCGATCGGAATTGGGGATGTATGACCAGCTTTCCGTCCTTATCAATAACACCCCACAAATTCTCAATTTGGACGAACGCCACGCCTTCAAAAAACTCCGAGCCATCGGCAAAACGCGGAGCGATCCGAAAATCACCCTGTTTATCTATATAGCCAAGCTTTCCTTGCGAAAAGGCAGATGCGACCCCCTCATTAAAGAAGCCAGCAGAATCGAATACTGGGGCAATCACCAGCTTTCCTGTTACATCAATGAATCCGGTCTTCCCATTCATCACGATCCGAGCCATCCCATCGGAATAGTCGCTGGCATCGTCAAACTGGGGATCTACCAAAAATTTACCATTGGGTTTGATAACCCCCCATTTCCGACCTTGCTTTGCTGGAGAAAGTCCATTCTTAAATATTCCGGCATCATCGAGTATCGGGGTGATGACAAGTTTCCCTTTCGAATCGCAATAACCGGTCTTGCTCCCATCCCGAAACGCAAATAGTGCCTCGCTATTCATTTGCTGGCCGTAAATGAATGTGAGACTAAAAATCAGAACAAAAATAAAGATCTGCGGCATTTTCTTCGAAGACATAGGTTTTACAGTTCAACGAATCAGTTACATATCGGGGTGCCTCGATTTTGACCCAATCGGGCGTTCTGCCGGTTCACTACATCGCTTTCGCAATTGAGAAACGAGTGTCGTCGGAATTTCATGCGTGGTCGAGTCGGGTCTAAGGGCAACGAAATTCCTTAGTCTTTACTGCTTTCCGGACTATCCCCTCGACGCGAAGAATGTTTTCCTGTCTCAACGAAATAATCGAAAACAACTCTAATCTGTTTCTTAAAAATAGAATTCCACTATCATTAGAGTAACTTGGAAGGAATAAAGCATCATCCCAATAAGCCTCCAAATCTGTCGCATCAAGGCTTTTGCCGTCAGAAACATAATCCGCTTCCCTCAATAAGTTCTGTCTGCTAACTTCTTCGGTTTCATATCGGTCGAAAAAGAGTTCAACTCTGCCGTCAGTGTGATTCTGATCCTTCCATTGCAGTATGCATGAAGTCGAAAGAACTGTCTTGCCTTTCAGTCTCAACGAAGGGAAATCCTCACGAACCATGTTTTCAATCTTGCGATAACTCGGTTCAATATCGCATCCAAGAGCGCTAAAACTCAAAAGCAAAATCAAATAAATCGATTGTAAAAACCTAGTAATTATCATAATTCCTACCCTTAAGGTTTAGGTTGTATCGGAAAACACTTATCTAACAGTTGCTGTTGATACTTGCGGCTCTTCGTCGTGTCGACGGTACCAGCTTCCTTATCAAATGACGCGTCAGATTCGAAAACCCCGGTAATATGAAGAATCTCGTGCATCAGAACCGCTGTGGCGACATCAAGGTCACTCATTCCTCTAGAATCCCATTCTTCTTGTTGTTTCCTAGAAAATGCTCCACGCATCAGTCCGGAATTTGGTAAGAGCAGGGGATCAGACATGCGAACTTGCGATTCTCTGCCCGGAGCCTGACCGCTTAGCGTTCCCGAAAGACCGTCAAATGCCCGTACGCCCGCGGAGGCGCGGGTCGAGCGGCGTCGAACTGATGCATATCGTCGGGAGGCGTGGGGCATATCGGGAATTGTGCACCGATAGTTGTGATCTGTAAAGGCTTTTTTGCGAGTTCGGCGTTCGCCCGATCTAGCAATGATCTGATCCACGCGCTGAAGTGCCTGGCCATTTGCCGCAAAGCGCGCAAAAGACTGCCGAGGGCCGCCCGGGAACTTCTTTGAAACTCCCGATATCCACTCTCGACGCCTCCGCCAAAGCCCGGTAAATTGCTTCGATAAACGACCGTCCAAACTCACCGTCCATTCAGGAACCCCGGACCAAAATGCTTGCGACAAGACCCAAAAACCGTGATACAATGTATCATAGCTGACACATTCGATCACGGACATTTATTTGGCCGAAATGGTTAGCTTGCCCCCTTGCTGTAAGACAATGTAAGTTTTTGTTAAAAAGTCGCGACAATCGGGGTACAAATGGCTGTAAATGCTGATAATAGGGCAGTTATTTGTCCCAGGCAAGGCGTGGGACAAGCTGGGACAGCTGGGACAAACTTTTGGCCGGAACCGCTGTAAAGTGTTGATGGAATGGCGTTTATCAGATAAGGTGACGTTTTCTTGTCCCACACAAAACGCGTGAATTTGCCGCTAAAAGGACGAAAATGATCACGATTTCCAAGGAGATGTACTCCCTGATCCAACACGGCACCCGAAGACGCTTTACCGGCACAAAGCTGTTCGATGGCAATTTGGAACAAATGAATCAATTTGGAACAGCCGCGGCGGCGGCTATGAAAAGGACCAATCGAAACGGCGAAACCGTTCCGGTTGGTCCTAACGTACAGCTCGCTCTCTGTCCGAGTCGATCGCGAGATCTATTTGGCGGCGGGTTTCGGGCCGTTTGCTTCTATCTGGAGATCGATCTTGACGATATCCGACAGTGTCGCGACGCCGTTCGGCATATTACCGCCATAGTTAACGCCGAAATCGCGTCGGTTGATCGAGGTTTCGGCGACGATGCCCATCTTGGCTCCGGCCTTTTCATTTGCCGGAACCCAACCGGCGATCTGGAACGGGAACGTGATCGACTTGGTCACGCCTTTCATCGTAAAGTCGCCGGTCAGCATCAGGGTCTTGCCTTTTTTCTCGACCTTGGTGCTCTTAAACGTGATGTCAGCAAACTTTTCGACCTCGAAAAAGTCCTTGCTGCGAAGGTGGTTGTCGCGGGCGGCAACACCGGTGTCGACGCTGGTGGCCTTGGCGGTAAATTCGACGGTCGATTTCGTAATATCCTTGGCGTCAAAATTGACCGTACCGGTGAAATCCCTGAAATATCCGGGAACCTCGATCAGGCCCATGTGCTTGACCTTAAAATTGATAAAGCTGTGTGCCTTATCAAAACTGTACGCCCCGCTGTCGCCCGCCGGCGTGTCGGCGGCAAACCGCTGGGCAAACGAACGATTGACGGCCTGTGCTCCGGTTTGCGAAAAAATGACAAATGCCACGACGGCAATGCCGAATATCAACGAAACTCTTTTCATATTGATGGGTATCTCCTGAGAACGGAAAAATTGTTACTGAATGGCCAGCGTGATCGAAAATTTGGCTGACCGCGGCGACGTATTTGCACGCCGGACGAACAACATATAGTCGCCCGTTTCGGGAACGACAAACTCCATTGTCGGTTCAGCCAGATCGGTGCTGTCCTGGCTGACCGTATCGTTAAAGAGGCGATAGGCGAACCGCAGCGAATCGGGGTTGGTAATATAAACGGTCTGTCCCTGTCTGGCACCGAACACGAACTCTTGTTCCTGATCGCCGGACAAGGTGCCTGTCAAAACGGTCTGGGATTTACCTTTGGCAAACTTGACTCGGCCGGGTTCGGCCTTGCCGCCGTTTTGGGCAAATATTGATATCGCGGTCACCGCAAACAGGGCGATCACGCCAAAAAGACTAACTCTTTTCATCTTGTTTTTATCATCTCCGATGTGTATTTGAAACTAAGGACCAAGCTTTGATGCAGAAACCAGCCCGAGAGTTTATTTTATCGTCAGCCGCAGCGAGAACCTCGCCGACCGGGTTCCGGTCGCCTTTTTGCGAATGGTCAGCAGATAATCGCCCGTTTCGGGCACCTCGAACGTGTACGATGCCGAACTGTCGAAATCGCCCTCAGAAAAGAACTCTTCGTGATAGACCCGGAAATCGAATTGGCTTTTTGTTGCGTTATGGACGGTTACGACCTGTCCCTTTGCCGCACCGAAAACATACTCCATCTCCCGGCCGTTGCTCAACGATCCCGAAACACTCGCGCTCGACTGGCCCGCCGCGAAGCTGATCCTGTTGGGCTCGGCCTTGCCGCCGCCCTGAGCGAGAGCCGCCGACACGCACAGCACCGGAACGATCGCAATAACGAACAAGAGATGTCTCATAGTTGATCACCGGGAATTCTACGTATGACTCTGATACTATACCGCATTATGAAACGACCTGAAACAACCGAATACGCGCCATATTACGACACCTACGTTTCGCTGATCGCGAATGACGATGTAATGACCGATCTGAACGCCCAAGCCGCGAGTCTGCGAGCCGGCATCGCCGATCTGCCTGAAGATCGCGGATCGTATGCCTATGCCGAGGGCAAATGGACGATCAAGGAACTGCTGAGCCATCTGATCGACGGTGAACGCATCTTTGCTTACCGCATCCTGCGCATCTCTCGCGGTGACAAAACGCCGATCGAGGGCTTTGAGCAGGACGACTATATCGCCACCTCGCGGGCCAATGAACGTACTTTTGCTAACTTGCTCGACGAATTTGAGCACGAACGTAAGGCCAACCTGATCCTCGTCAGCAACATTGACGAGGAAACCGCAAAGCTGATGGGAACCGCCAGCGGCAAACCCGTTTCGGTCCGAGCGCTGACATATATCATGGCCGGCCATGTGAAGCATCATATGAAAATACTGGCCGACCGATATCTGGGCTAAATGGATCACGACGTCATTATCATCGGCGGCGGAGCGGCCGGATTGTTTTGCGCATTCAACGCCGGCCGCCGCGGCAAGAGCGTTCTGGTCATCGAACACAACGCCGAGGTTGGCCGCAAGATATTGATATCGGGCGGTGGGCGTTGCAATTTTACAAATCGCGACGTCGGAGCCGAGAATTTTGTCTCGACGAACCCGCATTTTGCAAAATCGGCACTTGCCGGATATACGCCGCAGGACTTTTTGGCACTGGTCAAGCGGCACAGGATCGGCTTTTTTGAGAAAACGCTCGGCCAATTGTTTTGCCGCGAAAGTTCGCGTCAGATCGTCGAAATGCTGCTGTCGGAGTGCGGGCGGGCTCGCGTAACGATCAGGACCGGCTGCAGCGTGAAGTGCGTCTCGCACGACGGCCGGTTCATGGTCGAGACGTCGGACGGGTCGTTTTCGGCCGGGCGATTGGTGGTCGCCTGCGGCGGGCTTTCATTTGCAAAGGTCGGTGCCACGGATCTCGGCTACCGCATCGCACGGCAGTTTGGCCACAAGATCGTCGAAACCCGTCCGTCGCTCGTCGCTCTGGCCGCCAAGGGGCAAAATTGGCCGAACCTCGCGGGCGTTTCGGCAGATGCGGTGGTATCGACAGGCAAACACTCGTTTCGCGAGAATATTCTGTTTACGCACCGCGGACTGTCGGGCCCGGCGATACTTCAGATATCTAATTATTGGCGGAAAGATCGGCCGGTCGAGATCGACCTTCTGCCGGGCGTCGATGTCGCGGCGGCGATCAAGTCAGATCGGGCCAAGAGGCGATCGCTTGCCAACTATCTCGCCCGCAGCCTGCCGCAGCGGCTTGCGGACCACATTGCTGCAAGTCTCTCGGTCAATAAGCCGATCGACCAGCTAAGCAACGCCGACATTGAACTAGTCGCGTCATCGGTCAACGCTTGGCAGGTCGAATTTGACAAGACCGAGGGATACGACCGGGCGGAGGTCACGCTGGGCGGTGTATCGACCGACGAACTCTCGTCGCAGACGATGGAGAGCAAAAGGCAGCCGGGCCTTTATTTTATCGGTGAGGTCGTCGATGTGACCGGTTGGCTCGGCGGGTACAATTTTCAGTGGGCGTGGTCGTCGGGCTTTGCCGCAGCGGCGGCACTCTAGCCCTTGCGGAAATCCTCGATGTCCATGCCGAACTTCTCTTTTACGTACTCTTCCTGAGCGGCATTGACATTTTGCAGATTCAGAAGTCTGCGCTTGCTCTTTGTAATATGAACCTGTGCCCGGCCGGACATCTGTTTGAGCAGATCACGGCCCTCTTCGGCCTCGGCATTGACGCGTAAATGGAGGTCGAATAGCTCGGACGAGACGAGCTTGTCCTTTTCATCGACCAGTTCGGCCAAACGCCGCCGGATCTGATAGATCTGGCGTATTGCCCTGACGAGTTCGTCGCCGACCGAGTCGCCCTTGACGAGATCAGGGCTATTGCGATAATCGTGGACCAGTTTATTCAGGCGCTGCTGGTCGCGGGACGAGTATGCCTGATTGAGTTCGGCCATGAGGCCGTGGCGGCGGTTCTTTTCTGCGGCGTCTAACGCCAGATCGGGATGTATGATCCGTGCGAGGTCGTGGTATGCCTTTTTCGCCTCGGCGGTCGGGACCCATTCGCCGGCCTCGTGTTCCTCGGCGGCGCGAGCCCGCTCGGCCGACTCTTCGGCTCGCCGCCGAAGTTCCTCGACCTTGCGTTTGATCTCTTCGTCGTCCGGAACGAGCTTAAGTTCTTCTTCGGCGATCAGCGCGTCAACCTCGTCTTGTTCGGCATAGAGCCGGCCGACCTGCATCGTGTACTGAGCCTCAAACTGTTCGAGCTCGGCGCGCAGGTCGATCATTTCCTCCTCCTGGTCAGCGAGACGATCTTTGAGCCTGTCGAGCACTTTCAGCTTTTTGTCGAGTTCGATCTGCTCGGGAAGTACACTGTTCATATAGAAGACGGAAAGGAAACTTGGCCAATGCAGCCGCGACGCCTAAAGTACGCAAAGGCGCTGAGACGGCCAATCCCAACGCCCTTTCGGTGATCGTATCGGCTTATCTAGCTGGCCGACGCCTCGTTCTGATTTGGCGAACTTACGTACAGGATGCGGGTACAGCTCTCGCAAGTAATGATCTCGTCACCCTTTTTGACATTCAACAGCATCTGCGGCCTGAGCGACATAAAGCACGCGCTGCACGATCCGTTGACGACCTCGGCAACGGCAATGCCGTCACGGCTGCGTTGCGCAAGCCGATCGTAAACCGATGCGAGCCTTGCAGGCAGCGTCGAAAAAGCCTGCTGACGATGCTTGGTCTCCGTATCAAACTCAGCTTGATCCTTGGCCAGCTGAGCGTCAAACGCGGCAAGGGCCTCGTTTCGCTTGGCGTCGAGGCTGTCGATCTCTTCGGCCCGTTCGGCGAGTTCCTTTTCGACCTCTTCTACGGCCTCGACCGCCTCGACCACTTGAGTTTCGAACGCCGCTATCTGCTTTTGCAGAGCGTCGGTCTCGCGCATCGCGGTCTCGTATTCCTTTTGATTTTGTGCGTGCTTCAGGTTGCGGTCGGCACGCTCCAGATACGTCTTGTTCTCGGCGATCTGCTTTTCAAGACCGGCCCGATCGGCATGCAGCTTATCACGCTTTGCCTGTATCTCACGAATAGAAAAAGCGTGCTGTTCAAACTCCTGTTCGATCTCAGCACGCTTTGCAACTGCGGTTTCGATTATCTGTTTCAGCCGGCGAAGATTAGTATCTGTCTTCTGCAATTCGACCAACTTATCAAGATCTGCTTTCACTTATGAATCTCCCTCTTACGTATCCAATGATATCTCAATATTCTATCGCAGTTGATGCCCAATTAAAAAATGCTCGTTGCTATCACGTCTCGCCGAGAAATATCTTCATGTGTTCGTTCAGGTCGGCGATCCTGAACGGTACCCGGCGACCGTCGTCCTGTTCAATATGCCAGATCGGCAGGTCGCCCGCGTACACGAGCGAAAGATCGGCGTTCGCACGAGCGATCCCAAAATGTGTCAGCCGGGCAGCGGCGAGGGCTCCGTTTCGCATGATCCCGTCGGACGGGGTTCGTGTCCAACCCGCCTCGAGCGTCAGACATCTCACACCTGAGCGAGCACGCACAAGCGAGCCAACCATCCTTGAAGTTCCGCGTTCGAAACGATGGGGATGTTCACGTTCGATCACGATCGATGGGCGAACGCTTGCCGCATCGTCGGCAAGCTCGGCAAAAACATCAAATATCCACCGGACGGCCTCGCCTCGTATGGCGTCGTTCGCAGCCTTTAACTTGATGTATTCGGCAATGTCATTTCGACCCGCCCCGAGGGCCTTGGATTCGGCGGATGACAGCATTTGCGACCATAAATGGTCGAGTTCGTTCATATTGCGAGGATAAGTCGCATCAGCCGAAAATACAATTTCGTGATATCATTCTGAGGTTTGGACCTGCGACAATTTTCGCCGATGGCCAGGGTCGCTGCGACGTTTTCTATGAAGTGTCTTTTGGTGATTTTTACCGTTTTTATTCTGATCCTGCCCGTCGCGATGCAGACCGCCAAGGCGAAACCGGCATCAGCCACAAAACCCTCTTCCACGCCGAAAAAGCCCGGAGTCGCAAAGGCACCGGCGGTAAAGCCAAAGCCACAGCCGACCCCGAAAAAGACTCCGGATGAAACTGACGTATTTGAAAAGGCCTCTGCGATCGCCGATCCGGCAGATAAGATAAAGGCACTAAGAAAATTTCTGGCCGATTTCCCAAAAACCGAGAAAAGGCCGTTGGCACTTGAGATGCTCGTTACTGCCGGCTCCGACGAAGGAGTCACTTTCCTAAACACCGGCAAGACGCTGGAGGCAGCCCGTTCATTTGCCGCAGCCGTAGCCGATGCACCTACGCCCGTGCCGGAGAGTATCTTTGCAGACAAACTGCTCAAGTCATTGCCGGCTCTGTTTTGGGGCGGTGAACGAGCCGCGGCATTTGAGATAGCTCGGAAGCTGGAAACCAAGTGCGAGGCGAATGTCGGGCAACTGCTGTCGATCGCCAATTTTTACCTCAGTGTCGAAAACGGTTCGGAGGCACGGCGTGTCAGCGAGGTAGCTATCAAGGCCGATCCGGCGTCAGATGCGGCCTATATGACGCTCGGCTTGGCAAACCGCATGGACTTCCAACTCGACGAGTCGGTCGCCGCTTATGCCAAGGCTCTCGAACTCGCTCCCAATTCGCTTGCCGCCAGACGCGGCCTTGCTGAAATGAAGCGCGCCGTCGGCCGGCCAGATGACGCCGTAACCTTGTACAAGGAGATCTTGTCGACCGACGATTCGAACATTCCCGCCCGAACCGGTCTGATACTCTCACTTTTTGATGCAGGCAAAAAGGCCGAGGCCGAGGCTGAACTTAAGCTCTCGCTGGAAGCAAACCCCGGAAATGTGATCCTGCTCGCCGGTGCTGCTTACTGGTACGCGTCAAATCAGAAAGGAGCCGAGGCCATTGACTACGCTCAGCGAGCGATAAATGCCGACCCGCGGTTCATTTGGTCGCACGTGGCCCTCGCACGCGGATATATGTCTCAGCAAAAGCCGCTGGATGCCGAACGCACATTGCTCGCGGCCAGGCGGTACGGCAATTTTCCGACTCTCGATTACGAGATCGCATCCGCGCGCGTCGCCGCCGGATTCTATCGCGAAGCAGCCGAGGAATTGGCGGCAGCATTCACGGTCAAGAACGGCCGGATCTCGACGAAATTAGGCGGCAGGATCGAGCGCGATGCCGACAATTTCGCTGAACTTATCGCGGGCGAACGACGGGCAAGTATCTTTGCACCGATCGCAGCCGACGACACCGAAAATTCAGCCATGCTCAAGGCGTTGCTGGAATTCTCGAGCGAGGTTGCCAATCGGTCCTCTGACGACGTCCTATTGGTGAAGGCGGCAACGGACTTTACTGGCGGCGATGACAAGATGCGCGTGCATCGGCTTCTGTTTGCGGCAAAGGAACTGCTCGCGGCCCGCAGGGCTCCTGCCTTGTCGCTGGTACTTGCCGCCGCGGCCGTTGGAAAGGATGATATCGGGCTTGAACCACCGACCGCCGCTGCCGCGGTTCTTGCTGACGAATTGTATGACAGCCGACGACTGGCGGCGACACGCGGCGAGTACATCAAATTGCCCGATGTGCCGCGAGCAACGCTTTCGACAGTGCTCCGCGGCCGCATAGAAGAACTCAATGGCTGGGCGAATCTGCAAAACGGGAAACCAAAGGACGCAGCGATCCGGCTCAAACGGGCAATAAGCGTGCTGCCCGCCGATACGCCCTTTTGGCGTTCGAGCATGTGGCGGCTGGGCGACGCGCTTGAGGCTGACGATAAGGCCGCTGAGGCTCTCGAAGTCTATATCAAGGCGTACAAGGCCGGCCCGCCGGATGCCATCCGCTACTCGATCGTCGAAACGCTTTACCGCAAGGTCAACGGGAATATTGTAGGACTTGACGCCAAGATCGGAGCGAATCCGGCGGCACCCGCACCGATCGCTGCAGTCGAAACTGCCGTGCAGCCGAGTTCGTTGCCAACACCAACGCCGGCTCTGGCCGAGCCAGCCGCAACGCCTCTGCCGACGAACGAACCTGTCATAGCGGCCGCCGAGCCTGTCAAAACGCCCACGCCGGTCGGAGAGCCAACGCCGATTGTCGAGCCTGTAAAGCCGGAACCGTCGCCATCACCGATAACAAATGCGGTCAAAGAAAATGCCCCACCGAAACCTGCCGAACCTGCATACACTGAAACGCGGCCGGCACCTCCGGTCACGGCAGAAACGACAGTGAGCGAAAAACCCGCCGCCGATCCGCTAAACGAATCGAAAGCGGAAGATAAGACCGTTCGATCAGATACGAACCTCTTTCCACCTGTGATCATAACGATTCCTCCACCGACCAGATCCAAACCCTCGGCGGAAGGTTCAGAAAAGCCGGAACCGAAGCCGGTGAACGAGCCAATAACCCAGGAGACGGTTCCGCCATCCGAGGCTCGCCCGCGTGTCATCGAGCCTCCGGCCGCATCACCGATCGAATGCCCTATCAGCCTCAGCGACGAGTCGATCACACTCGAAACGAACGGCAGTGAATTAGCGGTGGTGGTTGGGATAGATCAGGATATTGAGTTGACGGATATCAAGGCCGTGTCTGAAAGCGCCGAGGATGTAACGGTCAGGCGCGAGATCATCGGCGGCGTCAAAGGCCGCGCACTTTTTGTGGTCAAGTCCGTAAGCAGCCGAAAAGGCACGTATAAGGTAAACTTTGCTTTACCCTGCGGGCAAAAACAACTCACCGTCAATGTTCGCTAGTGCGGCGCATCTTGACATCAACGATCGCAATTGTCGCCAATAACAAAAAGATGAACGCGTTTGACGGCGTCCTCAGAGGAAAATCAAAAAAGCTGTGGACCAAAATGCCGACACAGCCAGCCAACGCTCCGATCGCCAGTGTCCGTCGATAAGGCGACCTCGTCTCTCGAACCACAGACAACCCCTTTGTAAAAAGAAGATAGATAAACGCAATTACACAGGCAAAACCCAGTACGCCGGCGTCGGCAAGCATCTGCAGATAGTCGTTGTGAGCCTGTTCGACCCTGAAAACGCCCGGCCATGTATCGTATCTTGTAAACGCAACGGCGAAAGCGTCGAGGCCCGTTCCGATGATCGGATGGTCCACGAATATCCGGACCGCGATCGACCAAAAATGTGATCTGCCACTGCTGACATCAGCCTGGCCCGAAAGCCCGATCCCACGGATGACCGAGTTGCTTTCGCCGAGAAACAAAACTGAACCAACCACAACCAAAAAGAACACGGCACCGAATGCAACCATCCGCCGAGCGCGTGCACGCGAGGCCGCACCCCCGGGTCCTGACGTTTCGTCATCTTTTGCAAGCACCGTCGAAACGATTACAAAAGCGAGAGTGGCTACCAGGGCGATAAGGCCGCCTCGTGAGCTAGTGATCAACGTCGCCATTCCCATCAAAATCGCCGCCACGAGGAGCAATAACCGCCTTTCACGGTTGGTATCGCGGCCAAAAAGGGCACCGAGAGTAATGCCGGAACACATCACCATAAACGCCGCGAAATGATGTTGGTTCACAAACGAACCGAACGGAATGGCCTGAGGAGTTCCGCGAATGCCGTATATACCCTCTGGGTTTACCAACCTCTGAATGATCCCGAAAAATGCCATTAGTGCTCCGAATACGGTGATCAGACCGGCGGTGGTCCGCAGGCGTTTTTCGCTGTTTATGAACGTCAGTGCTGCGGCAAAAAATATCGTGAATATGACAAGACGGATCAGAAAGAGCCTTGTTGAATATGGGTCAAGCGAAATGGCCACCTGCGTCATCGTTGTCGGTAAACCGGCCGGACCTTCCGCACTGAATAACGGCAGCAATTGCACCATCCCGACCGAGACCATCCCGATCAACGGCAGCAAGATCGCATTGCGATTGATGAGAAATGCCCTGCCACGCCACGCGTCCGCGATCCAACATAAGCAAACCGAACCGATCAGAACGGTGACAACTACCCACGTCCCGTTGTCGACACCTCCGAATAGAATAACTGTAAGTGCCGCGATGAGGCACAGCAAGACAAATATCGCCTGACTGGTCCGCGACGGAGCAGTGCCAACAATTGCCGGCTCAAACAGCCCGGCCTGAGGATTTCCCTGCTTCAGATCTTTCATCAGGCTATCTGGCGGACATTGAGATATCGTCGATCCATAATTTTCCGGAAATTGGGCAAACCGACGACACGCAGCCATCGCGAACAAATCTGACAACGATCCCGTCCGTAGTCAGTGGCACCTGAAACTCGATCCGAAAACGGGCCCACTCTGATTGCGGGCCAAAAGCTGCCGAGCGCACCAGCGGCTTACCGTCCGACGCATCGGCGACCTCCAGTGCGACGCCGCCCTTTAGCTCGGAACGGAAGTATCCTTCAACAGTGTACGAAACGCCGGGCTCTACGGCGGCGGTCTGTGTGATCGAGCGCATATCCGCCGCCTGCATTGTATTGAATATCAACATCAGGCTATATCGCCCGCCATGCGGCTGCCCCTCGCTTATTCCCGCTTGCGGGTCGGGCCCCGCACCGATCTGCCACTCAAACAGCTTGGCGTCTCGAAGCTTTACCGGTGCCTCAAAATCACCGTTGGACAGCCGCCCGATGCCGGCAAAGCTCTCGCCGTCGCCGGCGATCGCCGACATCGTTTTGCCGGCGAGTCTGAATCTGCTGCCCGCCGCCAATTGCGCCGTCATATTTTCGCCCAGGGGGCGATACTTTTCGTCGCGAACGGCCGCACCCATCCGTTCCCAGGCGTCGAATGCCTCATCCAAGCTCTTTTTGCTTAGGAAATATCCTGCGAGAGCAGCATTGACCTCAGTCGAATCGCCGAGTGTCGCCCGGACGCGATCAATGTCACCGTCCATCAACTGCATCGCCATAGAGGCCGCCGGCAGCAGCAGATCCGGTTTGCCCGCGACAGCCTCCCGGATCATTACAAAGCCGTCGTCCGTACGCCCCGATCTGATAAGCCAGTTGCCGTACGCCCATTTTACGTCCGCGTAGTTGGGAGCCAAGATCATCGCGCGCTTTAATGCAGCCTCGGCCCCGACTGCATCACCTGCGCGTTCACGAGCCCTTCCGAGTGCGAGCCACGACAAATAATTGTTAGGTGTGAGGGCGGCCGATGCCTCATATTCCGCCAGCGAGACGGCCGCGTCATTGGGGTCGAATGTTCGTTCGCGGAGCACCGCGGCGGCAAAGTGGGTTTGCGGGTCGGACGGCGCGAGGCCGATCATCAATTCGGCGATCTCCGGCAGATCGGCTCTCGCGGAAACAGCGTTGGCAAAGCTCCATTTGCCGAAAAACCAGATCATGCAGAGGCAAGCCATTACGGCCGCCGCCAGTACAGCTCGCCGTAGCGGGCCGTCAGTGTTGATGATCACAAGCGCCATAGGTCACCGCTATTCAAAATCGACCGGCTCAATAGACATTCGAACCCGCTTTAGCGAAACGTTCGACTCGCGGCAAATATCGCGCAGATCCCTGAGTTTGTCCGGGTCGAGCTTCGAGGTCGAGATCAATATCTCCGATATCTTCTTTTCGTCACACGTTTCGGCGATCTTGTCGGCCGAAAACACCCTGAGGCCATGTATCAGCTTGTCGGTTTTGAGCTGATCGTCATCTATGAAACCGACCGGGAGGAAATTGAGCTTGGGGTTATTGCGCAGTTCCCTGAGAACCATTTCGCCGCCGTCGCCGGCACCGTAGATAAGCGCCCGCCGGCCCTCCGAACCCATCGGCAGCGGTATCGCCTGGCGGATCAACCGAAACATCATCCGGCTGCCGACCAACGCTCCAAAGACCAATATCGCATCGACGATCAGAACCGTCCGCGAATAATACTCGAAACGGTACAACAAAAGCAGTGCCAATACACTAAGCACGGACCCGATCGCCGACCCCTTGGCAAACGTGATCAGGTCGCCGATGCTCGTGTACCGCCAGAGACCGCGATAGACGCCGACGATGAGGAACGCCGAGAGTTTGAGCAGTACGAGGATCGGCAGGCTCTTGAGAAATAGATCCCAGTTCGGCGTATTCTCAAATGACCCGAAGACTATTACGAACGCCGTATAGTACGAGAGAGTTATCAGAAAGGCGTCAAGGAAAACCTCAAAGATCCGCCGTTTGTATGAGATATTGACCAGAAAGGCAAATGCCGCGTTGCTGCCGAGCTTTAGCGCCTCTTCCTCACTCTCGTAAACCTTCACCTTCGAAAGATAGACGCCGATGATGACCAGAACGATCGAAAAGATGCTGATCAGCGCCAAGCTCTGCGTCACCTCGAGTCGGGCAACGACCAGTGACAATGCCCCCGCTCCTATCGCAAATGAATAGAGCATCAACACGGCCGCCCTTTCCGACAGGCCAAGTGCGACCAGCCGGTGCGATGTGTGGTCACGGCCGCCCTGCGATGCCTTACGGCCCCAGACCTTTCTGAGAATGGTGACGAATGTCGTGTCAAATATCGGAACAAAGAGGATCAAGACCGGCACCGCAAGGATCGGCAGCAGCCCGCGGGACTTGCCGCCGGTCTGATTCAACATGACGGCCGACCCGAGCAAAAACCCAACGAACATCGATCCGCAATCGCCCATAAAGATCGACGCCGGATTAAAGTTGAAGACCAAAAAACCAAGCAGCGCGCCGACAAACACCGCGATCAAAAGCAGATCGTCGGCCTGCGCGTTGCCGGCAAAGTTTAGACCCAGCGACACCGCACCGATAGTTGCGATCCCTGCCGCCAGGCCGTCCATGTTGTCTAGCAGATTGATGGCATTGGTGATGCCGATCAGCCAAAATACGGTGATCCAGATATCGACGATCTCATAGCCGGTGATCGGCAGCTTTAACCCAAAGGCAATAACGACGCCGGCCCCGATCAATTGCCCGATCAGTTTCTGATACGGCCGGATGTTGAGAATGTCGTCGATCAGGCCGACGAGGAACAACAGCGTGCTGCCGCCGAAGATGATCAGTGACGACCGCGTCATCGGGACAAACAGAATAAATGCACCGGCGGTCGCAAGAAATATCGCCGCCCCGCCGAGCATCGCCGTCGGGCGGTTGTGCCACCGGTCAGATTTTGGCCGGGCGACAAAGTCATATTTCCAGGCAAAGCGCCTCACCGCAAAGGTCATCACGAGTCCCAAAATGAAACTCACAACAACCACGACATACGGATCTTTGGCAAAAGAAAGCATCTGAAACAATTAGATATGGGTTCGGGGCCCGAGCGGTTCGATCGAACTAAGGTTCGCCGGCGGCGGGCCCGCTGAAAAGTCCCCGGTAAAGCTCGCGGATATCGCTGACGAGGCGCTCCTTTGAATAACTCTCCAACACAAAAGCCCGTCCGGCGATCGAGATGCTCTGACGTAATTTTTCACTTTTCGCGAGATAAAGCAAGCCTTCCGAAAATGACGCATCCGAATCATCGCCGACAAGCACGCCGCGTTTACAGACCTTGAATCCTGCCTTCTCATCGGCCACTTGGCCCGCAAGGTCGATAACGCCGCCGACGGCGGTCGAAACAAAAGGTACGCCCGAGGCCATGCCCTCGATCAACGACAGCGGGGTCCCCTCGTTTCTCGACGTCAGTGCGATGATATCCAGGCCCGGCAGGAGCGTCGCGACATCGGGCCGATTGCCGAGAAGATGAAACGCATCGGCGACGCCCTGATCGCGAATCAGCTCCTCCACCGATGCCCGGACATTGCCGTCGCCGATGACCACAAATCGCATTTTCGGCTCGCCGGCAGTGCTATCGATCGCACGCCGCGCCGCACGTATCAACAGCGGCAGATTCTTGATCTCGGTCAGGCGCCCGACAAAACCGACGACGATCTCATCATCGGCCGCACCGATCTCGGCACGCAATACACCGCGGTCAGCGGCAGCATTCGCGAATTGGCCGAGGTCGATCCCGAGCGGGACGACCGCGAATTGCCGCGCGTTGCCGACACCGAACCGGCCGCTGATCTCGTCAAGCTGCTGTGCCGAAATAGTAATTATCCTATCGGTCGCAACGCGGGCAAGCACCTTTTCAATAAACAGGAAAAGCCGCGTTTTGGCTCCGCCATAATAGCTGTGGAACACGTGCCCATGGAACGTGTGGACGACCCGCACCGGCCGCGGACGGCCGATGAGCGAACGCCACGTTGCCCATTTGTATATAAGTGCGGCAACGCGGCCGACGGTCCCGGCCTTGGCCGTATGAGTGTGAACGACATCCGGTTGAAAGTCGCGCATTTCGCGATATATCTTGATCAGGGAAACGGCGTCCTTGAGCGAAAGCTCGCGGCTGAGTTCGCTGATGAACCGCGGGGTGACGCCATTCTGCTCGGCGAAATAACCCATGTCCTCCTCGCCCGGCGGGACAGTGCCCGCCAGCAGACGGCTCTCAATTTCGCGGTCGTTGAGCTCGCCGGTCAGCCAGACCACGTGGCGGGCCGGGCCGCCGACATTGAGCCTGGCGATTATGCGGAGGACCTTCATCAATAAGAACCAGAAAAAAATCGGCGGACAGCGGCCGCGGGCGGAAACCGGTCAATGCCGGTGACGGCCCACGCGGCCAAACGGCTGTGCGGGGTGCCGCTGCTGTCCGCCGAACTTAACTTTGAAAACGCGCGTTCAATCCATTCGATATATCGTATCCGGATCGTCCTCATGCCGTATCTCGTCGATCGGCTCGCGTTTGCCCTCGCCCATATAGAGCCTGTTCGGACAGTTTATCACCATACCATCGACGTCACCGACGTTCTTATACCCGTGAACAACTCCCTTTGGCACGACGACCGCCATCGGGTCATCGACACCGACAAACATTGTCATCATATGGTTATAGGTCGGCGAAGCGGGGCGGTTGTCCCACAGCATCATCTTAAAGGTCGAGGGGCCGATAAAGCAAAACAGATCGGCCTGGTCCACATGTTCGTGCGGCCCACGCTGGACGCCGGGCCGTGTGTACGAGATATACGACATCGCCGGATAAAACTCGGCATCGAGCTCGTCATGCCTGAACAACTCGGCCAACCACCCGCGCTCGTCATGGAACTTTTTCAGCGGATAGGCCAGAACATCCTTAATATCAGATTCCTTAAATTTCATACTTTCAACGCCAACAACATAAACAACTCAAAGAAGGGCCCATCGATCAAGCACCTCGCCAAACCCGGAAACCGGCTGACCTAACCGCAAAGGCCGCCAAGGTCTTCGCAAAGCCCGCAAAGAGGTTCACAGGCCATTGACCACGCGGCGGATACCAGACCTCAGCGACCGCACATTAAAATTCAAAAGCAACCCGAGCCGACATCCGGACAACCTGAGATATGTGAGCACTTGTGCCATGTAAATGTCGGATATCAGTTCAACCGCCTTGGTTTCAATGACCAGTTTTCGTTCAACCATAAGATCGACCCTGTAACCGCATTCCAATTTGACATCACCGTAAACCAAGGGCAACGCCTTTTCCTTCTCTACAAACAAACCCGATTGCCGCAATTCGTAAAACAAACACTCCTTGTACGAAGATTCGAGAAGGCCCGGTCCCAAAGCCGTATGGACCTTTAACGCTCGATTGATCACCAGGTTGGACAGATCATTTTCGTTCATCGTTCCATCGCACTGCGAGCCTTTGCGGTATTCGCTTGGCGTACTTTGCGGTTAATTCCGTCTTGGCGGGGTCGCTAGACTTTATTCGCCCCCGACTTGGCCACGAGATTTGATGCCAGCAGCAGGCTTTCGAACGTTCCGGCGTCGGTCCACCAGCCGTCGAGTTCGTTCCAGGTCATCTCGCCCCGGCGGATGTAATGGTTGTTGACATCGGTGATCTCGAGTTCACCGCGGCCCGACGGTACAAGCGTCTTGATCACGTCAAAAACGGTCGCGTCATAAAAATAGATACCGATCACCGCCATGTCCGATCTCGGCTCGGCCGGCTTTTCCTCGATATTGACGACGCGGTCGCCGTCGAGCTCGGGCACGCCGAAACGCTGCGGGTCAGGCACGCGTTTGAGCAATATCTTGGCACCGCTGCCCTGGCGGCGATATTCATCGGCGGCCGCGCGAATATTGCCCTCGATGATGTTGTCACCGAGTATGACGCAGATCGGTTCGTCGTCGGCAAAATGCTCGACCAGGCCAAGCGCGTCGGCGATGCCGCCCTCGCCCTCCTGATAGGTATAGTTGAGATGCTTGAGGCCAAAATCGCGGCCGTTCCTCAACAGTTTGAGAAAATCGCCGGCCGAATTGCCGCCCGTGACGATCATTATGTCGTCGATACCGGCATTGATCAGCGCCTTGATCGGGTAATAGATCATCGGCTGGTTATAGACCGGCAGCAAATGCTTGTTTGTTATACGCGTCAGCGGGCTCAAACGCGAGCCCAGCCCGCCTGCTAATACTACACCTTTCATAATTCTCGTCGCTTATATCCGACAGCGGTCCAAAATGAACTGTCGCTGAAAATGATATCACCGAGCCCGGCGTCGTCCATCATCGCCGCGATCTCGGCCCTGGTAAATCGTTTTTCGAGGCGTGTGCCGAACCGATCCAGTGCGTCCGTACGCATTGTATAAAAGCTATTATCGCGATACTGCGACAACGGCATCCGCTCGACATTCATCCCCGACCGTTCGGCGATCTTTGCCGCGCGTGCCAGCGGCCAATAGATCAACAGCGCGATGACCTGGCTGATCGCAAATCTCGCCCCATGCGGCAAACGGCTGATGCCGCGGCGAAATATATCACTCACCCGCCACAGAGCTCTGAACCACACCGGCCGGTTGTCGAAACGGTAGTAGAGATAGACCAGAAACGGCGCCCCCGGCTTTAGTTTGTCAACGCAGGCACGAATGCCGGCCGGCGTATCAGGCACGTGATGCAGAACCCCGAGGCTGTATCCGAAATCGCACGACCCGTCCTCCAGCGGTATATTCTCAACGCCCGCCAGATGAAATTCACAATTATCACAATTATCAGCACCGGCCAGGTTGCGCCGGGCCACGTCCAGGGCCGCACTCGGGTCGATCAGGTGCAGCTTGCCGACACGCGGCGCGACCAGCCTTGCCCAACGTCCGCTGCCGCAGCCCAGATCGAAGCCGACCGCATGCGGCGGCAATGCGTCCCACGGAAAAATGCTGAAATAATTGTCAAACATCGCCTCGAGTTCAGAGGCCGAAAGTCCGGTCTGGTCAAATCGTGTCCACTCGTCGCCAAAACCCTCGACGACATTTTTGTCCAGGTTCCCCGTCATTTTTGATCAATAAACCTTCGATACCATAGCTCCAGCATCAACAGTGTCCAGAGCTGCGTCGCATGGTCAAACTCGCCCCTGATATGCTGCTCGACATAACGGCGGATCTCGGCCGGCTCGAACAGGCCGCGCCCGAGCGACGCCCGGGACAGCAGGATGTCGCTGACAAACCCGCTCATCTCGCCGCGAAACCATTTGCCTATCGGCACGCCAAAGCCCATCTTTCGCCGATATACGACCTCGGGCGGGACCAGCCGGGCGGCGACCTTTTTTAACAGATATTTGGGGCGAAACCGGTTCATCTTCAGCCCCTCGGGCAAGCCGGCGGCAAACTCGATGACCTTGTGATCGAGGAACGGCGAGCGGGCCTCGAGCGCATTTGCCATCGACGCGATATCGACCTTGGGCAGCAGGTCGTTCGGCAGATATGTCATTTGGTCGGTAAGCAGCGTCGCATCGAGCATCCCCAGCCCCCCGGCCCTTGCAAACCAACGATCCAAAACGTCGGACGCCCGGTGCCCGGCGACCTCGGCGGCGAACGCGGCCGTGTACAAAGCCGGTTTTGCGGCGGGTTTGAACGCCGACATCCAGCGAAAGTACCGCTCGCCTCGGCCCTCATTGGCCGAGATCAAAAACCGCTGGACGTCGCGCACCCGCGTTTTGCGCAGCTCCGACGACGGCAGCATATTTATCGGCCACTCGATCGCCAGCCGCCGCAGCGGCCGCGGGATACGGCGGTACAGCTCGGCGACCTCCATCGCCATATAGCGCTCGTACCCGGCAAAGCTCTCGTCGCCGCCGTCGCCATTCAGAGCCACCGTCACATGGCGGCGCGTTTCGCGTGAAACGTAATAGGTCGGCAGAGCGCTCGAGTCGGCAAATGGCTCGCCGTAATGTTCGACCAGCGTCGGCAGCACCTCGACGGCGTCGGGCCTGACAATAAACTCGTTATACTCGGCCCCGACATGCTCGGCCACCCGCCGTGCGTATCTCAGCTCGCTGAAATCCTGTTCCTCAAACCCGATCGAGAACGTTTTGACCGGCGACGAGCTTTCCTGTGCCATCAGGGCGACGACTATTGACGAATCGACCCCGCCCGAGAGAAATGCCCCGAGCGGCACCTCGGATATCATCCGCAGACGCGTCGATTCCCGCAGAAGGCGGGTCGTTTCGTCGATCGCCTCGGCCTCGGTTATCTTGACCTTTTTAGAAAAGTCGGGCAGCCAGTACCGCCGCGTTTCGACACGGCCATCCTTCCACTTGAGCCAATGGCCCGGTTCGAGCTTGCGAATTTGTTTGAAAGCCGTCTCGGGGGCCGGCACGCAGATATATGACAGATAGCTGTCGATCGCCCCATGATCCACCTCGCGGGTGACCGACGGATGCGCGAGCACGGCCTGAAACTCGGACCCGAATATCAGATCGCCATTGGGCTGATGCGAATATAGCAGCGGCTTTTTGCCGACGCGGTCGCGGGCGACAAAGAGCGACCGCTCCGTTTCGTCCCAGATCGCAAAGGCGAACATGCCGCGTAAATGATCAAGGCACGCTTCGCCGTATTCGTCGAACAGATGAATGATCGCCTCGGTATCCGAGCGTGTGTAGAACGTGTGTCCGCGGGCCTCGAGCCCCTCGCGCAGCTCGCGGTAATTATAGATCTCGCCGTTAAAGACTATCCATTTGGTGCGGTCGGCATTATGTATCGGCTGTTTGCCCGACGCGAGATCGATGATCGACAGACGCCGCATCGCCAAGGCCGCATTCCGGTGCAGATAATATCCGTCCTCGTCCGGCCCGCGGTGGATGATGGCGCGGTTCATCGCCTCGAGCACCTCGCGCCCGGCCGCCCGCCCGCCATTATTTACAAAACCGACAATTCCGCACATCGGGTCTATGATTCCAATTTTTGCCCTCGTAATAAACGTTCAAATTCGATCTGCCTGTTACGAGCCTCCAACTTCCTATCGTTTCTGCGTTCCTTCAAGATAGTCCAGCCGACGGCAATGAAAATGAACAAGAACACCTGGATCTGGGTTCGCTGCCTGTACGCAGTTCCAACATTCGTTTGGAATAGGGCATATGCAATCGTAAGAGCCATCGCAAAAGTGAAAATCGGAATCGCAGTACTGAAACGATTTTTGAAAGTGTACCCTGCCCCCAGGATCATTGTGGGGAACAAAGCCCACCATACGAACATCTCAGGCAAGGTCATTGCGGATCTGATCGAGGTGAACTGCCAAGGGAAGGGAGCAAGCAATAAATTGACTAATCCAACCGGCAATGCCATGGCCATTCCCGACGCCGTTGTAATATCAGAATCTTTACCGTACCCTGAGGCCGCGTCCTTACTGAGCGCTGATCTGCTGTATTGTATCGATTCAAGATTGCTCAACTTGTCGACTTGTTCCCGTCCAACGTTGACTAGCCCGGTATACGCGATCACTACAATCACGGCGCTGAAAATGATCACGGCTCGAGCTCTATTCTTATTGGCATAAGATCGGCCGAAAACAATACTCGCAACGCAAGCCAATGCGGCGAAATAGAAAATGTAGAACCTAACGGAGAGAATGGCACCAAGGCTTACGAAGATCAAAATCATGTCCAACAAGCGAAATTTCTCTTGAAGCCGAATCAGCAACAACATGGTTAACACGACAAAAAAGACAACGTAACCATCCTTCATTATCTGTGACGACCATATGAGCATTGCCGGGAAAAATGCCGTAAGTAGTGCGGCGACCCTTGCAGTGGTTCGATTTCGAAAGATATGCCAGCCTATCGAGTGAACGAGCACGGCCGTACCGGCTCCAAGGACATCTCCGACAAAATTTACAAGGATCGGCACTCGACCAAAAACCGAATAGATCGTTGCAATAAGGATATGCAGGCCCCATGGTCGGCTCCAATCGCGAAGATAATATGGCAATTGTGCGCCGTCAACCCACGATTGCCAAAGCTGAAATCCATGGAGTTCGTGAACCAGCGAATCTTCGCCAAATGTCTCTTGTAATCCAAATCCGACAATAATAGAGGAAACGACCAATCTGGCCAGCAGGCCGCCGACAAAGATCTTCAATAGGAAACCGCAATCGTCCGTATATCGTCGAATGAAAAGTAGCGCTGCAATTACAAGTGGCAGGATTACCAGTATTCCGAGCAAGCCATTTTCCACGAACATCGCGCCTAGCAGAATTGCGATGATTAACAAGATTGATGCAATGTAGTTCAGCACGGATCAACGAAGACGTCACAATCGGTCTTTATCTATCGAATTACGAGATTATTTTCCAAAACCAGAGCATCAAAATTTGAGTTCTTAAAGGTGTTTACCGCATTTTGAGGTGAGCAAACGATCGGTTCCTGAACGTTGAATGACGTGTTCAAAAGCATCGGGATGCCGGTCAGCTTTTTGAATTCATTTATTAGTTTCCAGTATCTGGGATTTGTATCTCGATTCACCATTTGCGGTCGGGCTGAACCGTCAACGTGCACGACCGCTGGCACCTTTGACTTATACTCCTCTGCGACCTGGATCACCGTGATCATAAAGGGGTCGTGATGCTCGACTCCGAAGACCTCGGTTCCGTGTTCCTCAAGCATCGACGGAGCAAGCGGCCGGAACCACTCGCGAAGCTTTACCTTGTGATTCAGTATCTCGCGCATATCGCTGCGACGCGGATCGGCCAGAAAGCTGCGGGCACCGAGTGCTCGCGGCCCGAGCTCCATACGCCCGTTGAACCACCCGACGATCGCACCATCGGAGATCATCTTGGCGACCTTTGGCAACAGGTCGTCATCGTTTAGGGTGTCATAGGACAGGCCGGCATCGTCTAAAGCCTCGCGGCACTCTTCGTTCGTAAAGCCCGGCCCCCAATATGCCTGATCCATCACAAAACTCCGCGGCTTTTTAAGAAGTTGATTCGAGACAAAGTACGCCGCCCCTAACGAACACCCGGCATCGCCGGCGGCGGGCTGAACATAAAATCGCTTAAAGGGCGTTTCGTGAAAGATCCGGCCGTTCATTACCGAATTGAAAGCAACGCCACCGGCCATACACAGATTCTCTTCGCCGGTCATCTCATGTATCGCCTTCACGAGGTCTATGGCGGTATCCTCGAGTGCTTTTTGAGCGGAGCTAGCGATGTTCCAGTGATGTTCCGTAAGTTCTTCGCCGGGCTTTCTCGCCGGGCCTAGCTCCTTTACGATGGCATCGGAAAACTGGTAGTGCTTTGCCAAATGGTGGTCGAGGACCTTGATGTCAAATCTGAAATCGCCTTTGCCGTTCGTCGTTAAAACCATTTCACGAAAGAAATCGTAATGTTTCGGCTTGCCATATGCCGCAAGCCCCATTACCTTCCATTCGTCACCGGCGAACATATCAAAGCCAATGAAATTCGTCACTGCCGAGTAAAACTGTCCCAGACTATGCGGCAGCTTGATACGCTTCAGGATATCGATCCTATTGTCTTTTCCTCTACAGAAAAGCGTCGTCGTATCTTCGCCGGTCCCGTCCCAGGTCAGGATAGCCGCCGATTCGAATGGCGACACAAAGAACGCGCTTGCGGCGTGCGACTGGTGGTGCTCGATGTAGTGAAACTTGAAATTGCTCGGACCAAAATGTTCACGCAGCCGCTTTGGGTGTTTGAACATCCCTAGATAACTATCACTTACCTGAACAACGCCGCGATCGGCCCTCGCCTTGAACATTGCCGGTGAGATCAAACCCGACTTGAGCGCCTGCATCGCCTTGTGCCGCAGTATCCACGGCTTCCAATAATGCCCGACATGCTCGACCTCGGCCAACGTTATTCCCGCCTGCTTCAAACAGAACTCGATCGCCTGATAGGGGAATCCGGCATGGTGCTTTTTACGGGAAAATCTCTCTTCCTCAACGGCCGCGACCAACTGACCGTCCTTGATCAAGGCCGCCGCCGAATCACCCAATGTTGTTAATCCGAGAATATACATCTGAAACTATTCAGCCAGAGATTTGTAAATGGCTTGATATTCGTTGACGACCCGACCGATTGTAAAGTGCTCTTCAACGCGACGACGACCGGCCTCACCCATTCTTAACCGCTGATCGTCGTTCTGTAATAGCGATACAATTTTTTCCGAGAGAGCACTACAGTTTTTGGGCGGAACAAGTACTCCGGTTATTCCCTCCAAGACAATTTCGGGAACCCCTTCAACACTGGTAGCAACCACACACTTTTTTGCTGCCATCGCTTCAAGTATCGAAATACCAAATGGTTCGTGTATTGAAGGATGAACATATAGATCCATCTCCGATAGTAACGGTGCTACATTCTCTCGAAACCCGACAAGAGCAACCTGTTCGCGAAGTCCATTCCTATCGATCAATTGCTCTAATTCAGCACGCATCGGGCCTTCGCCGACGATCATTAGGTGTGCATTCGGCACGCTTTCAAGTATACGGGGCATAGCTGCAATTAGTAAATTGTGCCCTTTACGCTCGGTTAAGCTCCCGACGGATCCAATTAGGACTCGATCTCGAAGCTCTGCGGCCTTAGAACTTTCCACCAAAGCGACATTTCGGTCAAACTCCGAAATATCGGTACCGTTGTGTATAACAGTGATCTTGTTTGAGTTAAAGCCAAGTTGGATAAGATCCTGTCGGACGTAATCTGAAATAGCGACGATACATTTCGCTCGTTTTGTAGACCAATGATCCAACTTCTTGATCCAAGCTGCGTGGCGGGAAAGTCCATCCGTATAATGCTTAGTTACCACTGTAGATGTTCTGGTTCCCATTTGAGCCAATCCGCCAACGATAGTTGCCTGCAACATATGCAGGTGCAGCACGTCGATTTGGCGATATTCGAGTATCTTTCTCAGGTTTCTAGCCATACTCGGCAGATCTCTCACACGCTTGCCTGATATCTCGATGTAATCAAGCCCTTTTTGTCTGATGGCAGTTGGAAATTTACCTTCTCCTTCTTCATCACAAAACAGATTGCAGTAAGCAACGTCGAAATTTTCAACTTGATATTTGTCCGACATTTCAAGCAACAAGCGCTCGACCCCGCCAATGCCGTAGCGAGTACTGGTGAGATGTAGAACCTTGATCTTTTTCATTAATTAATTGACCGCTCGTAAAGCCATCTTGTAAGTTTCAAGATAAGCGGCGACCATCGTATCCACGGAAAGAGTATCTTCTGCTTGTTTGCGAGCCGCCTTTCCGAGACGATTAGCGAACTCGCGTTCGTCAAGCAATCGCAAAATAGAATCGGTAAGTGCGGATACATTACCAGGCTCTACAAGTAAGGAATTAACTTCGTTGACACATATCTCTGCGTTCGCCTTGATGTCCGACGCAATTATTGACGCCCCACAAGCAAACGCCTCAACAAGCGCATTTGACATACCTTCAGTGCGAGACGGCAATAGAAATATGTCCGAGGCGATAAGATAGTCCTTTACGTAGTCGCAATGCCCAAGAAAATGAACATTTTCCCGTAGATCCAATTCACTTACTAATTGACGAAGACCATCTTCAACGTTTCGATAGCTTCCACCAGCTCCTAATACCAAAAGATGCGCGTCCGGTTTTTCAATTACGACCTTATTCCACGCTCTTATAAGGATATCTAAATTCTTTTCTTCGCTAAGGCGACCAACAAACAGTCCCATCGTGGGATAGCCCAACGAAAGGGCTTCCCTCATTTCTCTCTTTTGAACGTCCGAGTATGCACAGTATTCCGGGAATTGGGTCGAGTTATAGATAATGTCAATTTTTTGATCCGGTATTCCGAGTGATTCGATCTCTTCCTTCATTTGGCTCGTAAGAGCGACCCAGCGTGTTACCCGCTTAATGAGCTTGCGACGGAGACCAGAGAAAGCCATTTGTTTGATCGCGTGAACTTCGCCAAGGTCTCCCACCGTCGTAACACGTGTTACTATCGGCTTCTTGATGAAATAGCTTGCAACGGCTGCAACCATTGTCGGCCCGAACATCTGCTGGCAGTGAATTAACTCAAACTTGTTTCGATTACGGATCAGCCAAACAAAAGCGAAAAGTAGATAAAGCAGTCCATTAGCGGCACGTGACTTACCGCTAGCCGGCATACGATGGATCATCGCGTATTCCGATCGTTCCGCACTCGGTAGTCGATAATAGTTGCGAGCACAAACAAGCGTTTCAACGCCGCGGTTCGAGAACTCACGCATCAATAGCTTTGTGTTCTTTTGGATGCCGCCCGAAGGAGCGTCAAGATCGGTTACAAGAATGCAGACAGCTGATATTTTGTTGTTCGCATTTTGGGACATTAGGAACGCATCAACCGCCTTAATTTAGAGATACGATTACCGGTCAGCAGCCGCAATACTGTGTATCCAAAGCGAGCATCGAGAATGATCGAAGGAGCTAGCCTCGCAGCATTCTTCAATTCGGTCACTGCCCGTGGTCGGTTTCCGGCCGAACTATAGTTTATTGCATTTACAAGAGCGACCTTAGAACGCACCAAGTTGAGCCGCTTTTTCTGTTCGGCTGTAAGATAGTCCGATCGCTCCATAACATCCACGGCATAATTCATAGAGCGGTCCATTCCTGCTGCGTTTCCCATACTGTTTTCATCGTGGGTACGAATCTTTGCGGTTGCCTTCGGTCGATAGGCAAAAGACGTCTTGGTTGACAGCCGCACCCACATCTCCCAATCCTCAGAGCCCGAAAGCTCACGCTCTTCAAGGAAACCACCGATGCTACGTACCAGCTCAGTCCTCACCATATGCGTAGCCATAAGAACAAAATTGTTCTCTAGAATCTTATCGGTGACAAGGCCTGTATTACTTCGAGCCTTTAGCAATTTATTTGGCTCTCCGTCTGCATTGATCTGGATCGCATCCGTGAAAATAACTCCGACATTTGGGTTATCTTGAAAATACTTCACGTCCTCTTCGACCTTATCCGGGATCCATAGATCGTCCGAATCCAGAAAAGAGATGAATTCCCCCGTCGCGAGCCTTAGTCCGTGATTCCGTGATGCCCCGCGTTCGGAATTTTCCTGCCACACGTATTGCACGCTATTTGAAAACTTTTCTACGATAATACGCGTGCCGTCAGTCGAGCCGTCGTCAATCACGATGATCTCGATTCCGGGGTAAGTCTGACCAAGAACGCTTTCTATTGTCTCAGAAATGTATCGAGCCCGATTATAAGTCGGAATGATAACACTCACAAGTGGTTTACTCGCCATTCCGCGATCATCGCTTCGAACCATTTGCGACCTCGAATCCACCGTCAAAAATAGTATAAAAATGCAGTCTAATATGCTCCTTCAAAAAGGAACTTGGCTGGCCAAGAAGTAAACGCCTTAGAAATGCCGCCGAATACACGAAGCCTCTTATTGCCGAATTGGCGGATACTTTCCAACGAGGCAAACACTTGTATTGGATCAGTATGTCTGCCTTGTCCTTTCTCAATGTGGTTTCACTTGCTTCCCAAGCTTGCTCCGAACTTTTTCCGCCTAAATGAATAACTTCTGCGTTCGGAACGAATACCAGTTTCTTGCCGCTTTTACCTATTCGAATACAGAGCTCTACATCTTCTCCGTACATAAAAAAATCCGGGTCGAATGCCCCGATCTCGTCAATCAGGCTCCTTTTCGCCAGTATCGCGGTCCCCCAGACAACAGGCACGGCACACAATTTCGTATGATCCCATTTCCGGGATATTCCGAGTGCCTGCGCAATTATCTTGAGTGGACTTGGTAGACCGTCGGATATGCTTTCTTGTAGCGATCTATCGTTATTCAAGAGTTTTGGTGAAACGGCACCAATGGTTGAGTCAGATTGCAGTGCCTCACAAAGTCGATCAATGGCCGAATCGACAATTATCGTATCTGGATTTAGGAAAAAGAAATACTCACCGCCAGCGTTTTCAATACCCAAATTGTTTCCTCTTCCGAAACCCAGATTTTCTTCGCTGAGGATTGCCTTAAACGGAACATCGCTAAGGATTTTCATCGGCTTTTCTGAGGTCAACCATTCCCGACTTCCATCGTCGGAAACATTGTCAACAACCAAGACTTCAATTTTCGTATTTCGCTTACAATTGGAAATACTCCGCAAGCAATCAGGGAGAAAGTCCTTACCATTCCAGTTGACAATTATGACGGAGATCATACTCATTTCCTATATCTTGCGGCACTATCAGCTAAAAGCATTCTAGCGGCATCTAGATAAGCTTCCGCTGCATTCTGCCAACTAAAATGCTTACATCGTTCCCTCGATCGGATAACCAATCTATCGCGAAGTCCCGGTTCTTCATTCAATGCTATTAAGCACTCAACTATTGATTCAATACTTGTCGGTGAAAACTTAAGTCCATAATTCCCAATAATTTCGCCGAGCGAGCCAGATTCCGAGCCAATCACTGGGATGCCGCATGCCATTGCTTCAACAGCAGGTATACCAAATCCTTCATATAAGGCTGGGAAAACTAGCGCAAGGGAGTTTCGGTATAGAGCGGGCAGTTCCTGCGGAGATGCCGAACCCCATAATTGAACCCCTATACCCTCGTTTTCTTTTGCAAATTCAATTGTTTCTTCAGCAAGCCAACCTGACTGGCCAACAATCACAAGCTTAAGCGAAGACTTTACTTTCCGTTTATACTCCGCAAACGCCCTTATCAGTCTTATGTAATTTTTTCTTGGTTGAATGGTACCAACTGCAAGTAGATATCCCCGCAATCCAAGCTGATTTCTGATCAACTCATCGTGAGAAGTAGGAACCTCATTAAAAGCATTTGAATCGTAGCCATTGTATATTACCTTGACCTTATCAGGTTTGAGGCCATAAAAGTGAATTATGTCTGACCGTGTTTTCTCAGAAACTGCAACAACTTGTGTAGCCTTCTCAATGGCATTCCGTGTATTTACCGATAGATAATTTCTGAGATGGTCAGGATAACTATCTTTCCAGTCGTCAAGCTCGAACGCAATGTCGTGTACGATGGTTAATAATCTTGTACGAGCCCTGATGTATCTAGGTTGGAAGCTACTGGCAATGTTAATTAGTACGTCTGGTCGATCTAAAAAAAGATTCATCGGCAACCCGTAACGTACTATTCGATGCTGAGGAAACGAAAGCGATCTACCAAATAATTTGGTCACCCTCGCGTCATAAAGCCGAGATTCGGGAATACTCTCGTTACCATACAAGAAAAGCCGGGCATCACGTTTTCGCGTAGCCAAAACCAATTCTTTCGCAAGGTTTCCAACTAACGAACTGTTTCCATCAGTCAAATCAAATCCGTTGAGTTGGCTGACGTCAAAGGCCAATTTTAGTCGAGTCGTCATTGAAATACGATGTGGTTAAATTACCCAACGAGCTAGAAACACTAAGCTCGACAAATGGCGATCAAATCGAGGACTTCGGGAGTTATAGAATCGACAAGTTCGAAGTCGTGGGACGACATATTAATCTCACCAATTGGCTTAAATCGCAGTATCCGATAGATAAAAGGTTTCAGCGTCGACGGAATTAACTTCCTAAAGCCAAATACGTCAAGGGTCTGAAATCGACCAAGTTGTACATCTGTTTTTCCCGCTTCAGAGTTATCCTTGAAAGCGATTCCCCGGATGTCCACATCTGAAAAAACGGAATTAAGAAGAGATTGAAGTTCATCTCCAGTGTACTCGATAACATGAAAAGGTGAGGGAATCCTATCAAAGCGCCAGCCTTTCGTCTCTCGGAATGGAGTAGTAATGACTAAGTATGCGTTGGGAGTCATTATCCGCTTCAATTCCTCAAGATAAGGCAAAGGATCCGCTAAATGCTCGATAACCTGCATCGAGCAAACAAAGTCAACTGAGCCAGACTCCAGAGGCAACTCAAAAACGCTCGCCTGCAAAAATGACAGATTAGATTTTTTGTAAGTCTCATTTGCAGACCAAACCGCCTCCCATTCAATATCTATTCCGATCACCATCGAACAAGCATCAGAAAGGTAGCTGCTTCCATAGCCATCTCCGCTCCCTGCTTCTAGAACCGTATGATCGGGGGAAATAAATTGTCGGGCAAATTCATATGCAAAAAAATGCCGACCAAACATATAATTATCGGTTCCGATTCGCTCCTCTACCAATTCACCTTGAACGTTAACTCGTGCCAATCTTCGAACCTCCAGAATTTTCTCTAAACCACGCTTGAAAAGCCCAATACGAGGACAGGGCCATAGCAATAGTCATGAATACAATCGATAAACTTAAAGAACTGTGCCAATTGGCCAACAAACATCCGAAGCCAGCCGCCCACCCCAGTATATCCTGCAAGCGAAACAGCTTTATTACAAGCCTACGGCATATCATTATGTAAACAGCCAGGCCACTTAATCCGCCTAGGATATATGCTAAACCAACGCCGTTCAATCCAAGGGTCGGAATCAAGTAAAACGCAAATGCAACGAATACCACTATTTCGGAAAACTTGGCGATTGTGATAGTCTTCGGGCTCTTTGTTAGGTTGAAGTAGATGACAAAGTTCCATAGGAGCAACTGCAATAATTCGCCTGCGATGTATATCTGAACAACCGGTGATGCTTCTATAAAGTCACTAGAAAATAGTAGCTGGACGATACTTGGGGAAAAAACGGATACAATAAAAAGACACGGCAATGAAAAAAGAAAAATTAGCTTCGCCGCCTTATTGCTCTCGTAGACAAATTCGCCGTGATCCTGTTTGAAGTTCGATAAGTGGGGAACCGCGTAGGTGCCAAAGACGGATTGGAAAAGTGTTGAAAGCGCGGCTGAGATTCCGACGGCGGAAACGAATACGCCGAGAAGTCCGATTCCAAATCTCTCAAGAACCACTGCACGGATAGCTAAACTGGAAATTGCAATCAAAAGTGAAGTTGCAAGACTTGAATTAACATAGGGGAGAAGTTCAAGGAAATAACTCCTAACTGACTCCAATTTTAATGTTCGTACTTCTGTCGCCAAAGTAACAATGGCCCCGGTTCCGACACTTCTATGTAGAAAAAATATTGAGAACGTAAAGCTGAAGAAGCCATAGGTAACCCAGGCAATAGCAAGCCCAACCGAACCGAATGCTAGGATACCCACAATGCATAACACCGTCAGAAAGCCGTGTCCGACCAACCAAAGCAAAGTTTGACTTCGGAGTTGCGCCATTCCTTGGAGGTGGCTGGATAATACAATTCCACAATTTAAAAACGGATTTGCAAACAGAGCGGCCAAAATGATCCACCAATAATCTCGGGAACCAAGGATTAACATTGCCAACGACGACGAAAATGGAGACGCAATTAATCCAACTACGAGGCTTCCTCCAAAGGTTAATACACTCGAACAAGCTATTCCCCGCAAAATCGGACGGAAGTCCTGTGGATCCCAACGCTCGGCAGCTAGTACCGGAACTCCGGAAGCAACTCCAAACGTTGTAACGGACGAAAGACTGTTCGTGATCGCCTGGGTTGCCCCCCACAACCCCACGCCTTCGGTACCTACAGTTATCGCTGCAAATTTGCTTCTGACAATTTGAAGAAAAAATATGAAGAACTGGGAAATGGCACCTGCTGAAAAAGCTCGGACGAAAAAAGTTCGATTCGAGATGAAATCGTTAAAATACGAGTGTAACTTTGATCTTTTTGCCGTTGTGGGGTTCACTGTCGATTTTTAATATTCCGTGAGATGATCGGAGTTGGGAAAATAATAGGTTCGAATTGTAGACCCGTCCTTTTCAGCATAAATGGCAAGTTCGATAGGTTGTTTCAGGTTAAATGGGGGCTCATTTAAGCAGACAGCCGAATTAAGGCTCAATCGAGTACCGGCGCCATGAACCATATCAAGGTTTGGTTTGAATGCGGGGTTTGTATCTGGAAAGTGCTCTGTTACTACAATGCCTTTATACATCCGGCATTTCGAAATAATTGCATTTATTTCAGCATTCGAAAGATGTTGGAGAACCTGACGTATTAAGCATATGTCGCCGTCGGGTAACTTTTCATTGGTCGCATCCATTTTTACGAACGAAATGTGGTGATTTGCGAAATTCTTCTGATGATGTTCAATTACGTCAGGAACAGCATCAATCCCGATATACTGGAAGGTGGGTCGAACAATTTGGGAAGCCACCCTAAAATCGCCGCAACCTATATCAACAACAACTTTTGGTGGGTGCTTTTCGAAGAGTGATTGAATTGCCTCCACGTATACCTGCGAAGCTTCCAGATTAGAGCCGCTCCCTGAACATAGATGCCCTTGATCCCCTCCCCATAAATTTTTTCTATAAATCTCGGTAAATGTCTCTTGGATAGACTTCGACGAAAAATAGTCCGGACGATTGGGACTAAATCTTGAACGCAGACCGTTCCAGACCACTTTTGGCAGGATTGATTTGGCAAAAGTTTTCAACATCACTGTATTTATTCAAAGTCTGTTCAATGATTGAAGACGCCTTTACTACAAAGTTTAGCACATAGGCGAGATCTGTCTGTCCCACTTAACCTTCTGAAAAACACGATTCTGGATGTATGCTAAGTTAAATCACTAGAGAGCAACCCGTTTTGAATTCGCTTTTGCACATTCGTGGCCCGACAGCGTTGGGCTAATATTACAACATTTCTTACAGAATCAATTATGATGATTTATGCTTTTTTAGGCTGTTAGTCAAAGTGGAAAAGGGCGGTCATTAGCTGGAGTTTATTTGTTTCGAGATTGTGTAAGTTAACTATTGACATAGATTTAGCGGTCGATGCGAGGCTCGATGTTGGCAGTTGGACTCGGCATTTTTCTATCGAGTATATTCGTTTTGCGATCTTGAAAAGGGAATCTTCTTTGCAGCAATCGGTGTTTGTTAGCAAGAAAACGTCGTCCGCTAGCAAGAACGCTTCATTTGCTCGCAAGAAAGCTTTATTTTCTCGCAAGAAATCTTCATTTGCTTGCAAGAAATCGACGTTTGCTAGCAAATAAACGGTCTCTATTAACAAACAAACGACGATCATTTACCAAAATTGAGGCAAAATATCGCCTGAAGATTACCTTTCCTCAAGATTGGACACCATGAAGGTTGATCATTGGGCTACGACAGGGCGAGCGTTTCCGCCACCAACACTTCGCTTTTTTTCAAACTCGGCCGTGATCAACGGTGCTCCGTAGGCTACAAGTGAGAATGGCCGTTCGGAAACGTTATTTCGGACAGCCAATTGGTTCTTGGTCGATCTAAAGGACCTTTGATCTCGAATAGCCTCTTGATATGTGAGGGTCGAGAAACTATTCGGGTTTGCTAGGCCATCTGTGTATTTCGTGCGTCTAAAGTCGTTGGGAGATATTTGATGACGAACTTCGTAACCAGATCAATTATGTTGTCCGCCGTGGCGGTCTGCGCTTTGCTGATCGTGATGAATGTCAGCGCTCAGGAGCTGCGGCGGGTGACGTATGGCGGTGTGACCGTGGATGTGGTGGTCGATCGGCCGGCAAATTATTTTGTGGATGTGCTGATCGCGTATCCGGGGACGGTGGCTACGGATGCTGAGATCGTGCCGGCGGCCAGGAACATAGTCACTCGGACCAAAGAGATCACAAACCGGTCCGATATGATGATCATAGGCGTGGCGTATCCGCAACAGGGGCTGCTGCTCGGCGATGGTATTCGCGAGGCGGAGGCAGCGCTTCTTTGGGTAAAGGAAAAAGCGAGGAAAGATCTCAAGCGAAAGGTGCGAAAGATATTCTTGATCGGCCATTCACAGGGCGGATATATGGTCACGCGGCTCAACACGATGCACCCGACGGATGGCGTGATCTCAAATGCTCCGGGGCCGCTGAATCTGGTCTATCGATGCGGACTGGAGGAGTCGGGCCAGATCCAGCCATCTGCGGTTTGCAACCTGCTGCGGCAGACCTATGGGACGACGACCGCAAACCCCGCGGCATATATGGCACGTTCGCTGCTCAGTTTCACGAGCGGCCACCGCTCGGACATCCTGTTCGTTCAGGGCCTGC
>JAIBCA010000092.1 GCA_019694345.1 Pyrinomonadaceae bacterium | reverse complement strand
TTAGCCGATCTGGCGCTTGGCCCGAAATTTTGAGGCGAGTTCGTCGATGTCGAAGGGCTTGTCGCTTAACTTTATCGTCGAAACGATCGCGGTCAGCAGATCAGTGTAGCGTTCGAGCTTTTCGCTCTTTGTGATCGGCGAACTTAAACCCATTACATGCGTTCCGACCACGACGGTCACAAAGCAATCGCGATCAAACTCCTCATTGAATTTCGGCCGCGTAAAGCTCCAGATATTGGCGGATCGGCCGGCGATCGTCTTGAACGCGGAAGTCACCTTCAGCTGGGCTTCGAACGGGCCCGACAGATAATCTGTTTCCCATTTGCGATGAATGTCCAGGATCCTATCATCCGGAAGCCCTTTGATCGGAGCGCCGAAATCCTTGGTGTCGGCAAAAACGATCTGGACGAGAATGCCATCGATCGTGAAAGCCGGGTTTTCGCTCTCCGTCTCGGCTTTGACGCTCTTTCCTCGGATCTCGACCGTAAATGAACGCACCGGATCGTTCTGAACGAACAAGTATCCGTAATCGGTCTTGATCGAAAACTGTTGAGCCAGGGCGCCGGCCGCAAAAAGCAAGGTCAAAAAGGTCAGCAACAACGTTCGTTTCAGCATAGTCTTGCCTCCGGTTATCAGCCTCAGTATCCGTGTCAGTTCGATCGGCCGTTGATGAAACCTCAAAAGCCCTATTTCGCCTTGCCCTGATTTGCGACAGCGTCCTGGGCAGCCTTGACCGCCTCGGCGTCTCCAAGATAATAGCTCTTGATCGGCCTAAGATCGGCGTCGAGTTCGTACACGAGCGGGACGCCCGTCGGGATATTCAAATTGACGATATCTGCGTCGGCGATGTTGTCGAGATATTTGACCAACGCCCGCAGGCTATTGCCGTGGGCAGCTACGATCAAACGTTGGCCGGCCTTGATCTTGGGCATTATTTCGGACTGAAAATAAGGAACGACGCGCTCGATGGTATCCTTGAGACATTCGGCCTTTGGAAAGCTGCCGGCATCTATCGATCGATAACGCAATTCACCGCCTAAGTAACGGTCGTCGGTCGGCTCAAGCGGGTGAGGCGGAATGTCAAAGCTGCGCCGCCAGATCAAAACCTGCTCTTCGCCGTATTCCGCGGCGGTCTCGGCCTTGTTCAACCCTTGAAGAGCTCCATAATGACGCTCATTGAGCATCCATGATTTTGTCTCGGGGATCCACATCAGGTCCATTTCATCAAGAACGATCCAGAGCGTGCGGATAGCACGTTTGAGCACCGAGGTGTATGCCTCATCGAATTCAAAACCCTCCGCTTTCAATAGCTTGCCGGCGGCATGAGCTTCCTCGATGCCCTTTTCGGAAAGGTCGACGTCCTTCCAGCCGGTAAAGCGGTTTTCCTTGTTCCACTGACTTTCACCATGACGGATCAAAACTAATTTATACATATTTCAATTATTCAATATTTTTTTTGCTTCTCCAACAAGGTAGAGTGAGCCGGTTATGAGTATTGTCCCGTCGCCGGGAGTAACTTTTTGGGCAATCTCGATCGCGTCGCGGACGCTGTTGGTCGCGTACACACGTAGCTCGTCCGAAACTCCGGCGGCAAATTCAGCAAGTTCGTCTGCCGGCATCGCACGCGGGTTGTCCGGGCTGGTGAGAATAAGGTTCGTCGCCTTGGGAAACAGATACTTCGCGACCGTCGCAATATCTTTTTCGCGCATCGCGGCGAATATCATCGATAACGGCCCAACAGCCGCTTCGTTCAGATAAGTCCGCAACGCCGCGGCCCCGGCGGGGTTATGAGCTCCGTCAAATAGAAATCGCCCTTGGCGCTCAAGCCTGCCTGGATGTCGCGCATCCCTAAGGCCATCGTTGATGTTAATACGAGAGATCGGGAAATGCCGCTGCAGCGTTTCAGCCAAGAGAATTGCGACCTTGGCATTCTCGATCTGATGGCCGCCGGCGAGTCCGAGACGGTCGACCCGATATTGGTCTCGCGCTGTTTCGAATCGAATTCCCGCACCGTTGAACTCCACCGCAACATCGTCGCCGAGTCGCGCCTCAATCCCGAGTTGAGCGAGCCTCTTGCGGACGAGCGATCCGGCTTCGTGATTCTGGCCACCGACAACGACCGAAGAACCGTCATGAATGATTGCCGCCTTTTCGGAGGCGATCTCGGTCAGCGTCTGCCCTAGATATTCCTGGTGGTCGAAATCGATCTGAGTGATAGCGGCGATCTCGGCCTTTGCCGCCGTGGTCGCGTCAAGTCGGCCGCCAAGCCCGGTCTCAAGTATCGCCAGTTCGACGCCGGACCTGGCAAACGCAAGCAAGGCGATCGCGGTGATCTGCTCAAAGAAAGTCGGGCGATGCTCGATCAATCCCTGCTCCAGCAACCGATCAGAAACATCACGCACCTCACTGGCACAAGCGGCAAATTCGTGCTCTGTGATATCAACGCCATTTATCCGGATGCGTTCCGTTACGGAGACGAGATGGGGCGAGGTGAATACACCGTTATTTATCGATGCCTTCGTACAGATCGCTCCAAGGAAAGCACAAACAGAGCCCTTACCGTTGGTTCCGGCGACCTGGACCTTAAGATACTCGTTTTGGGGGGCTCCGAGTTCGCTGAGGAGGGTTCGTATATTTTCGAGGCCGAGTTTCATCGCGGCGACCTCGTTGCCGAGTGAGAGCAGATACGATTCTGACTCGTGGAAATTCACGGTTGGCTATTTTGCAAGTAGACGTCGATGATAATTGATCTGGCCGAGATGATAGTCTAGATGCGTTGCCAGATGGACGATAAAAAACTCGGTCGTCATCGGATGGCCGAATACATTGATCGGGTACTCGGCCGACAGATCCGCCGGCGTCAACTTGCCCAATGCCGTCTTGACAACAACGCGAGTTTCGTCGATCGCGGCGATCAGTTGGTCGCGGGGCACATCCGCATCGGCAAACTCCAGGTCACGGTCGCGAACATACTCGAAACCGCCGAGGACGGCACCGACAAAATGCTTGAGATTACCGACCAAATGCAGTGTGAGGTTGCCGGCCGAATTTGGGATCGCACCGCTAACCTTCCAAAGGTCGCGTTCATGCGGATAATGTTCGACCTCGGTCCGGAGTTTGACCAAGTCGCGTTCGAAGATCTCAGCCAGTACGTCAATCAGCATAATTAACCCAAAACCGCGGGATTCATCATAAAATCGAGCATTCGTACGATCGTTTCTTTCATTTCGCGGCGGTCGACGACAATGTCGATCATGCCGTGTTCAAGCAAAAACTCGCTCCTCTGAAAGCCCTTGGGCAGTTTCTGCCTTATCGTTTGCTCAATGACGCGCGGACCGGCAAAACCGATCAGCGCCTTCGGTTCGGCAAGTATGACATCGCCGAGCATCGCAAAACTCGCCGTAACACCTCCGGTGGTCGGATCAGTAAGTACCGATATGAACGGCAGCCGCTCTTCATGGAGCCTGGCTAGTGCCGCCGAGATCTTACCCATTTGCATCAGGCTAAGCGTGCCTTCCTGCATTCGGGCTCCGCCCGAGGCGGAAAATATAACTACGGCACCGCGGTCACGGACGGCGTACTCAACGATTCGTGTGATCTTTTCACCGACTGCAGATCCCATCGATCCGCCAATGAAAGACATGTCCATGGCTCCGGCATAAACGAGGTGACCGCCCGCCATACCCTTGGCAGAAATGATCGCCTCCGGCAAGCCCGACGACGCGATCGCCTGGTCGATCCGATCAGTGTAAGGTTTAGAATCGAAAAAACCGAGCGGGTCGCCGGACGTCACATCTTCGTCTAGTTTCTCGTATCGTGCGTCGTCATATAGGTCACGAAGGCGGCCCTCAGCTGAGTAGCGGAAGTGATATCCGCAGTGTGTACAAACCTCATGCGATTCCTTTAATTCGCGTTTGTAGAGAGCGCTGTCGCACTCGGGGCATTTTACAAATATCCCCTCCGTTTTAACTGTTCTTTCCTCGTCGATCTCAAGATCTTCGATCTTCGGTTTGTCCCGGCGAAACCATGACATAAATTTTTGATCTGAACCAATTTCAAAGGTTATCACACGACCTTTCTACGGTAAATGAGTCGAACCGAAATTGAACGGCCAACGATTGGTGTCATTTTCGCGGATGTGATAAATTCGCTGGCGTTCGAGTGTTTCCGTTCGTCGGGGTAAAGAGATATATGCGATACATACTTCTGGTTGCTTTGGTCCTCCTAATTAGCTCAACAGCGTCTTCTGCCACCAAGACATGGGACGGCGGCGGGGCCGATACCAATTGGAATACGGCGGCAAACTGGTCGACGGACATCGCACCTGTCGCGGGCGACGACCTTGTGTTTCCGGCTTCCGCTCTACAACAGTCGAACAATAACAATCTGTTTTTACTTACAAGCTTCAACTCGATCACCGTCGAGGGCGGAGCCTACACATTCTCCGGTAACCCGATCCGCCTTGTTAATGGACTAACGGTCAACGCCGGAACCGCCACTGTCAACCTGGCAATATCGTTGAACGGGCCTCAGACATTCTCAGCCGCAACCGGCGGAACAGCAACGGTAGCTATCCTATCTATCGGGAGCTTTCCCTTAACGATCGATGGTGCCGGAATTGTCGGCTTTGGCCTGATCTCCGGTTCGGGATCGGTGACAAAGAACGGTACCGGTGCGGGTGCGATCATCGCAGCGTCAGGATTTAGCGGTCCGATCACGTTGAACAACGGGATCTTCGTCGTTGACGCAACAATTCCGTCAAGTATAGTGAATGTCAATAATCCGACCACGACCGGCGGCGGCCTCGCCTTGAGCGGATTTGGCGGAACAGGGGCGGTAGGTGCCACTACTGTCACTCAAGGGGTGATAAGCGCCGGGACATTGACCTCGCCGACGGGCATACTCAATCTGGCGAACGGCGTGACATTCACACCCAACGGCACGTATCTCTGTAAGATCGCCGGCCCGGTCGCCGGTGCAAACGGGCATGATCAGCTTAACGTGACAGGCACGGTCAATCTCGCGAACGCACGACTCGCTCCATTACCGTGGAACGGCTATGTCCCGGTGATGGGCGATGAATACAAGATAATCAACAATGACGGCTCAGACGCGGTCGTCGGGACGTTTGCCGGGGCCCCCGAGGGAGCTATTTTTGCGGGTGCTCTTAACACGGCGTTTCGCATAAGCTACTTGGGGGGCGACGGCAACGACGTGACGATAAAGCGAGTGCCTCGCTCCCAATTTGATTTTGATGCGGACGGCAAGACCGACATTTCCGCATTTAGGCCCTCGACCAACAATTGGAATATTCAGTACAGCGGCAGCAGTTCGTCCTCGTCGCAGCTTTGGGGCTTCGGGAGTGACAATATTGCCCCCGCCGACTATGACGGCGACAATAAGACCGACTTGGCGGTATTTCGGCCGTCGAATGGCACTTGGTACGTATTCAATTCGGCCACATCGACCGGCACGACGGTTCAGTTCGGTGCCGCGGGCGATCTACCAATGCCCAATGATTTTGACGGTGACAGCAGGGCCGACTTTGCGGTATTCAGGCCCTCAAACGGCGTTTGGTATCAATTGCGAAGTATCGGCGGCCAGTTTTTCGCGCAGCAATTTGGAGCTAACGGCGATATTCCTCAGATGGTCGATTACGACGGCGATGGCATTGGCGATCTATGTGTTTTTCGCCCGGCCGACGGCACATGGCACTTCTACCAGAGTTCTAACAACGCTTATGTTGCGTTCCCGTTTGGAACAGTCGGTGACAAGCCGATCGCGGCTGATTACGACGGTGATGGTAAAACAGACGTGGCCGTATTTCGTGCTACCGCGGACTCGAACCTTCCTGACTTCTACATCCTGACGTCCGGCACGTTCAACTACTATGGCCTATCTTGGGGGGTACCCGGCGATCTGCCGGTAGTCGGCGATTACGACGGCGATGCGAAAACGGACGTCGCGATCTTTAGGCCGTCAAATACTACATGGTACCTGCTGCGGTCGACAGCCGGATTTACTTCAGTGGTGTTTGGCAATGCAAATGATCGTCCTGTCGCCGCCGCGTATGTTCCGTAGTTACGAAAGGATCCTGAGCATCTGCGTATGCAGCAGGCCGTTGCTTGCGCAGATCGGCGGTGTGTAGATGCTGAAAGGCCTGCCGTCATAATAGCTCAGTTGTCCGCCGGCCTCTTCGATCAGCAAAACGCCGGCCGCGACATCCCACGGATTCAGCCCCTCTTCCCAAAAACCGTCAAACCGGCCGCACGCCACGTATGCCATATCGATAGCGGCCGAACCGTCCCGGCGTACCCCTCTCGATGACAAAAGCATCTCGGTCAAATGTCGGGCGAAATCGTCTCGATGTTTGATGTCATACGGAAACCCAGTAACGATCAGAGCATCGCCCAAATTTTCACAATTCGATACTCGGATCGGTTTGCCGTTCAGCGAGGCACCGCAACCCCTTTCGGCCGCGAATAGCTCATTTCGAGTCGGATCAAACGTCACCCCAACAACGATCTCGCCATCATGCTCAAGCGCCAATGTTACGCAAAAGCAGGGATAACCATGGGCGAAATTCGTTGTGCCGTCGAGCGGGTCGATGATCCATTTCCAAGTGTTTTCACCGCCGATGACAACCGCATTACCCGACTCCTCGGCGAGTATCGAATGACGGGGGTAGTAAGATCTGATGCGTTCAATGATCAGAGCTTCGCTCGCCAGGTCAGCCTCGGTAACGAGGTTGGTGTCTCCTTTTTTATGGATTGCGATACCGCGATCGAACTTTTCGAGTAAGAGTTGTCCCGCTTCGCGCGCGGTTTCGATTGCAAAGTTAAGCATGTAAAGATTTTACCGTATGGGCTGCGAATAGGTGAGGATCGGCGGAATCATTTGTATGACTTGTAGGCTTCCACGAAATCTGCAAGCCCGGACATTCGATATTTTTCTATATCACGGTCGAGAAATCCGTTTTCACGAGAATAGTGCGGTCCGCTGGCGTGAAAGCACCGTTCTCCTTTGATAATTCCGCTTTTCAGACCGCACCAGCGATAGATCAATCCTGACAGCAACCCGTCCTCCGGGGCTTTCATATTTATGTTCGAAAGTTCGAAAAGCAACCAAACTTTTCGAAAGCTCTTTCGCTTGAAGCATGCACACCAACCTCCGGTAGGACCGGCTTGGATGATATTTTCACCTTTGACGTATTCGACATAGTGGTCATCCGATGGCTTCGCCCCATTGGTGTATTCATTCTGAACTACGTCAAGGGCCAAAAATCCGAAATCAGCAAAATCAGAGAAATAGCGTGCAAATGTCCCCTCGATGTCCGGCGGAAACATCAATACATCATCATCGACGATAACAATATATTCGCCTCTCGCCTTTCGCAAAAGCTTCTTGTAAGAAGCGAGCCCGTAATTCTTTTCGAGCAGGTATATCCGAAAACGCTTATCACTTTTCAGTCTATTCAAGTACTGTGGCGTACCGTCGTCAGAACCGTTGTCCATCACGATGATCTCACTGTCTGACGCACCAATATTAGCCACGAGTTCTGAAATGCATCGCTCAAGGAAGGCCCTCCGATTCCAAGTTAGGATCAAATAGCTGAACTTCATACCCGTCAACAATTCGGGGTTTCGACGCTGGTGCCGGAACCGAACTTAATATCTCATTGGACGACAATTACTCAAAATCTATTTCTTGGGCAACGCACGTTCGGCCACCGCCAAAAATTCTCTTACCTGATCGTTCCAAAACACCCAGTCATGTACGCCGGGGTGTTCGCGATATTCGTGAGCGACCTTCTTCTCGTTCATCAGAGCTAGAAATTCGCGGTTATTGCCGATCAGAAAATCCTCGGTACCACACGATTGGTAGATGAAGGGCATCGCCTTTATTTTTTCCGCAGATGCCTCGCGTATCATCTTGAAGATGTCATTAGCGGCCCTGGTCTCGCTGCCCACCGGACCGTAGATCAGGTCGATGGTCTTCCCGATATTGGGTCCGGCGTTCTTCTCGGTGAACGATGACGCCCCGAGCGCTCCGCTGAAACTGCCGACCAGTGAGAACATCTCAGGATATTTAAGGCCAAATTTGATCGAACCGTAACCGCCCATCGAAAGGCCCGCGATCATTCGATGACCTCGATCGGCAATGACGCGAAGATCCTCTTCGACCTCGGGGATCAGTTCTCTGACAATATAGCTCTCAAACCTATCATTTGGTGCCGAAACGCTATCCGTGTACCAGCCGTTGTTACCATCGACGGTGATGATGATGACATCATAGTTTACCGCAAATTGTTCAACATCGGTCTTGTCGACCCAGTTCCTATAGTTGCCGGTAAGGCCATGCAGCAGGTAGATAACCGGAAATCTCTCGCTCTTCGCCAAAGAGTATTTCGCCGGCAGGATCACTCGGTATGGCATATCGCGAGCCATCAGCTTGCTCTTGAGCAGTCGCTCCTCCACCTTGTTCGCCCGAACTGCCGGGGCCAACTGGGCCGACACAGGAGAAACAAAAACGCTTGACGCTCCAATAAAGAGCGCCAAGCCTACCGCGAACTTAACTGAGAGATTTGCCCTCATCCATTCCTCCGACTGTTCTAACCGAAAAGCTTGCCGAACCAGCCGCCGTCCTTCTCTTCCTGATTCACTACCTGAGTGAGTTCACCGGCATCCAACCAAACGCCAGAACATTTGTCGCAAACGTCGATCTTGATGTTCTCAAAGTCCGATTCAACCAATGTTCCGTCGCACTTAGGACATTTGATCGCAAGGCTCCGGGCGTTCTCGTCTTCGAGTTTTGCCTTCATCTTGGCGATCAATTCCTGTTCCTTGCGGTGAAAATACTCTGATTCGTGAGCATTACCGCGCTCTCGCAAAGGGTTTGACATAAAAAGGGTTATTCTCCAATAAAATTACTAACTTTCGGTTTTGTGTATGCTCCGCATTCGCTGGCGGGCCTTTTTCGATCGACGGATCGTATTGCGGCGTTTCAGATTGCTTTCGGCCCACTCCGAGACCTGCTTAAGAGGATGCCACTCAAAATCTTCAAGAGGCAGCACCTCGCTGGATGAATCCCGGAGTTTAAGCGTGCTGAACGCGACAAAGATGACGATAAAATTGAACATCAGCACGAAGGTCATCACCATCCAGCCGGGCGCAAGTCCGACCGACGCCCTTGCGACCATCTCCGACATACTCGCGGGCGGTCCGGGATGAATATAGACCTTCAGCATCCAGCAAAGTCCAAGCAATATGAATATCCATAGGTAGTTCGCCCTTAAACGCCGGCCAACCGCCTCCCATTCGCTTATGGTAAAGTGCGGCGATATAAGGTCAGCGGAAATATGCTCGGCCCATTCCTTGTCCGGCGGGATCGTCCGCGATGACAGCATCGGGGCAAAATAGCCGGTCTCAAGGACGCGCACTCGGTTTGCCCATAGCTCGTAATATCGGTAACGGCGGGCCTCCATGAACAAGAAGATCGAAACCAGGATCGTGTTGATCGGGATCGCAAAATGCGGATTCTGGGGCGAGCTGAAGACGAACGAAAGTGTCGCTCCGGCCGTGATCACCGCCCAGTTGGTCGTTGCATCAAGACGGTTGCGCCAGATATTTGACCGCTGGATCTCACCGCGATAAAAGTGCACCATTGCGGTATTGAATTCCGCCGGCTGGAGCTTCTGGGCAATCGTGATCGGTGTCGTTTTGGGCTTTTGATTGCGCCGGCGCACCTCATCGGCAAATGCCCGAAATGACTCGGGAATGCTGGTGGTGTGTATGTCGTCGTCAGTGGTCTGCGTTCCGAGCCGGACCTCATCACTCATAAGCCGAATGGAATGAACATTTTGGGGCGAGCGGTCAATTCCCTGCAACTAATGGTTTAACACTTTCGCCTGCGGGATGCAAGAAATAACGACCTTTCGGACACTGTTCGTTGATATGACCGCGACTGCGATAGAATAACGCCGTGCCGGATACCAAAGATGAAAAATGGATGAGGGTCGCTATCGATGCGGCCCTTGAGGCCCAAAAGGCCGGCGAGGTGCCCATCGGAGCGTGCATCGTCAGTGAGAACGGCGATTTGCTGGCAACCGGTTACAATCGCACAATAGCCGATAACGACCCGACCGCTCACGCTGAGATCGTCGCAATTCGGGATGCAGCGTCAAAAGTGGAGAATTATCGACTCAACGGCTCGACTGTTTACACGACGCTCGAGCCATGTGCTATGTGTGCCGGAGCATTGGTGACGGCTCGCGTCTGCCGCGTCGTTTTCGGCGCGCACGATGTCAGGTTCGGCGGGGTACACACCCATTTTGGAATCGGCAAGGGCGGCGAACTCAACCACCGAATTGAGTATTTGGCCGGTGTTCTAGCCGCCGAGTGCCGTGAATTATTGCGGTCTTTCTTCAGGGCGAAGCGAAAATCGTAACCGAACTTGATATTTTTTAGTTGTAACCCTTATTATTGAAAGTTCGCGGAGAGGTGCGAGAGTGGTTGAATCGGGCAGTCTCGAAAATTGCTGTGCCTTAACGGGTACCGTGGGTTCGAATCCCACCCTCTCCGCCATTACTTTTCAGGCCTTTTGAAACGTAAAAGCACTCATTGGTTAACATACGTCGGCTATATCTAACCTCTTAAAGCGATCATAAATTCATCGGAGGAATTTAAGTTATGCCATTGACCAAAAGATTGACTGCAGAGTTTTTAGGTACGCTTTGGCTCGTCCTCGGCGGTTGCGGCAGCGCGGTCCTTGCGGCTGCTTTCCCCAATTTGGGTATCGGATTCGCAGGTGTTTCGCTTGCCTTCGGACTCACGGTTTTGACCGGAGCATACGCCCTTGGCCACATTTCCGGCGGCCATTTCAATCCGGCCGTCTCGATCGGTCTTTGGGCCGGCAAGCGTTTCGACGCTAAGGATGTCTTGCCGTATATTGTGGCGCAGGTTCTGGGCGGAATTGCCGGGGCCGGTATTCTGTACATAATTGCCAGCGGAAAGGCCGGTTTTGGATTGGCGGGCGGTTTTGCCGCTAATGGCTTTGGTGAGCATTCACCAGGCAAATACGAGATCCTGGCGTGCTTTGTGGCCGAAGTTGTGATGACATTTTTCTTTTTGGTGGTCATTCTCGGATCGACACATAAGCGTGCTCCGAAAGGGTTTGCTCCGATCGCGATCGGTTTGGCACTCACATTGATCCACCTGATCTCGATCCCGGTCACGAACACCTCGGTCAATCCGGCACGAAGCACCGGTCCTGCGGTATTTGTTCAGGGTTGGGCGTTCAGCGAACTCTGGCTGTTTTGGCTCGCACCGATCTTGGGTGCACTTTTGGCCGGATTTGTGTACAGTTGGTTAGGTGACGATGATGATGCCGCTGAGGTAGTCGTGGTTGAGGAAACTATCATCGTCGAAGATTCGGCCGAGTGATCGTTTCGCCGGTTTGTTTCCGGTGGAAGTGTTTGACAATTTATTTAGTTCGGAAAGGTGCAAGAGCGGTTGAATTGGCTACATTGGAAATGTAGTGAACCTCAAAAGGGTTCCGTGGGTTCGAATCCCACCCTTTCCGCCATACGGTCTCAGGCTCCGCACAAGGTTTGAGTTGTGAACTCCGCTAGGCGAGGAATCGAGCAACGGTAGCGATTTCAGCTTGTGTTGCGGTAACGTCTGAGACCACCAATTTATGTCGGTTCGATCCGCTTAGGCGGCCATTCAAAACGACCTCAGAAAGGCGAAATGGTATTTCATGTGAGAAGTGCCATGTCGCCTTTTTCACTTTTCTGCTTTTTCGCGATGAGATGATATAAATACTAAGTTCGGCGACAAAATATATGAAACGAAACTTCAGCTGCGTCCTTGTGTCCATTATTATCTTCTCGATTTCCGGGGTTGGGACTCTGGCTCAGACTGCCGGCAAAGATGCCGCTTTGATCGCAAAGGCCAAAAAGATCCATGCCGAGGTGATCACACTTGATACCCATAATGACATCGACACCCGTAATTTCACCGACAAGGTCAATTACACGCAGGATCTGCCAAATCAGGTCACTTTGCCGAAGATGGTCCGCGGAGGCCTGGATGTATCGTGGATGATCGTATATACCGGACAGGGCGACCTGACCGAAGAGGGGTATAGAAAGGCTTATGAGAACGCCATCGATAAATTTGATGCGATCCACCGCCTCACGGAAAAGATCGCTCCCGGCCAGATCGAGCTCGCGCTTACGTCCAAAGACGTTCGGCGGATCAACAAATCCGGCAAGAAGGTCGCGATGATCGGTGTCGAAAACGGATATCCGATCGGGACGGATCTTGACAACATCCGCAAGTTTGCCGAGCGCGGGGCGCGCTACATGTCACTCGCCCACAACGGTCACAGCCAGTTGGCCGATTCCAATACCGGAGAACGCGATAATAAATGGCTCCATAACGGCCTCAGCGACCTCGGTAAAAGGGCGATCGCTGAGATGAATAAATGGGGCATAATTGTTGACCTTTCCCATCCGTCCAAACTCTCGAATATTCAGGCTCTGCAGTTGACCAAGGCCCCCGTTATCGCCTCGCACTCAGGAGCAAGGGCACTATGCGATCACAGCCGCAATCTTTCCGATGAAGAACTGGAGTTGATCAAGCTCAATGGCGGCGTTGTCCAGGCGGTTGCATTTCGAAGCTATGTCAGCAAAGAAAAGAGCGAATTGCGTGCCGCTAAGACCGCCGAGATCTCAAAGGAACTGGCCGAAAAAGAGAATTTCACCATCGTTCCGCGTGCCGATGTTATGAAGATGCCGGAAGCGGAGCGTAACGCGTATATGACGCGGATCGCGGCGTTCCGTTCGAAAACGAACCCTATCATCAAAGAGCGCCTGAAAGACGTAGCCCCGGACGTTAACGTAAAGGATTTTGTCGATCACATCGATTATCTGGTTAAAAAGATGGGGATCGATCATGTTGGCATCAGTTCAGACTTTGACGGCGGCGGCGGGGTCGAGGGATGGGACGACGCCGGCGAAACCTTTAACGTCACGCTCGAACTCGTTCGACGCGGCTACACCAAAAAACAGATCGAAATGCTTTGGAGCGGCAACCTTCTCCGAGTGCTTGACGAGGTCCAGAAGGTCGCAAAGAAAATGCAGTCCGGGCGATAGATGGCCGCACGGCCAGTCTTCCCGCGGGTTCCCGAATGGTTTGATTTACTATTTCCGGCTTCCGATCTACAATTCATCTAAATGTCTTATCAGGTAATTGCCCGTAAGTGGCGGCCGCAAACATTTGAAGAGGTCACCGGCCAGGAGATCATTACGCACACACTGCGTAATGCGATCGAGCATGACCGTTTGCATCATGCATACCTTTTCTCGGGTGCCCGCGGCGTCGGCAAGACTACCACCGCACGGTTGCTCGCCAAATCGCTGAATTGCCATAAGACCCCGGGTCCGAACCTTACGCCGTGTTCCGGAGCCGCCGAAACCATGTGCCCGTCGTGCCTAGAAATTTCGGAAAGCCGTTCGATCGACGTACTTGAGATCGACGCGGCCTCGCACACCGGCATCGACGACGTCCGTGAGACGATCATCGAGAGTATCAATTTCAATCCGGCTCGCGACCGTTTCAAGGTATTTATCATCGACGAGGTTCATCAGCTTTCCAAACCTGCATTCAATGCCCTGCTCAAAACGCTCGAGGAACCGCCGGAACGTGTAGTTTTTGTAATGGCGACAACCGAACTTCATAAGGTCCCGGACACAATATTATCTCGCTGTCAGGAATTTCAGTTTCGAACGATCCCGCTGCAGAAGATCTACGATCGGTTGAAACTCATAGCCGAGGCCGAAAGGATCGATATTTCCGAGGAGGCCCTTCGCGAGATCGCTCGTTCGGGCGAAGGCTCGATGCGGGACGCCCAATCGAACTTTGACCAGGTCATCAGCTTTTCGGGCGAAACGATCACGGCGGCCGACGTCACCAATTCGTTAGGCTTCGCCGGCGTCGAAATTCTGACCCGCGTGGTCAACGCCGTGACATCTCGTGACTCGCGAGAGATCCTCTCGGTCGTCGACGATCTCGTCGGACGTGGTCATGACCTCCGCAATTTTTGCCGCGACCTGCTTGGGATGTATCGCGATTTGCTGGTTTTCAAGGTTGCAGGGAACGATCCGAAATTTTTCGAGACGGCGGTCATCGGTGCCGAAATGATGAAGGAACTGAGCGGCGGATCTACCGAAGCTGACCTTTTGCGCGCATTTAATTCTTTGGCGGAAACCGAGTCAAAGCTGAAAGAAGCGACGCATTCGCGATACGTTGTCGAGATCGGCTTGATCAAGCTGATCGAATTGCGGCGAGTTGCTCCTGTCGAGGACCTGCTCAAACGTCTCGAAGGAATTGCCGGCGGCAACACAGGCCCGATGACCCGTCCAAGCTCACCACCGGACGCCGCAGAGGAAAAAAAAACTCTTAAATTAGGCGTCGGTGATGCTCTGACATTTGAGGCCGGCGTGCCCGAAATCACGTCCGGAGCGGAAATTCCGGCAAACCTGCCTGCGGAGAATGCTCCTGCACCTGTCCCGGAACCAGTCGCTGCCGACGAGACTGAACCGGAATTTTCGCCTGACAGTGACATGTTTGACGAACCGCCATTCGATCCGTCATACGATGAACTTCAAGCCCCCGAATTGGAGGTTGTCCCGCCCGCTCCCGTGCAAAAGCGCGGTCCGGAGACCGCTCGAGCCCATGTTCGTCTGCCGTCGCTCACATCGGAGGAGCTTATTCATTTTGAAGATAAGAATCTCGACGCTCTTTACGAATTCAAGCTTTCGGTAACCGACGATGATATGATGCCGTTTGGCGAGACGTCGGCCATTATCAAAGCTCTCTTCGTCGAGGAGATCGAGGCTTTGCCAAAGATACAGCGTGCTGTTGCGGCCCCGCGGAGGACAGCACCGATTCAGACTTACGATCTAAGTGATATGATCCCCGCCGACGAGGGGGACGTCGCTGTATCCGATCTGCCGCGGCTGAATGACGACCCGACCGACGAGGAACTCAGTGCCTATGCGGCAGCTCATCCGGTCGTTCGCCGTGTATTGAACGTTTTCCGCGGCAGGATCGTCGAGGTCACTGATAGCCGGCCGAAACTCCGAACCTAGTTGATTCGCAAGTCGTATTATTTTGATATTATCGTAGGGATCACCTGGTATTGAATGAAAGGACTTACGACATTTCAACGTATCGGCCTCTGGCAGGCAATATTTGTGATATTTTTCGCCGTGACAACGGCGATCGGCCAGGATCCGGGAGGGTGGTCGCAAAATACCTCTCCTTTGCCTGCTCCGACCGGCTTCGTCAATGATTATGCCGGAGTGATCGATATCGCAACCAAACAGCAGCTCGAAAGCAAACTCAAACAGTTCAAAGAGACAACCTCACCGTCCGTCGAAATTGCCGTTGTTACCGTTAGGACCACCGGCGAACGCGCCATCTTTGACTTTTCACTCGCAGTGGCTCGCGGCTGGAAGATCGGTTCGAAACAGGATGACAACCCCAGTGCCCTTTTGCTGATCGCCGTTGACGACCGCAAATATTTTACACAGATCAGCAAGGACCTCGAGGACGAATTGCCGGACGGGATAGCGGGCAGCCTGCAACGCCAGTATCTGGTCCCCGAGTTTCGAAAAGGCAATTACGGCAAGGGCATTTCGGACACGATCGATGCTTACATCGAGACGATCCGCAACAAAGGTAACGCTCCCGCGGCGAAACCATCGGCAACGCCGTCGAGTTCTTCCGGAGCGGGCGGGGCTTCGATCTTTTCGCTGTTTTGCTGTCTACTGATCGTGATCGTGATCATTGCTTTTATCATTTCGACTCGCGGAAAGGGCGGCCCGTCGAAGGGGGACCGCAGCCGTTGGGGCGGTGGCGGATTCGGCGGCGGAGGCAGCGGAGGCGGAGGCGATTCGAGTGCGTTGCCTTGGATCATCGGTGGTATTTTGAGCGGCGGCTCCGGCGGTTCGTCTTCCTCGTCCTCAAGTGACTGGGGTTCGTCATCGAGCGGCGGCGATTGGGGCGGTTTTGGAGGCGGAGGAGATTTTGGGGGCGGCGGTTCCGGTGGCGATTGGTAAGAATTTATGCCGCAACTACCCGAACAATTAGAACATCTATTACTGCGATCTTGGGAGGAAAATATATGACACTTGTAAAAACAATTAGAATGAACATCATCCTGGCCGTCGCAGTTTTCGGCTTGTTGCTTACATCGAACGCGGAGGCCCAGCATCCTGATCTAACCAAACAGTCGCTTGACTCCTTTGTAGCAAAACTCAAGGTTGAACTCGCCAAAGAGATCGACGACGAGGACACGCGAAACGCGATCATTGGTAAATGGGACGAACGAATGGGAGCCCTTGTTGGAACGACGATGGGAACCGTGGTACACGAATTCACCGAGGACATCAGAGCGGTGACCGAAGACGATGAGATCGCCAACAAACTGAAGGACAAATTCATTGCGATAATTCACTCGATCCCGCTTCCTCAAGGGAAGATGGAAGACACTGATCGATACAAGACAAATTGGATCAAATTTGTTCAAGACGGCTGGTACGTAGCACATTTCGAATTAACTTGGGATGAGCCCGACAATCCGGGCAGGAGTTGGAAGGAAACCGGCAAGAGTAAGGGCTGGCAAAATGTTGCATCCATCTCCGTAAAGGCGACCAATATCCGACTAAAGATGCTGAACGACACCGGTCTCGTTTGGCAGCCTCAGCGAGAGATCCTGAACAAGGTGCTTGCGGCGGACGATCTCAACAAATGCTACCGAGTACACGGAACGGCTTTGGGGTCCGGTTGGGATAACAACTGCAACTGACCCGCAGATTGGAAATGTATGAAGAATGAATTTGGAGCATTTATCGACGACCTTCGCCAGACCCACGGCGAAAATCTTGCGTCCGTAATTCTCTATGGTTCGGCCGCGGCAGGCGATTTTGTGCCGCGACAATCGGACTACAACATCCTGATCGCTCTGAACAAGATCGGCCCGGCCGATCTTCGCAACGCTCATAGCTGTATTCGTGAGTGGCGACGGATGGGCAATCCCGTACCGGTCTATTTCACCGTGTCGGAACTGCAGAACGCGGCTGACGTTTTTCCGATAGAGTTTCACCAGATGAGCGTCGCTCACAAGGTACTTTATGGCACCGACGTGCTTGCCGGCCTTAAAATATCGGACAAATTCCTGCGGCATCAGGCGGAATACGAACTTCGGTCAAAGTTGATTCAGCTTCGCCGGCAGTATATTCCGGCGTCAATGTCGGTCGATGGATTAGCGGGACTGATGGCGGAGAGCCTATCAAGCTTTGCCGCCTTATTCCGCGCGGTCTTGATCCTCAAGGGCATTCAGCCGCCCGCGAAGAAGCACGAAATAGTAGCGATGACCGCGAGTCATTTGGGGCTCAATATTACCCCGTTTGAAAAAATATTCAACATTCGTGAAAATAAGGGGACCGACAAGTTGGATGAAATCTCTGCAAACGCCCTCTTTGGCGAGTATATGGAGCAGATCGAGTTGGTTATCGACGCAGTAGATGCCGCCGGGCAGTGACAAACCGCGGTTTTTATGGATCTATCACTATCAGGAGAATCTAAGATGAAAAAAGCAATACTATTATCGATAGCACTTTTTGCGGCATTTGGCCTCAGCGGCTGTAGTTATAATGACCTGACCGCAAAGCAGCAGCAGGTCAAGGGCAAATGGGCAAATGTCGAGAGTGCGATGCAGCGTCGTGCCGACCTGATACCAAATTCGGCCGAGATCGCAAAAATGACCGCCATACAAGAGCAAGAGGTTTTCGGGCAGATCGCTGACGCCCGCTCTAAGCTGTTGAACGCGCAGCAGGCAGCGCCTGCTGGGGCCAACGGTGACAAAACGCCGGAACAAAAACAGGCTATCATCGATGCGAATAACAGTTTTGGAGGGACGATCGGGCGACTATTGAGTTTGCAGGAAAACTATCCGCAGCTGCGCTCGAACGAAGCATTTATGAAGCTGCAAGACGAGCTTTCTGGGACTGAAAATCGCATCAACACTGCCCGGTTGGACTTTAATGACGCAGTGACGTCATACAATACTACCCGCAATTCTTTTCCGGCGGTTTTGACTGCCGGGTTGCTTGGATTCAAGGAAGAGCCGTTCTTCCAGGCTGAGCCGGCGGCCAAGACCGCTCCGAGCGTCGGCGACGCGAATTCGATGCGAAAACCGCAAACAGCTGCTCCGGCCGCTCCTTCCGCTCCGGCGGCTCCCGCGAATTCGGCTCCGGTCAAGCCGTAGTTCATCGTCGTTTGATACTAAAGAGGACACGAAACTGATGGTGGGATTCCCCGACCTGTTTCGTGTCCTTTTCAGTTGCGATAGGTCTATGGTTTAGAATCCTCTGGAGTTACACATCGAGCAATGATCACAGGGCTTGTTCCCCGGCTCAAACCCGCATATCGCAGCGCTTGCCTCATTGCCAAACACCTGATCCGCCAATCCCTCGAGCATCTTGAGTTTTTCCAAACTGGGGTGCTTGAGGGACCGGCTGGGTAAATGGGCCCCACCGGAATGAGAGGACTCCAAGGCATCGAGGCGGCCGTTTATCTTTTCCAGTGATGCTTTTATGGAAGCGAGATCCCCCACATTCGATTCAGCAGCGATCAGCTGGGCGATCTGCGTTGTGAGATCTTTGATATTACTGGTCTCCATATCGAAAACTACTCAACGCCAGGCAAAAGATCTACATAGTCCACGACCCCGACTATAGCCGAGTCGATCGCCGCTCCGGCTTGTCCCGTGGACGCAGTGGACGCACTCCAGCCTTCCTGAACTATGATCACCGTGTCGCCCTCACCTGCATTGACCGAATCAAGGGCAATACAAGTGTAATCCATGTCGCGCCCCTCGGGAGTGACCTGGCGACAAAGCATTACACGCGAACCCTCATAACGCTGATTCTTCTGCGTTGCCACGACATTGCCAATTACTCGTGCCAATAACATCTATTCAGTACTATCCCCGAAAAACGTGGGCCTCCGAATCGATGATCCCGACAATGGTGCAGTCCGTCGGAGTCTCATCGCGTTTGAATGGGAACGAAGCTTCTTTTCCGCGGCACCAGAAGACCAATTCACCCTCGCCGGCTCCGACTGCATCGAGCGCGATCATCGGCGAGCCTTTCGGCTTCAGGTCAGCGTCCAGCGTCTGAACGATCAGCATCTTACGGCCCTCAAGAGCCTGATTCTTAATTGATGAAACAACGGTTCCGATGACGCGGGCGATCTGCATTTGAACTATTACGAAATCAAGGCGGGATCACTTCCCGGCGGTGATGAAATCGATCTCGTCGATAACACCGATAATGGCGGCATCGACCGGGCAATCCTTGTTTCCCTCGGCCAGTCTCGCCGATGAGCCGGAAACAACGATCACCTTTTCATGGTAGCCGGCTCCGACGGTATCGACCGCGACGGTGTAACCGCTCTGATCCGATCCGTCCAGATTGACCGGCCTTACGATGAGCAATTTCTTGCCCAAGAGCCGCTCATCTTTTTGAGTGGACACGACGGTGCCTAAAATGCGTGCGATTATCATCGGTTCGGAGGTCGTGAGCAGATGATTGTGAGTGGCGAACGCTGCGCAGCAACGTCCGCTCTTCACAATTCAAGATTCTCTATTTTTTTACGATCGGCAGCGTTTCGTCGACGCTTGCGTGCGGCCGCGGAATGACGTGTACGCTAACAAGTTCGCCAACGCGCCTGGCGGCAGCGGCACCAGCGTCGGTCGCCGCTTTGACGGCCGCGACGTCACCGCGGACGATCGCTGTTACAAATCCGGCTCCGATCTTCTCGTATCCGACGAGTTGAACGTTTGCCGCTTTGACCATCGCATCGGCCGCTTCGATCATGGCCACGAGTCCCTTACATTCAACCATTCCCAATGCTTCTTGCATCTAGTTTTGCTCCTGAAAATAACTTGTAGATCGCTACGTTCCGTTAAGTTTAACTCAAATTGGCCGCTTGGCTCAAAAGCTCGATCAATTCTTCTCGCGAGAGCGAGACTTTCACCCCGCGGTCGGCGGCCTTCGGATGCGAAACTTCGCCCGCTCCGCATACGACACCATTATCATGGAGATAGCCGCATGCCTGACACCGGGCCGAATCGGTCAGATATCCGGCCTTTTCGCGAATATTTATCAGCTTTTCGATCGCGTCGGATGGCAGATCGACGGCTCCGCCGAGCGTTTTCGCAAGGATCGCGATCTTCGCGGTATGTTCGAGTGTTTCCAAACGGTCAAATGCCTGCCAAAGGTCTGCTCCATATGCTACGGCACCGTGATTCGCCATCAGAAGAGCGTTATGGTGCTCGACATACGGTTTCATTGCTTCGGTCAATTCGTTTGTCGAAGGCGTTCCGTAACCCGTCAATGGCACACATCCGAGCGTTAATATCACTTCCGAAAGGATCGGTTTGTCGATCGCAAGGCCGGCAACTGCAAACGCGGTCCCGTGCGGAGGATGCGCGTGGCAAACGGCTTTGATGTCCGGACGCATTTTGTATATCAGCAGGTGCATCGCAAGCTCTGACGACGCTTTCTTATCCGTGAGCGGTTGGCCGTTCATATCGGTCAACGCGAGGCAATCCTCGGTCATTCTGCCCTTGCTGGTCATCGTCGGGGTCGCCAAGACCGTATCATTATCCAATCGACAGCTGACATTCCCGTCCGACGACACGACATAGCTCCGTTCGTAAAGCAGTCTGCCTATCTCGACGATCAGTTTTCTGGCTTGAGATTCGTCCATAAAAAAGGAAACCACAGGTTAACATAACACCTATGTGTCAGTTAACCTGTGGAATCGAATTTACGAGTTGTTATCGATGGACGTGAGGTGCTACCGGCGGCATCGGCGGCGGCGGCACGTCGATCAGCGGCATCGCTTCGACCGGCCTCATTTCCGAACCGGTCCCATTGACAGTCCTGTCCAACTGCATCTCACGAAGCTGGTTCTTGAGCTCAAAGTTCTCCTGACGAAGCCTCTCCATCTCCATCCGAAACTGTCGCTTATATTCGCCTCTCATTCCCCTATTTCCGCCGCCGAATCGCGGGAGACCGACCGAGACGAAAAAGCTGGCGATGAAAAGCCCCAACGAGAATGCTCCGATGAAAGGCAGAATGCGTTTAATAAATCCCTTTGTGTTCATTTGGTCAAAACCTCGATACTACATTCGATCACTGTTAGGAAATACGTCGGAATTCGGCGATCGGTTTCAAACATAAAACCTTAGCGCGCATCTTCCGATGAAGCCAAAAAATACGACAGGCTCTCAAGCGACGTTGTCAGGTCGATCGAGTTGATCTTGATATCGGAACTGGCCCTGAGCGATACCGGCGCAAAGTTCAATACCGCCTTGATACCGGCCTTTTCAACCAGATCGAGCGCCGACTGGGCCGCCTCGGCCGGAACCGCGATCACCGCTACATCGATCATATAACTTCGGGCCGCCTGTGAAAAGTCTTTTGCGTCGAGTACGGCCACTTCGCCGAGATTATTTCCGATCTTTGCCGGATCCGAATCAAATATCGCCGCGACGGTAAAGTTGGCCTTTCGAAAACCATAGTAATCGGCAAGAGCGGCCCCCAACCGCCCGGCTCCGATTATGCCGACGCGATGCTCGCGATCGAGACCCAGAATACTCGTAAGATGGTCACGCAGGGTCTTTACGTTGTATCCGACACCGCGAGTTCCAAATTCGCCAAAATTTGCCAGATCCTTGCGGATCTGGGCCGAATTCATATGAAAGCGTCGGGCCATCGCATCCGAGGAGACCGACGCTTCGCCCTGAGCGTCGAGTTCGTTGAGACAACGCAGATAGACACTTAGCCTGTTTGTCGTGAGTTCGGAGATCTTCTCGCCTTTCATCGGATGATAAAATACTAAACCAAATTGTGAAATCTAGCGCAAGCGTGGGCACCCGAATCACTCGAAAATGGCTCCGCATCCATTGCCGATAGGTGTGTTTTGCTCTAAACTCAGCGTTTTAGCCATAAACCGCAATGATCGCTTATCTGTCCGGAAAACTCCTGGAGAAGCACGCCAATACCGTGATAGTCGACGTCGGCGGCGTTGGGTACGAGGTCTCGATACCGCTCTCGACCTTCTACGAACTTGGCGATCTGGGATCCGAGGTCAGTTTGCGGATCTATACTCACGTCCGCGAGGACGCTATCCAGCTTTTTGGATTCAAGACTCTGCGGGAACGCGACCTTTATCTCCGTTTGATCTCGGTTCAGGGCATTGGCGCAAGATCCGGCATCACGATGCTTTCCGGGATGAGCGCTGATGAGATCATACTTGCAATAAGGACCGACGATCTCGCAAGGCTAACATCGATCCCCGGCGTTGGCCGCAAGACAGCCGAAAGGCTGGTCATCGAACTTCGTGATAAGGTCGGCGAACTCGTCCCCGGCGGAGCTGCAGCACTCGACGACGCGGCCAAGGGTATGGCTCCGACAGACGACATATTTGAGGACGCTCTCTCAGCTCTGGTCAATCTTGGCTATCAGCGGCCGTTGGCCGAAAAGGCATTAAAGCAGGCGGCCCAAGAAGGTGTCGAGTTGTCCGTCCAAAAGCTGCTTCGCCGTGCATTGCAGATCCTGGCCAAGTAAGCCTTCGAAATGCTCGAGATCGCCCGACATCTACGTGACGACCTGTCCCGTCTGGACCGCCGGGCCCTCTTTGCATTGATCTACGCTGCGATCGGGCTGACGTGCATAACGTATTTCAAAAATCCGGAATATCTCGCCGCGATACTTTCGAACACACGTTTTTCAGCCATCGGCGATGAAGCCGCTCGGCCAACGGCCAATAATCTACACGGGTTAGTGTGGTGGGTCGTCGTCTCGGTGCTTTTCTACTTTGTCGTTCCGGCATTTTTCGTCAAATTTATCCAAAAGCGTAAACTTAGCGAGATCGGTGTCGCATTTGCCATAGAAAAGGGCTTTTTGAAGCTGCTGATCTTCTGTATCGGCATCATGCTGCCGATCGTATACTGGATGTCGCTGACGTCGAGTTTTTCGGCCAAATACCCATTCCTGAAGGTTTACAATGGCGACCCGTACCTGAGTTCGACCCTTCTGATCTGGGAACTCGTCTATTTCTTTCAGTTTTTCGGGCTCGAGTTTTTCTTTCGCGGCTTTCTTGTTCACAGCTTGAAACCCTCACTTGGTTTCTATTCGATCCTGGTAATGACGGTGCCGTATTGCATGATCCACTTTCAAAAGCCAATGCCCGAAACCTTTGCGGCGATATTTGCCGGCATTTTCCTCGGCTGGATCAGCTATAAGAACGGCACGATCTGGCTTGGGTTGGTATTGCACTGCGCTGTCGCTTTTTCAATGGATATTTTGGCTTTGTACGCGAAGGGGCTATTATTTTAGAAGTGGACAATCCTGAAGCAATCGATCTCCGGGGGGCTGGAACGGACGAGGAAACTCAGTTTGACGCCTCGCTGCGCCCAACGCAGTTAGCCGACTACATCGGCCAAAAAAAGGTCAAAGAAAATCTCCGTGTGTTTATGAAGGCGGCACTTAAGCGTCGCGAGGCACTCGACCACATTCTACTTTCCGGCCCGCCGGGACTTGGGAAAACCACATTATCTAATATCGTCGCCAACGAAATGGGTTCGGCACTCAAGACGACTTCGGGGCCGATCATCGAAAAGGCCGGCGACCTCGCCGCGATTCTGACCAATCTGGACGAGGGCGATGTCCTATTTATCGATGAGATCCACCGGCTCAACCCTGCGATCGAAGAGATCCTCTACCCGGCGATGGAGGATTACAGCCTCGACATAATGATCGGCCAGGGCACCGCAGCACGTTCGATCAAACTCGATCTGCCGAAATTTACCCTGATCGGAGCAACCACGAGGCCCGGAATGTTGACCGCACCGCTTCGGGGGCGATTCGGCATCGTGTTTCATCTCGATTTTTACGGACACGAAGATCTGCAGACGATCTGCGAACGCTCGGCCGGCATTTTGAACGTGGAGATCGACCGGAGCGGTTCACTCGAGATCGCACGTCGCGGCCGCGGAACCCCGCGGATCGTCAACCGCCTGCTGCGGCGGGTTCGCGACTTTGCCGAGGTTGATCACGATGGCCGCATCACCGAGCACGTAGCGGGTGACGCCCTTGACCGGATGGAAGTCGACAGTTTTGGTCTTGATGAGATCGATGCAAAGCTGCTCAAAACTATCATTGAGAAATTTGACGGCGGCCCTGTCGGGCTGAGTACGATCTCGGCCGCCATACATGAGGAGAAGGAGTCTATCGAGGAGATCATCGAACCCTATCTGCTCCAGATCGGTTTTCTGAACCGAACTCCCCGCGGCCGCATGGTCACGCGGCGTGCCTACGAGCATTTCCATATTCAGCCGCCGTTGACAGCCGGGATCGCCGCCGGGCTGTTTGATGAGCCGTCAGCCGGCTAAATTCCCTGCTTTTGATTTCATTAAATATTGCCGCAACCCACCGTTTACGCGATAATCATGTCATTATGAAATTGACCGCTTCGATCGCCGTTTTGATTCTCAGCTTTGCTGCCATAGCTTCTGCCCAAAACCGTTTCGATGGCTACAACGTCATTGTCGATGCGGTTCGCACACACACCAAGGCAACTTGCGCGGTCCGGTACGTGCCGCCGGCGACCACGATCACGATCACTGATCTGAATCCCTCGACCCCAATGAAGGTAACTTCCTGCGGCGGTTCGGGCGCGTCCCTTACGCAGAAAACAGCGACCACCGCTCAGATCCGTGCGGCGGATACTGACTATAAATGGTGCTTTCAGGGCGAGGACAAGGCATATCGCGTAACTTTTCAGGGTGATCAGTACTCCGGACCGATCACCTACGTCGTCGCGGCCAAATCTGACGACCGCTCCCGAGGATTTTACAATATCAGAGACTTCGGTGCGGTCGGCGACGGTCAGACTGACGACACGATCGCGTTCAAAAGCGCGATGGCGGCGATGGCGACAAATAATGGCGGCACGCTGACGATACCCGATGGTGATTACGTGGTATCGTCGCCGGTAACGGTTCCATCCGGAGTTATTATCCAGGGAACGAACGGGCTTCATTCAATGGCCTCGACCAGTGACCTGACACGAAAGAATCCCGCGCGCATTACACTTAAGGGAACAAAAACCTCGCTTTTCCGCGTCGGCGAATGCACCGAGAATGTGTCATTCAGGGATATCGAGCTTTATTCGTTGAGCAACGACGAAACCAATGGTCTGGAAGCATATGGATCATTCATCTCGTCTCAGGGCTTCAATTTTGACCGTGTCACATTTCAGAATTTCAATCGCGGCATAAACGCCTACGGGCTGCCGCAGACCAATCTCTCCTGGCAGTTTGATTACATCAAGATCAACGCTTGCCGATTTATCTTCAACCGCGACACCGGTATCTTTGTAAATTCGCGCAATACCGATTGGAAGATAATGGGCAGTCTTTTCGTCAACCCTCGCAAGCAGCCAGGCCAGAATGCCAATGCGATGCACTTTGAACGGGTGGGAATGGTCCTGATCCAGGACACTTTCAGCGGGGGTTTTTCAAATGCACTGGGCGGGACGTTTATCAACATACTCGACAGCGGTACGACGACGATAATTGGCTCGCAGGCCGAAGCAATGACCGCCTCGATCATTTATAACGGCGTCGAGAACCCTAACGCCGGCGACTATTCGTACCCGATCACTATCGTCAACTCGATATTTGAGGACCCGATCATATTCAAGGCTCGCCGCACGATTGTTTCGACCGGTAGTCTCTACGGTGCAAAGACATGGTCGGCCGATGATCGTGTCCGCGTTTATTCGACCGGTGACCGCTTTTGCTATGACGGATATATTCTCGGCTGTCGCGGACTCGGCAAGGCCAATTTTGACCGTGCGACGATCGTCTTTATGACCGGCCAGCCGTCCGAAGGCCAAGTGAAAGGCCACCCGACATTCTTTGGCACCGATGTCCAGTTCGGCTCGGGAGTCCAATTCCCCGCAATGCCGGTCAACACACTTCCAGTCGGCAAACCCAACGGCACAATGGTCTATTGCTCGGACTGCCGCCG
>JAIBCA010000163.1 GCA_019694345.1 Pyrinomonadaceae bacterium | reverse complement strand
GTGAAGGTCGTAGATCCGGCGAATACACCTGTCAGCGGGGCCACCGTACGTGTAACGTGGCTTACGCCGCACGGAGTTCGGCTAAGCCAGACCGCAGCAACGAATAAACTCGGAAATGCGATTTTTTCGACCGCCAAGTCACCAGGAAAGTTCCGACTGCTTATTGCCGACGTAACAAAGTCGGGCTACACGTTCAATCGTGCCGGCAGCCAGCTGTCGGCCACCATTGCCGTCCCATGATCAAAAAAGAAACGCCTGGCCGTAAAAAGCCAGGCGTTCTCTTTACATTGTTACTGCCTAAAACGCTTCGCTAAAACTGACCTCGCCGGCGACTGCGACTTGGTATGCTGAGACTCGGCGTTCGAAGAAGTTGGCGAGTTCCTGCACGTCCTGCAGGTCCATGAACGAGAACGGATTCTTTGCACCGTAGACCTTTTGAAGGCCGAGCATTGCCAAACGCTGATCGGCGATGTACTCGAGGTACTGGCGCATGTCGCCGGTCGAAAGGCCCGAAATGCCGCCGCTCAAAATGTCCTCGGCAAACTGCATTTCGCAAGACACAGCCTCGTCGAGCATCTCGACTATCTGGCGATTAAGGTTGTCATCAAAAAGTTCAGGCTGTTCGGAGCGGACCTTGTTTACGACCTCGAGAGCGAATGCCATATGGGCCGATTCGTCGCGAAACACCCAATTGGTGCCGGCGGCGAGGCCGTGAAGCAGACCCTTCGACCGAAGGAAATAAACGTACGCAAACGCGGCAAAGAAGAATAGACCTTCGATACACGTCGCAAAACAGATCAGGTTGAGCAGAAACTGCCGGCGGTGTTCAGGGGTCTGCAACGAGTCAAGGTCATTGATAGTATCGATCCATTTCATGCAGAACTGTGCCTTTTTACGGATCGACGGAATGTTATCAACGGCGGCAAATGCCTGCTCGCGTTCGTGATGATCCGGGATGTAGGTGTCGAGCAGGGTCAGGTAAAACTGCACGTGGACCGCCTCTTCAAACAGCTGCCGGGACAGATACATTCTCGCCTCTGGGGCGTTGATGTGCTTGTAGAGATTGAGCACCAAGTTGTTTGACACGATCGAGTCGCCGGTCGCGAAAAACGCCACCAAACGATTGATCATATGACGCTCGCTCGGCGTCATCTTGTTCTTAAGGTCCATCACGTCGGTCGAAAAATCGACCTCTTCAACGGTCCAAGTGTTCTTGATGGCGTTCCGGTACATTTCGTAAAAGTCCGGATACTTCATCGGGCGAAGAGTAAGGTTAAAACCAGGATCTAGTAGCATAATTCTATTGGCATGCCTCACACGCCTCCGGGTTCTCAAGCGAACAAACCAAAGCCTCTTTGTCCGTGTAAACCTTCGTCGGCTCGTTGATGACGGTGTTGATGTTATCGCCGGCGGCGACCTGAGCGATGCGGGTCGCAGGCCGCGAACGCAGGTAATACGTCGTTTTCAGGCCCTTCTGCCAGGCATACATATACATCGACGAGAGTTTGCCGATGTTTGGGCTTTCCATAAAGAGGTTCAGGCTGGCGGACTGGTCGATATATGCCCCGCGATCCGCGGCCATGTCGATGAGCGACCTCATTGGTATTTCCCACGCGGTGCGGTAGATCGATTTAAGCTCGTCATTGAATTCCTCGATATCCTGAACCGACCCCTCGGCGAGTTTGATCTTGTTGCGGATCTCCTCGGTCCAGAGCCCGGCGGCCTTGAGCTCCTTGACCAGGTATTTGTTGATCTGGACGAAATCGCCCGACAGAGTTTCACGTTTGAAGAGGTTAGACACTTGCGGTTCGATGCACTCATAACATCCGGCGATCGACGCGATCGTCGCGGTCGGGGCGATGGCGATCATAAGGCTGTTACGCAACCCGGTCGAGCGGATCTTTTCACGCAGAGCGTCCCAGCGGCCAATGTCATCGGGCGTGACACCCCAAAAATCGAACTGCAGATCGCCCTGCGCGGCACGCGTGTCGGCAAATGCCGGATGCGGTCCCTTTTCAGCGGCAAGGTCGCTCGACGCATCGAGTGCGGCATAGTAGATCTCTTCCTGGATCTTGGCCGAGATCTTGCGTGCCTCGTCTGAGTCGAACGGCAGACGCAACTGGAAGAAAACATCCTGCAGGCCCATTACGCCGAGACCGATGTTGCGCCAACGGTTATTCGAGTCAGAGGTCGATGGGATCGCGTAGTAGTTAAGATCGATCACCTTGTCGAGCTGCCTGACGGCAAGACGAACGTTGCTGCGCAGCTTTTCATAGTCGAATCTGCCGTCCGTTACATAACGCGAAGCATTGATCGATCCGAGATTGCAAACGGCAGTCTCACTTTCAGACGTGACCTCGATGATCTCGGTGCAGAGGTTTGAAAGGTGAACAACGTTTTCAGGTTTGGCGGTCTGATTCGACTTGCGATTGCTAGCGTCCTTGAACGTCATCCAGCCGTTGCCGGTCTGAGCCATCGTCCGCATCATTTTGGCGTAAAGATCACGTGCATTGACCTGCCTCATGAAAAGACCTTCTTCCTCGGCCTTAATATACGCCGCCTCAAATTCCTCGCCATACAGATCGGGGAATTGAGGCACGACCTTCGGGTCGAAGAGCGACCACACGCCGTCAGCCTGTACGCGTTTCATGAACAGATCCGGTATCCAATTGGCAATGTTTAGGTTGTGCGTACGGCGGGCCTCGTCGCCGGTGTTGTCACGGAGTTCGAGAAAATCGTCGATGTCGGCGTGCCACGTCTCAAGATAGACGCAGCAGGCGCCTTTACGCTTGCCGCCCTGATTGACGGCCGCAACCGACGAGTCGAGTGTCTTGAGCCACGGAACAATGCCGTTCGAGTGGCCATTGGTGCCGCGGATGAGCGAACCCTGCGAGCGGACGCGATGATACGCGATCCCTATGCCGCCCGAGAACTTTGAGAGCATAGCCACGTCGGCATATTTTTTGTAGATGCTTTCAAGGCTGTCCTGCGGGCTGTCGAGCAAAAAGCAGGACGAAAGCTGCTCGTGACGCGTACCCGAATTGAATAGGGTAGGCGTCGACGGCACATATTCCAGCGACGAGAACAAGTTATAAAGATCGATCGCCTCATAAGGGCTCTCGGCCAGGCCGCAAGCGACACGCATCCAGAAGAATTGGGGCGTCTCGATAACGTCGCGAGTCACCGGATTTTTGAGGAGATAGCGGTCGTATAGCGTCCGTAATCCGAAGAACTCAAAAAGATCGTTACGCGTTTGGTCGATGGCGTCGTTGAGCTTACGGCTGTTTTCGATAACGAACTGGGCGACGCGGTCGCCGATCAATCCCTCTTTAACACCAAATGCGATCGACTGTGAAAACGAATGGATCTCCTGATTACGGACCTCCTTCTCAACGTATTGATTGAGCAGCCGAGCACCAAGTCGTGAATACTCGGGCTCCTCGAAGATCAGGCTCGCGGCCGTCTGGATCGAGAGTTTGTCGAGTTCCTTGGTCGTCGCGCCGTCGTAGAGGCCGCTGATGGTTTTGGTCGCGATGCGAAGGCTGTCAACGGACGGCAGATTGACGCAGCAGCGGGTGATCGCACGGACGATCTTATTGATGTCCACCGGTTCGAGCGAACCGTTACGTTTGCGCACCTGCATCGTGGTCTGTGCCGTGTTGTCTGTTTGTCTGGAGGTTGCCGTACCGCTCTGTGCGAAGTTGTTGTCCATAATCAGTCGTCAAAATTCCCCTACGTCAGGGCGTGGTTCCGCTGCGTCGAAGGGTATTTAAAGGTGCAAAAAAGAGTGAAAGTCCCGCGAACCCGCTTCGCATTTTACCTGTCCGGCAAATGGGCGAGGCCAATTAATTACACCGCAGTTTTTGAGTATTTTCACGAGGGAATCTGCCCGAGCCGACAGCAGTTCTTCCCGCGTGGATATAGACTATATGGTAGTGATTGGCCTTTGTCAACACAAAATATAGTGGTTTAAAAACTTTCCGCTAAGTGGCTTTTTTACAACAATTAGCGCGCGACGCCTCAGGTAGAGCCTTAATTTATCGGTAACATTTTGGTAACGCCTTGTGGCGCAAGGATTTAAGCCGGAATCCACAAGTGGAAAAGCCACGGATCAGCGGCTTTCGACCACCAATTCGTCATATGCGAACCACACATTTTCGGGCAGCATGTGTGAATCTCGAGCGTGAAGAACGTCATGATTGAGATGGGTCAGATATGATCGTTTCGGTTTGAGGTCCTCGATGTACGCAAGAGCCTCATCAAGGCAAAGGTGGGTCGAGTGCGGCTTGAACCTGACACAGTCGAGAACGAGAACGTCGAGGCCGCGAAGCTGGTCCATCGATCCGGGTGGGATCGATTTTAGATCCGTGGCGTAGGCGAAGTCGTTGAACCGATAGGCGATGACGGGCAGCCTGCCGTGAGTCACCTCAAGCGGCGTTATCTCGATCTCTTCGCCGATCATGAACGGCGCGTTCGGCACGACCGTGTGCGGTATCAACTGCGGCAGCCCGCCGCCAAAGTGGGTCGGTTTGAAGATGTACTGAAAGATCCGTCGCAGGTCGGTCCAGGCGATCTCGTTTGCGTAAACGCCCATCGCTCCGTAACGAAAATTGAGCGGCCTTATATCGTCGAGCCCAAACACGTGATCTACGTGGCAGTGGGTTATTAATACGGCGTCGAGATGCCGAATATTCGCCCGCAATGCCTGCTGGCGAAAGTCGATCGACGTATCGACAAGAATGGAACGGCCAGCGTGTTCGATCAGTACCGAAACTCGAAGACGCTTGTCACGCGGATCATCAGAAACACACGTATCACAGTCGCATCCGATCGAAGGGACGCCGGTCGAAGTGCCTGTGCCTAAAAAGGTGAGTCTCATAAGATCTTAGCCACAGTGCTCAATGAGAACCCGGACCCAACGGAGGTCCTTTCAATGTTCTTGACGTTCTCTGAGTCTATTTTTTTCCTAGAATGTCGGCGCCCGAGAATTTCTGAGCAGCTTGTGCTTTTAGCTTTTCTTCGGTCGCTCGAACGACCTGAACGTATTGCATGCGCAGATCGGCCAAAAGACCTTCAAGCAGACGTTCCTCTTTTGAATGAAGGTTTCCCTTCGTCTTATCTCTCAGCATGGCCAGAACGTCGAGCCAATATTTACCGGAATCAAGGTCGAGACTGCGCTGTCCGGTAACGGGGTGAGGCATCGCTCCGAGAGCAGCCGCGGCGTTGGTCGCGAGTGTTGATAGAAAATTCACAAAGCTCGCCGGGTCTTTGGCTCCGGGGATCTCGCCGCCGTCTTCGGGTGCGGGCTCATCATCCAGATAAGCGTCCTCATAGGAGGAGGCCGCGTCCTGTACCGGTTCGATAACCGCGTCGGGAGCAGAGGCATCAGACTCTGCAGACGGCTTTGGCGGGTCGAGCGTTACGCCTTCCTTGAGGGATCCATCCGGGTTGTACTTTCTCCGGTCTGCTACCTTGAAGCTGACTTCTTCGCTATTGTCATCCTTGCCGATCATATAATTGTAACCTTGTGTAATATTACCATTTTGCGTTTGCGTGGTGGAAGTGATTCGATCGACCGGATCCACTTGACTCAAACTGCCGGCTTGACTCTAATTGTCGTATGTCACGATCTTTTGATGAACTCGTCGCTGTGATGGCGCGCCTGCGGGCTCCCGGCGGTTGCCCTTGGGACCACGAACAAACCTACGCGTCGCTGTCCCAGTATTTGCTCGAAGAGGCATACGAAACATTTGACGCGATCCAGGAAGCGGATCAGACCGGCGAGACAGCAAATCTTCGCGAGGAACTGGGCGATCTCCTGCTCCAGGTCGTCTTTCATGCGACGATCGGGGCTGAGCGCGGTGATTTTACGATCGACGATGTGGCCGAGGGCGTTAGGCAAAAACTGATCCTTCGCCATCCGCATGTATTCGGCGATGCCAGCTTCGCGCGGGCCGAAGATGTACTCGACAACTGGGACAAACTCAAGGCGGACGAACGAAAGGCGTCGGGCAAGGCCGAGAAGGTAATGGATTCGATCATGGACGAGGTGCCGGTGCACTTCCCGGCCCTGCTCGAAGGGCTAAAATTGACCAAAAGGGCGGCAAGAGTCGGTTTTGACTGGGAAAATGCCGGCCAGATCTTCGACAAGCTCGACGAGGAAGTCGCCGAATTAAGGGCCGCGATCGCCGCCGGAGATACGGCTCATGTCGAAGAAGAGATCGGCGACCTGCTGTTTGTAGTACAAAATCTCGCCAGGCATCTGAACGTTGAGCCCGAAACGGCGCTGAAAAGGACCAATAGAAAATTCAGGGCGAGGTTTAAGTTTATCGAGGATGAGATCGGCAAGGAGGGACGTTCGATCGAGGACGCGAGCCTTGCCGAAATGGACGGACACTGGAACCGGTCGAAGACCGCCGTCTGAGCTATTCGGCAAACATCTCGGACAAACATTCGATGACGGGTTTTCGAGCCGACTCGTCCAGGACACCGACCTTCTTGACGAGGCGAGGCTTATCGACCACACGAAGCTGGTCGAGAACGACGGCACGTTCGCTGTTCAAGAACGTGACTGGAATTCGCGTTGGATAGCGGGCGGCATTCGATGACAGCGGGGCGACGATAACGGTCGAGATGTTGCGGTTGATCTCGTCGGGCGACACGACCACGCAAGGCCGCGTATTTTTGGCGTCCTTGCCGACCTCGTCATCGAGACTTACCAAAAAAACGTCAAATCGCTCTACCATTGCCACTCCTTTTTATCGAACTCATTGTTCGATCGGCCTCCGATCAGATCATCATCCTCATTCTCGGCCATTGCCTTGAATTGGGCGTCCCAATCCGACCGCGGCTTTTGGGCGTTGCGTATCAAGATGCCGTCGGGGTGAAGTTCAAGGTCCACCTCGCCGATGATCCGGCTTTCCTCAAGCAGGACCTTCGGGATACGGATTCCTTGCGAATTGCCGATCTGAATGATCTGGGTTTTCATAATTACATCACCATTTTCCGTCAACCGCAGTGTCGGTTCCGGTTAAGCTCGGGTGATATCGGTCAGCCCGTGCATATATGGCTGCAGTACATCCGGGATCTTGATCGACCCGTCTTCCTGCTGATAATTTTCGACAACGGCGAGCCATGTTCGGCCAACGGCGAGGCCGCTGCCGTTGAGCGTGTGGACAAATTCGGGTTTGGCTCCACCCGAGCGGCGAAACCGGAGATTCATTCGCCGCGACTGAAAATCGCCGCAGTTCGAGCAGCTCGATATCTCGCGATAGGTCTTTTGGCTAGGGAGCCAAACCTCAAGGTCGTATGTCTTCTGCGCTCCGAAACCCATATCGCCGGTCGATAGAATTACCGTCCGGTACGGCAGACCGAGCAGTTGCAGGATGCGTTCGGCGTCGGCGGTCAGTTTTTCGTGCTCCTCGGCTGAATTCTCCGGCAGGCAGATCTTGACGAGCTCGACTTTTTCAAACTGGTGCTGGCGGATCAGGCCACGAGTGTCGCGGCCATAACTTCCAGCTTCGCTGCGAAAACACATCGTGTACGCCGTAAAATGTTTGGGCAGTTCCGAAGCGTCGAGTATCTCGCCCGCGTAATAATTTGTGACCGGGACCTCAGCAGTTGGTATCAGGGCGAGCCGACGTTCGTCCGTTGTGTGGAACAGGTCCTGTTCAAATTTGGGCAGCTGATTGGTGCCGAAGAGCGAATTTCGGTTTACGAGATACGGCGGCAGCGTTTCGGCATAGCCATGCTTGGTCGTATGGACGTCGAGCATAAAATTGACGAGCGCCCGTTCGAGTCTGGCTCCCGCGCCGTGCAGAATGGCAAAGCGCGACCCGGCGATCTTGGTCGCGCGTTCAAGATCGAGTATGCCGAGAGCCTCTCCCAGATCGACGTGGTCCTTTGGGTCAAACGTGAACGAACGGGGTTCGCCCCATGTTCGAACCTCGATATTTGCGGACTCGTCGGCACCGACCGGGACGTCAGCGGCTGGAATATTGGGCAGGTTGACGAGGATTTCCCGCATCGACGATTCGGCGGCGTCGCGCCGAGTCTCAAGCTCGGCCTGTCTTTCCTTAAGCCCCGCGACCTCACTTTTTTTAGCTTCGGCCGTATCGCGATCGCCGGATTGCATCAGAGCTCCGATCTCCTTGCTCGCGGCGTTGCGCTGCTGGTTAATGGCATCCGATTCGCCAATGACGCGACGGCGTTCGGTGTCGAGGGCCGCAAATTGGTCAAGCGCATCGAGCGGAAAATTGCGGTTAGCAAGCGCCGCCCGAACGGTGTCGATATTTTCTCTTACAAAATTGAGGTCCAGCATTTCTGATCCGTTTCAAATCGGCGGCGATCACGACCACCCTCTATAATCGCCAGAGACAACCGTGAAAGTTTGTTTATCGGGCATTTTTAACCTAAAATCTAGAGTTTGTCTTAACCGAGAAGACAAGACGAATTTAGCAAAAGAGCTATGACAAACAAAGTTCGCAAAGCCGTTTTTCCTGCAGCCGGATTGGGCACCAGATTTCTACCTGCGACCAAGGCGTCTCCGAAGGAGATGCTGCCGCTCGTCGATAAACCGTTGATCCAATATTCGGTCGAGGAGGCCGTTTCGAGCGGTATTGAATCCATACTCATAATAACCGGTCGCGACAAGAGCGCTATCGAGAATCATTTTGACATCTCTTTCGAGCTCGAACAGCTCCTTCAGGAGAAAGGCAAAAGCGAAATGTTTGATCAGGTCCGAGCGATCTCGGACATTGCAAAGATCAGCTACACTCGGCAGAAGCAGGCGTTGGGGCTTGGCCACGCGATCTATCAGGCAAAGGATTTTGTCGGCAACGAGCCTTTTGCGGCATTGCTGGCAGATGATGTGGTCGATGCCGAACGTCCCGCACTTCGTCAGATGATGGATGTTTTTGAAAAATATCAGGCACCCGTGATCGCGACGATGCAGGTCGAGGGCGAGGCGATCTCGCGATTCGGTGTAATCGATGCTGACGAGGTCGAGCCTGGTGTTTTCAGGATCAAGGACATGGTCGAAAAGCCGGCTTTTGCCGACGCGCCGTCAGATCTGGCGATCATTGGACGATATATTTTCACGCCGGATATTTTTCAGGCGATCGAGCAGACCACGCCCGGTGCCGGCGGCGAGATACAGATCACCGACGCAATGCGCTTGTTGCTAAAAGAGCGGCCGTTTTACGCTGTAAAGCTCGAAGGTGCCCGGCACGATGCCGGCGATAAGCTCGGTTTCCTGATCGCGACTGTCGAATACGCGTTGAAACGTGATGATCTCGGCGGCGAGTTTCGCGAGTATTTGAGGAGTTTGAACCTGGACGACTAAACGTCAGCCATCCTGCGTGCGGAGAGAGCTGCCTGGACGATGATCAACAGCAAGATACACCCGACGAGCACGTACATTCCCGACCTAAGATCGCCAGTTCGATCCGAGACAAAACCGATCAGCCATGTTGACGCCGCGGCACCGAGCGTACCGCAGATAAACAGCGGCGTCGCCCGCCGCGAGGCGCTCGGCCCGAACATCTTGGAAAACCTCGCCACGTTGGTCGGAAATATCCACGAGGTACCAAATCCCGCGATCGCGGCACCGATGCCGAGAGTTGATGCGGAAAGAGCGGTGACTGTCACCATCATTCCGCCGAGCACGACCATAAGCCCGAGGATCAACATCTTGTTTTCGTTCAGAAAGCGAAACAGTAGCGGAGCAAAGCCGCGCCCGATGACGAAGAACAAGAAATACAATAATGTCGGCGAGAGCCAATGCCCGGCCCGTGTCTGATCGATGCGTTCGGTGTAGGTCGTCAGCCAGCCGCCCATCCCGCTCTCAAAACCGACGTGTATGAAATTAAAAAGAGCTATCACCCATGCCAGCGGTAATGTCCAGATCGGTGCCTCGCCATCATTGCCGGCCGTATCAGCGGCAACGGACATTATCACTCGGGTAGGCTGAAAGTAGAGCATCGCCGCCGCGGTCAGCATCGGGACGGCCAGCAAGAACGTCGTCGGCCAAATGTTGGTTCCGAGGCTTGTCAAATCAACGAACGGCTTGCAGATGATCGCCCCAACGCCCCAGCAAAAATTCAGGAGGCTGAGCGCGGATGCAGTTTTCTGCGGGCTGAGCTCAAGCACCGTCATATTTATTGCCGGCAAGGTCAGGCCGATCCCGATGCCGTTGAGAAAGAACGCGGTCAGAGAAACGGCAAACGAATCGACGTTCATCATCAGCAGGCCGGACGCCATCAATGCCGCACCGACCATAGACGCCTGCAGAAATCGATTTTGGCGGGCGTATCTGCTGGTCAAGAACGTACCTGCCAGGGATCCGGCGAACTGCGCCGGAAAATAAAAGCTCAACTGCAGATCGTTGAGCGAATAGTGTCGCGCGAGGAGCGGCAAAATCTGGCCGATCAGCACGGTAACGGTGCCGGAAACAAGAAAAAGGCCGTGGAGTATGACCTTTAGCCTCACTGAATTTGTCGGTAGCGACGGCGGCATAAACTGTTATTTTGTCAGCATAATCAGCAAACACAAGTAACCAAAGCAGTTTGGACGGTTTTGACAGACCATACCGTCGCGTGCAGGGCCGCCGTTATTGTTAGCAAAAAACGCCGTCATTCGCTAAGATTTATGTATTAACAAAGGATGGTCGGCGCCGGTCGGAGTGTGCGGCCCGATCAGAAAAAAATGCCCCTATCCTCTATCGAAGACGCTGTCAAAGACATCCGCGACGGCAAGATGATCATTATTGTCGACGACGAAGATCGCGAAAACGAGGGCGATCTTGTGTGCGCCGCCGAAATGGTGACGCCTGAGATCATTAATTTCATGGCGACGCACGGCCGCGGCCTGATTTGTCTCCCATTGACAGAAGAGCGTTGCGAAGAGCTGCAATTGATCCCGCAGACCTCGGATAACACATCGAGCATGGGCACCGCGTTCACGATCTCGATCGAGGCCCGCGAAGGCGTCACGACAGGTATTTCGGCGGCTGATCGGGCGACGACGATACTCAAGGCGGTCGATCCGGCATCAAGGGCGTCGGACCTCGCCCGGCCGGGCCATGTTTTTCCGCTGAGGGCGAAACGCGGCGGTGTGCTCGTTCGTGTAGGCCAGACCGAGGCCAGCGTTGATATTGCCAAGATCGCCGGCCTCACGCCGGCCGCCGTCATTTGCGAGATTATGAATGACGACGGCACGATGGCGCGCATGCCCGAGCTCGAGGTTTTTGCCGCCAAGCATCGGCTAAAGATCATTTCTGTCGCGGACCTCGTCCGCTACCGCGTACAGAAAGAAAAGCTGGTAAAACGTGTCGTCGAATCCGAATTGCCGAGCGATACGGGGAAATGGCGGGCCATCGTTTACGAGAATCAGATCAATGGCGAGACCCACGTTGCATTTGTCCTCGGCGATGTTTCTGATACAACGGGCGAGACACTTGTTCGCGTCCAAACAGAGAACATCACCTTTGCCATGTTCGGCTCGAACATTGGTGAGGCATCGGCGGCGATACGGTCGTCGCTAGATCAGATCGCGGCGGCGGGCCGCGGCGTCATTCTTTATTTGCGGCAGCGTGAGAACAATCTTGATCTCGTCAACCAACTCCGAACCTACAAACTGATGCAGGAACAGGGATTGGATTTTACCACCGCCAAACAGAAAACCGGCTACGGTAAGACTCACGATTACGGCATTGGCGCCCAAATACTGAGCGATCTTGGGCTGAAACGCATAAAACTCTTGACCAATCACCCGCCGCGATTCTCGGCGATCGAGGCATTTGATCTCGAAATAGTCGAGACCGTCGGCCTCTAATGTACGCGTCGAAGATACGATCGAATGGCAGACGACAAGATCGAAAATCAATCCGGCGAGGATAATCTGGACGGCTTCGAAACGTCGCCGCCCAAACGGTCGTGGTTCGGCCGCCGCAAGGTGCTATCGTTGCTCGGTATCGCGGGCCTGACAATAATGGTCGTCGGGATCACGATCTTCGTGCTTTACCGCGTAGGCGTTTTCGACGGTTACATAAAGGGACAGCTTACATCCAAGCTCGACCAGATCGGCATCGCGTTCGAGCCAGAATTGTTTCGCGTTACTGCATCGCCGATGACGCTCGAGATGAGAAACACGGCCTTCAAAGACAAGTTCACGGGCGAACGGCTGTTTTTTGTCCGCGACCTGCGGCTTGAGATGTCGGTCCTCGACCTTATGGCGTGGCGGTTGACCCGCGATATCAGCCTCGATGCCACGAACGTAAGCGGGGCTGAGGTTTGGATCAAGTTTGACGAGAACGGCCGTTCTAACTTCTCCAATCTGAAATTCGTTGAGGACGAACGCGGTTCGTCCGTCAATTTCAAATACGATTCGGTTCGGGTAAATGTCACCGATAGCGTGATTCACTTTGGCGACCTTTCACGCCGCCTCGCCGGCGACGCGAAAGATCTGACTGTTTCGATCACCCCCGATACGGGTTCGGCCGCTCCCGTGGCTGATGCCAAACGTTTTAATTTTGACCTTTATTCCAAAGACTCTGAACTTAAATACGAAGATCGTCACATCGAGAATATCGATCTGCGAGCGATCGGTGTCGCGGATCGAAACGGTGTCGACATAACCGACCTTCGGGTAAATACGCCGGTCGGCCAGGCAAGCTTGACGGGGACGATCCGCGATTGGACCGATCCACGCTACGACCTGCAGGTGGACACGACGCTCGATATCACACAGATATCAAATTTTGTCGCGCCGGGCTCAGCCCTTCGCGGCATCGGCAACTTCAAGGGAAAGGTAACGGGCCGCGGCGAAGAATACCGCGTCGAGGGCATTGCCGACTCGCAGGCGATACGTGCCGGTGGTGTGTACCTTCGTGGAGCCAACGTAGAGGCGACCGTTGAGGGAACGAATGACAATTACGCCGCCAACGGCACTGCGGTTGCGGAAATGCTGACTTTTGAGGATTTTCAGGTCGATTTTCCGAAAATGACCGGAAACGTCCGCGGGACGGGAACCGACTTTCGCTGGTTCGGCGAGCTGCAGGCGATCGCTGCCAAGTCACCCACGTTATCGCTCGGCGGACTATTCTTGTCGGATGCGATGGCGGAATACAAGGATCGTAAGTTCAAGGCCGAGGTCGGGAATGGCCGCGCCCAACGCTTTTCGATCGGTGACACAGAATTGCTGGACCTTCGCGCACGCCAGATGAAGCTGAAACTGATCGATGGCGGTATCGATATTTCGTCCCCGAACGTTGCAGCAGACGCCTATGTAACCAAGGACTATCGGCTGAATGGGGTAACATCGGGCGGCGTAGATGTAAAGGGCGTAACCGGACGCACGACGGTCGCGATCAAGGGGGTGCGGTCGCAAACGGCCGAAACCAAGGACGCCAAACTCAGGGATCTTTCGGCGAGTAAGCTCGATATCGACGTTCGCAAGGGCAGTGTTGGTGTTATGGCCACGGACTTGCAAGCATCTCGAATCGAGGCCAATGGCGTGAAGGCCGAGGGCGTCGAAACGCCCCTTGCCACACTTGAAGACACTTCCTCGGGAACGGTCATTTATTCCGACAGTCTGAGGGTCGCGAAGTTGGATACGGAGTCGGCAGTGCTCGGCAGCTTGAACATCGCGGGTGTTCGATTGACGATTCGAAACGGAACGATCGAGGGTCGCTCCGGGGATATTGACGCAGGAAATGTCGCTCTGAAACGCACGAAGTCACTTTCCGAGGGCGGAAAGCTTGAGGCGGTCAAGATCAACCGGCCGATCTTTGTCGTAGAGCGATCGGGCCGTTACCGGGCGACCGCCGATATGAGTATCGGCGGCGGAATGATCGGCTCGGTCGCTCTCGGTTCGGCAACGGCGAGGGTTGACATCAACAATGACCGGGCACTACTCGATCAGCTAAATGCACGCGTGATGGACGGCGAAATGATCGGCAATGTGACGGTCGCCCTCAATTCGAAGACGCGTTCGCAGGTAAATGCGTCGTTTACGTCGCTCGATCTTTCAAAGCTCGCGGCGCTTCAGAGCGGCCGCGTAATTCCGATCGAGGGCAGCACGAACGGAACGGTGATCTTGACGTTTGACGGCACTGACTTCAGCACGGTTTCCGGCACGGTAGATGCAGCGATAACGGCCAATGCCGGCACATCCGAGCGCGGGCTGGTGCCCGTCAACGGCGAGGTCGCTCTATCAGCGGTTCGAGGGCTGTTTGATATTTCAAAAGCGCGTTTGTTTACCGAGAAAAGCGAGATGACCGCATCCGGCCGCTTTGACCTCCGGGCTGAGGAGTCTGACCTTGGATTGCAGGTGACCTCTACAGACGCTGCCGAGATCAAACGGCTTTTTGAGGTGACCGGCCTCGCGCCGGACGTCGAACGCGAATTGAACGATCTCGAGGTAGGTGTCGCAGGCCGGCTGAGTTTTAACGGCAAATTGAAAGGCAATCTCTATTCACCAGACGTTGACGGCAAGGCGTCGATCGAGTTGGTATCGATGCGGGGCCGCCCGCTCGGCCAGCTTACGGCCGACGTCGGCGTGAACGTAGAAGATTTTAGGTTGGAGAACGGTAAGCTCTCGGAACCGGGAGGCGGTTCGGCCGACTTTACGCTGGTCGTTCCATTCGGTAAGCCGAACAGCGTCGAGGTGATGGCCAAACTCAATGGCGTCAACACGAGCAATCTGCTGGCAGCATTGCCGATCGTTTTGCCGGAGCGGATCCGCGACTTAAGTGGCAAAACTACAGGCACGGTCGATGTCAGAGGGCTGCCGGACAATGCACAGGGAAATATCGATCTCGCATCGCGGGATGGCGTCGTCGCGGCGCAGAGTTTTGATGATCTCAAGGCAAAAGCCGTCTTTCGCGGAACGTCGATCGAACTCGAGACAGGCGAGATCCGGATCGGCGAGGGCTCTCTGACGGCGAAAGGTTCATATGACCGCCAGTTGAAGGACTTCGACTTCCAGCTCATCGGCGAGGACATTCCGCTGCCGCTAGTGCTGTCGGTCCTGCCTAGGAATGACACCGTTCCATCGATCACCGGTTCGGTCGATATCGCGGGGCGAGCATCCGGCAAGGTCGACAGCCCGACGACCTACATGATCGAACTCGCCGGCGGAGCCAAGGGCGTGTATATCGGCGAAAATCCGTTCGGTGAGGTGCTGATAAGTACCAAGACCCAGAATTCCGTGTTGACCGCCGCCCTGATGGCAAATCTCGAAGGCCGTCAGCAGGTGATCGACGCATCGATCAGATTCGATCAGGACGAGTTTCCGTTCAGTGTGTCGACCGTATTCGATCAGAGCCCGATCTCGCCATATCTGGCATTCGTGCCGCAACTGAAAGGCGTGCCGATAACCGGCACCGGTACCGGGAAGATCGATTTTGGCGGCAATCTGCGTGAAAAGAACGACAAGGGCGAATACGTTTACACTGGCTCGCGTCTGAACGGTACGGCGTCTTTCACGCAATTGGCGATGACCGTTCAGGAAAATCCATTAGCGGCGGTCGAGCCGATCCTGATCCGATTCAATACTCGTGAGGTCGTTTTTGAGAACGCAAAATTTGCCGGCGGCGGTTCTAATATGACCATAAGCGGCCGCAAAGCTCTGGTCGATGATGGCGTCAACGACCTTTCGGTCGATGGACGGATCAATCTGACGCTTCTCAATTTGGCGGCGACCGATATATTCTTTGCCGGCTTTGCTGACGTTGCGGTTCGCTACTCAGGCCCAAATCTGACCGCGCGCTTGTCGGGATCGGCTAGGGCCGAAAGCGCTGCGATCGCGACATTTATCGGGTCAGACCGACTGACGTTCGATCGCGTTAGTGCACGCGTCATCTTTACTTCAAACCAGGCCGAGATCGAGGAGGCCTCCGGTTATCTTGGCGGCGGCAAGTTCTCGGGCTCGGGCGGAGCGGTGCTCAACGGCCTTTCGGTACGCTCGTTTCGCGTAAATGTGAACGGCGACAGCGTCACGGTGCCTCTGCCGAAGGACTTTCTGACCACGGGCGATGCGCGGCTCGAGATCACCGGCATTCGGCGAAACGACAAGGACAATCTCCAAATCACAATCGGCGGGCGTGTATATGCAAAACGCAGCTTGTACTCAAAGGACATCGATCTTGCCAATGTTGTCGGAGCCCGCCGGGAAACTTCGCTTTCGACCGGTGCATCGGCCGTTTCGGCTCCCCGTTTTGATCTTGTCATCGAGGGCCGCGACGCTCTTGTCGTCCGAAACAACATTGCCGACCTGACTGCCTCGGTCGCTCTTGTTCTGACCGGCGACGCCAACAATCCGCAGCTGTCAGGCCGAATTACGGCCAATAGCGGTACGCTCTTTTACCGCAAGGATCGCTACGACGTTCAACGCGGCGTTTTAGAATTTCCCCCGAATACCGAGATCGAACCCGTGATCAATCTTCAGGCGGAAACAGAGATAGGCGGGTATCAGATCTTTGTCAATCTCGCGGGCCCGCTTAACGACACGGAGCTGCTAACGGCGACATTGAGATCGAGCCCGGCATTGCCGCAAGCCGACGTGGTGTCTCTGATAACGACCGGAGCGCTAACAAACACTGCCGGCGGCATTCCGACTCTTGCTCAGACCGGTATCAATACAGCGGCCGAGATCCTAACCGATTCGATCATAAATAATCCGGCCCGACGTGCGACCGACAAGCTGTTCGGTCTTAACGTGTTCGAGATCGATCCGATAATTTCGGGCCAGCAGCTGAATCCGTCGGCCCGTCTCACTGTCGGACGTCAGATCAACAACAATCTGCGGGTCACGTATTCAACGAACTTGTCGCAGGATCAGAATCAGGTGTTGGCTCTCGAATACCGAGTTTCGAACAAGCTTTCGTTCGTAGCTCAGTACGAGCAGAGGTCATTAAGCAACGTCACGCGCAACCGCGACAATTTCAGCTTTGAAATAAGGTTCAGAAAACGATTTTAGAGTTTGGTAAACAACCGTTGACGATTATCGCCATAGCGATCATAAACAGACTATTCTTCGGCGGCCGCGGCCGTGCACTCGGGCTATGCTTGACGATCGCCGCGATGGTTTTTTTGACCGGACTGCTGGTCGGGACGGCAAATGCTCAGGCCCGATACGAGCGTCGTCTGATCGAAAGGCTTGAGGTGGTTGTGGACGGCGGCCAGCCTAATATTCCCGCCGCCGAGCCGTTTCTAATGATCGTCAAGGATCGCGTCGGAGCGACCTACTCGGCTCCGCGGATCCACGATTCGATCGAGGCTCTTTATCGCACAAATAAGGTTGCCGAGGTCAAGGTAACCGCCACCGCCAATGGTGCCGGCGGGGTGGATCTCAGATTTGCTGTCAGACGCAAACGCCAGGCTGATAAGGTTTCGATCGTCCTCGGCAAATTTTCTGACAGATCGATAACTGAACAGGAGTTGCTATTCAAGCTGGACCTGCTCTCGCCCGGAACGGCGATCACCGAACAAACGCTTCGCAACAATGCCGACCAGATCCTCGACTACCTGCGAGAACGCGGTTATTACCGCTCGGAGGTGACCTTTGAGCAGACTCCGCTTCAAGGTGAAAATTCAGTTGCTGTTGTTTTTAGGGTCGTGCCGGGCGAACAGGCCAAGGTCGAGGAGTTCAAGATCGAAATAGCGGGCCTTGATCGGGCGATACCGCTGAAGACCGTCAAATTGATCACGGGAGCACCGTTCACACGCGAGGCCCTCGCGCGGGATATAAGCGCGTTGCGGGCATTTTTGAGAAAACAGGACCTGACTGCACCCGAGCTCGATGATCCGCGGGTAAGTTACGATAGTGATAAGAACACGATCGCGATCGGGCTTCGCGGGAAGGTCGGGCCGATCGTGAAGATAACGGTCGAATCCGATGCCGGAAAGGTGAGCAACTCGACGCTTGATCGAATTTTGCCGCTCAAGCGTGAGGGCACGGTCGATTATGCCGCGATCGTCGAAGGCGAACGGCGTCTCGAGAATTACTTTCAGGAAAAAGGCTACTTTTTTGCGAACGTGACGCCGGTCTGCAGTGTCGAGCCACCGCTCGCCGGCGAGGGCATCGACGCGATCCCGAACAATACCGAGGTCCTATGTTCAAATCTCGGCACGGTCGATCTCGAGGGCCGCACCGTCACGATCAATTACAATGCCAAGGCAAACCGCAAACTGCGCCTATTGAGCCTTCGGTTGCGAGGTACGGACCGCTTGCCGATCGATGAGATCCGGACGGTGCTCGAATCGCAGGAGGCGAATCTTTTAGGCGTGATACCGCTGTTCGGATATGGCCGCGGCTTTACAAGCCTAAGCATTCTCGAACGCGACGCGGCGACCATTCGTTCGCTGCTCAACGAACTCGGCTATCGTGACGCTCAGGTGAGGGTTATTCAGGGCGTGTCGCCGAACGGCGAGGATCTGATCATCACCTTTCAAGTCGAGGACGGCCCGCCGTCGATTGTCGAGGACGTCTCGGTCACAGGCAATAAAGCCTTTTCCGCCGACACTCTGCTGGCCAAAGTGCCCAACCTAAAAGGCCGCGAATATTCGCGTGCGAAGGTGCGGAACGCGGTCAGGGAACTTGCTGAATTTTACTCGAAAGAGGGATTTTTTGATGCACGCGTAAGTTCGTCGGTCGTCGAAAGCGAACCGCCCGAGGGCAGCGAAAAGCGGTCGCTGAAAGTCGAATTCAAGGTCGAAACCGAGGGCCGCCGCGTTGTGATAAACCGTGTACTGGTTAACGGTGTGAATGATACAAAACCGCGGGCGATACTTAAAGCATCAAAGCTTAAACCCGGCCAATTTTTGCGAGCGTCGGACATTTACGGGACCGAGCAGAACCTTTACGCGACCGACGCGTTCGACCGCGTCGAGATAAAGGCCCAGCCGGCTGGCGACACCGCGGGCGGCGACCGCGCATCGGACGTGATCATCAACGTAAACGAACAGCCGCCTCGACTACTGACCTACGGCGGCGGATTTTCGACCGATCTCGGCGCCAATGGTTTTTTCGACATTCGCCACGTCAACCTCTTGGGCAACCTGTGGCAGGGCGGCGCCCGTATGCGCTGGAGTCAGCGACAGCAACTGGTGCAGTTTGACTTTATCAATCCGCGCTTTTTGAATGACGGGGAGGGACGCTTTGCACCGCTGACATTTTCGGCCCAGTACCAGCGCGATTCGACCGTCACACGATTTTTCAGATCCGCCTTCGACAAAGGTACATTTGGCGTCGTCCAGCGGGTTGACGCCAATGGCACCCCGATAGATACATTCGGCAACCCGACTGGCAGCCCGACGATCAACCGTCTGTCGGTCTCGGCCGAAACGAGCCGGACCTTGAGCCGAAAAAACCGCAGCATAATCTTCGGCAGATACCGTTTTGAGGACGTACGTCTCTCGAATATCGAGAGCCTCCTTATCAAGGATCTGTTGACGCCGGACGCACGCGTTCGGATCTCCGGCTTTGGGTTTACCTATGTTCGCGACACGCGAGAAAATTGTTCGGTCCGATCCAGCCTGCTTGAGCTTATTGCGAAGGGCGAACCCGGAGACAAGTGCCGGTACAACGCCAGCGACCCGACCCGCGGCAGTTATATCACGGCTGAATACAATGTCTCGATACCGCAGCTCGGGGCAAACATCGGCTTTCAGAAGTTTCAGGCGAGCTACAATTTTTATTACACGTTCCCAAAACTGAAGAATACGACGATCGCTGGCCGGGCGATACTCGGGCTCGCGACGGTATTTTCGGCCACAAATCGATTCAACAATGCTCAGTTTCCCGACCTGAATAATATCCTGCCGGTCAGCGAACGCTTTTTTGCCGGGGGGGCAAATACCTTGCGGGGGTTTGATTTTGAAGAGGCAGGCCCGCGAGTCGTGATAGTGCCGCAGGGAACGTTTCTAAATTCGGCTGGAAACAACGTATTTTTAACGCCTTTCACCGTGCCATTTGGCGGTAATGCGATGGCGGTCGTCAACCTCGAAGCCCGAGTTCCGGTCTCGAAGTCGATAAGGTTTGTGCCATTTTACGATGGCGGCAATGTCTTTCGCCGGATCGGCGATATCTTTAACCCGCCAGATGTACCGGCCAACGATGTGTTTCGGCAGAATCTTAGGGCACTATGGACGCATACCGCTGGGATAGGACTTCGGCTGAAGACTCCGGTCGGCGGCGAATTTGCGGTCGATTACGGCCGTTTGCTCAATCCTCCGCGATTTCTCATACCGCAAACAGCAGGCCCTAACGCAATCTACCAATTACGTCAGGACCAGGTCCATTTTCGATTTTCTCAGGCTTTCTAATGCGGGATCTAGTTTACCGCCGATGATATAACGTGTGACTCGTCCAGCTCAATGATAAAGTTCTCGCTTGTCGGGCTGTCGAGGAGCGGACTGCGGCTGACCGTACCGGCATTGAGCACTTCCGACAACGCGGCACGGCTGTGCTTTAACGGATCAAGATTCTCAAGTTTGCGTGCCGATTTCTGCAGGTACATTGCCTTATCCGCGGCAATGATCAATTCGTCAAATGTTCCTCCGGTCGACGGGTAGCCGGCCGAGCCGAGACTGACCCCGACCGAGGCAAAATTGTTGTCTCCAACCGGCAGTTTGAAGGCACTCACGGCTGATTCGATGCGGCTGCATAGGTCGGTAACGTCGCCATACCCCGCATCCGGGATCAATGCGACAAACTCGTCGCCACCGTATCGAGCAAAAAAATCGTAATCGCGCAGTTGGGCCTGGATGACCGCGCCGACCTCGCGAAGCATCTCGTCGCCGGCTATATGCCCGTAATTATCATTGATCGCCTTGAAGCCGTCGAGGTCCATAACCAAAACCTGAAACGTGCTCCCCGAACGGCTGGCACGGCCGATCTCCTTTTCAAACTGGAATTGCAGGCTGCGGGCATTGGGCAGGCCGGTCATCGGGTCAGTAAGGGCGTTTGCCTTGGCCTCGGCGTGTTCCTGCGTCTTGCCGATCGCCTCGGCGGCAATACGCGAGACCGTTTCAAGCAGCCGCAAATGTTCTTCGTCGTATTCAGGCAGGTCGTTTGAGTAGATCGAAACCGCTCCGACGATCTCGTCATCCGCGATCAGCGGTAGTGCGGCCATAGTCGAATACTGCTGGATCAATTCAAGATGCGAAAGCGAAAAATCGAGGTCCGGATTTACATTTTTCACCATCTGGCGACGTTTCAGAGCAATGCCTGTCGCACCCTTGCCGACCTTGATATGCCGTTTAGCCAGCAGATCGGAATTGTCGCCGGAAACGTGTGCAGCGGTGGCCGACCGCTTTGACGCATCAAGCAAATAAACGACAAAAGTGTCAAAGGGCACGAGTCGACGCACGTGGTCGGAGAACAGCACAAGCATTTCATCGAGGTTCGCTGACGACCCAAAGTCGCGGGCCAGTTCGTACAAAGTAAAAACCTCTTTATTGGCCAGTTTGATCTGCTCAATATAATTCTCGGCCTCGACAGCAACGGCCTCTTCGAGCAGACTCGACCGATCGGTGTAACCGAGGCCCTGTGCCTCAACCTGGGCGTCGAGACTGGAAAGCCGTTTGAGAAACACACTGACGATGTTCGGGTCGAACTGAGTTCCGGCTCCTTGCTGCAGCATCCCGCGGGCTTCTTCTGCCGACTTGGCCGGTCGAAACGGCCGATCGCTACGCAAGGTATCATAGGTGTCTGCGATTGCCAGAATGCGTGCTGTCTTCGGGATGTCTTCACCCGCCAGACCATCCGGGTAACCCGTGCCGTCCCAGCATTCGTGATGATGACGCACCGCGGGCACGACCGGATAGTTGAATCCGACCTTTTCGAGGATAGACGCTCCGACTACCGAATGAACCTTCGTTTTTTCGAGCTCGGCGGCAGTCAGTTGGCCGGGTTTGCTCAGGATGTGATCGGGCACCGCCAATTTGCCGATGTCGTGGAGCAGGGCGCCGGAGCGCAGGGCATTGATCTCGTTTTCGCTCAGGCCCAATGCGTTCCCGAGTCCAACTGCATAGATCTGCGTGCGGCGAACGTGGCCATTGCCGACCTGATCGCGGGCGTCGATCGCTGTGGCGAGGGCCTCGACCGTTGCCAATTGGATCCGGCTTGCCTCCATTATTTGCGAAGTCTTGACGGCCAGACTGTTGAGGTGAACACGGTACGAAAGCACCGCCAAGATCGAACACGGAAGTACCACAAAGCCGAACGCCAGACCAAAATACGAGAATAGCCCGACGAGCGTGACCGAAAAGAGAAATACCGGGATCATCTCGATCGCTCGCGATCGAATGCGGATATCGATGTTCGACCCTCGCCCGCTGTTCCTTTCGGCAATCGCTGTCACCGGCCCAAAAGCGAATCGGGCGATCACGATCACCAAAGTCATAAGGATCGCCCCGACGATGATAGTATCCTGATTGCCGACCGTATAAAGATGTTCTTCGCGATAGAGATCGAGACCGTAGATAAAATGATAGGACAGCCCGGCCGCACCGGCCGCAAGTGTACCGCAGGCTGCCGCAAGCTTGCCCTTAAGCGTAAATTTGCCGTCACGTCCGGCTTTGGCGATAGAAGCGGCGGCGCCGAGCAGAACGCCGCCGCTTACCCCAAGCCAAAAAACGCCCCAGATCACAATAATGTCACCCACTGCGACCTCGATCGACGTTTTTGGCAGCCTCAACTCGTACTTTGAAACGATCGTGGAGATGAAGATCGCGGCCAGCAAGACCACGAGCCGTTGGCCCCGATAATGAGAAACGTAAAAGATCGCCGCCGCGACCGCGGTAACGGCCAGCGAGACCACGACGAGCCACAAGGCTCTCGGCAACGGATCAAGTTTTTTCAGATCGGAGAATCTCATTACCGTTCATTGGCGGCCGCTGCGGGCAGTGAGCTTGTTGAGCGGCCGCCGAAGAGGAGGATAACCAAGCGTTTGTAAATACCGTCCGCAACTGTGGCAAGCGGACGATACACCTCCACAACTGCACACTCAAGTTCCGTGCCAGTGCAGAAATACACCCGAATATAAAGATCTTATTGGATTTGGATTGAAATTTGAGGCTGTGGGAAGGTCATACCGGTGTTCGATATGACCGAGAATCGATCTTTGAGTCGGTCACAATGACCGAAGATAAGATCGCCTTATCTGCCGGGCGGCGATCAATAATGGTCGTCGTCGTATCCGTATTCCGAAAAATCATCCGACTGACGCAGATCGTCGTCATCTTCGGTCTGGAGGTCAAGTTCGATCGGATCCAAGCCGACCACGACCAGTTTGGCACCGCACTCGTCACATGAAACGACGTCCCCCTGTTCCGAGTCGGCGTCAACGTAAACGTCCTCGCTGCATTCTGGACAGTTTGAAGTAGGCATCTTGATAATCTCCGGGAAGCAAATAGTTTAAGTGGAACAATGGTCGAATATCAGACTTAGTTGATATCCTTTAATAAATCTATCCTGTCAGGTATAAACTTGGCAAGAAATAAAAGGGGAAAATCAAGCGGTCCGCCGACCGCCGACTTTGGAAAATCGCCAATTATGAAGTTTCCATTCAAACTGAGATCTGACGCCCAATTTGACTGCGTAGGCTTTGGCACGAATGCCGTGGATTTTCTGATCGAGGTCCCCCATTATCCGGCCTACGATTCTAAGGTCGAACTTACGAATTACATTCGGGCGGCGGGCGGCGAGGTCGCCACGACGGTCGCGGGCCTTACCAGACTTGGGCTCAGGACCGCGTATGTCGGCCGGTTCGGCGACGACGATGCGGGAGGGATCGGTTGGAAGTCGTTGGCCGACGAGGGCGTCGATATGCGCTTTGCCGAACGTGTTGCCGGTGCCGGCACGCAGATAGCGTTCATCATCATTGACGAAAGGACAGGCGAGCGGACCGTGATTTGGCAGAGGGATACACGCCTCGGGTACACAGCCGATGAGGCCCCGTCGGACGCGGCCGCGATGGCGAAAGTGCTGCATTTCACTCCCCACGATACCGGCGCTTGTTTGCGGATGGCTCGGGCCGCCCGCTCCGCCGGGACGGTCGTATCGATCGACATAGATAACGTTTTTGAGGGCGTAGACGACGTCCTGGCAAATGTCGACATACTGATCTCGTCAGCCGAGTTTCCCGAACGTTTTCTTGGCATCAGCGATCCCCGCATCGCCATAACCGAAATGCGATCGCGATTCGGCTGCCGAATTGCCGGAGTGACATTGGGCGCTCGCGGTTCGCTGCTGAGCTGCGGTAATGTCTTCGTCGAAACCAGCGGATTTGCCGTGCCGGGCGGATGTCAGGACACTACCGGAGCGGGTGATGCTTTTCGAGTCGGCTTGCTCTACGGCCTGCTCTCGGGAGCCGAGATTGAGGAGGGTGCCCGTATGGCCAACGCTGTCGCCGCACTCAAATGCCGATCCCTAGGGGCTCGCACGGCCCTGCCCACAGCAGGAGAACTTTCAGAATTCCTCCAAAAAAATATCTAGACATTAAACAATGTTTATACTACACTTCTAATACGGGGATCCCTGCCCCGTATTACTCAGGTTCCCGCCTGCTCCCGGCACATTGCATTTCCGATCCCCTGCCTGATCAATATGGACTCGAAGATAGGTCTGATCATCCAAATCGCCGGCGTTTCGCTAATCACGCTGCTGACGTTATTTCTGCGCCGGTCACTGAAGGTGGTCGCGCTAAAGCACTGGACTCACGCGTGGCTTTTCCTGTCATTTGCGTTATTTTGTCTGCGTCTGGCATTTAGCTACGAAGATTATTCTACCCAATTGTTCAGTTTCTATTTTCTAACGGAGTATATATTCGGGTTTTTGCTGGTTGCCGGATGCCGCAGCCTCGGTGAGAATGGCGACTTGCCGATTCGCCAGGAAATACTGTTATTGCCGTTCATCGTTATCGCATTCAGCTTGCCGTTCGTCGCGGTCGACTTCAATCTGGTCTTTAATCTGCACTCACTTATTCTGTCGGGGTTCTTCACGGTGGCTTTCGTCGAACTGTGGCGGACCAAGATCGGCACGTTCGGCTGGAAGGTGATGTTGGTCGCACTCGGACTGCTTATAGTCGATTTCGTCCAATATTTCGCGGTATTTACGCTCCGGCAGTTTTATGATTTTCCCTCTGACTACCTGATGTTCAATTCGATCGTCGATCTGGTGCTTCAGATCCTGCTCGGATTTGGCATGGTGATCATTCTGCTCGAACTTGTCCTTTCGGACGCCAAGATCGCTAATGAAAAGCTCCGCAAGGCTCACGAGAAACTCGAAGAACTAGCCCATATAGATCCGTTGACGACGGCGCTAAACCGACACGCGTTTCACGGATATCTTAAAAGACACGGTTCTCAGGGCGACAAGGCCTCAGGCAGCGTCGGCTTTTTTGACATAGACAATCTGAAGGTAATTAATGATATGTATGGCCACGCGGTAGGCGACATCGCGATCCGATCGGTCGTCAGAGCCATCCGCGAGATCATTCGCGGCGAAGATCTCATCTTCCGCTGGGGCGGCGACGAATTTTTTGTCATTATGGTCGGCCTCGATGCCGATGTCGCCTACGAAAGGGTCACACGTATGGAAGCATTGCTGACCAACGTGCGTATCGAGGGCGTCAATCACCCGTTAACGATCGGGGTTTCGCATGCATTCGAAAATTTCGAGGATATCTCACGGCTTGAGGCGACGATCGAGGCGGCCGATGCCAAAATGTATCGGCAAAAGCAGATGCGGAAGACCGGTGTCAAACCACAATTCATGCCATCGCTGCCGCCCGAACCTACTCAAGCCGTCCAGCGTTGAGGATCGCGGAACACAAAATTGAAAAGGCCGGCACGTGGGAAGAGCACGCCGCCGGCCTTATTGCGTAAATTTTGCCGATGCATGCTTTCTAGAGTTTATCCAGAAAAAAGCCGGTGACCAGTGCCCAAGCGTCGCGAGCGGCAGTTTCGTTATACACCTCAGGACGGGTGTTGTTAAAGAAGGCGTGATCCGCGTCATACTTGACGGACGTAAGCGGCAGTTCAAATCGTTCGACGGCATCCTCGAGTGCTGCTATTTTCTCCGTGTTTATCCATGCGTCACGCTTGCCTGAGACAAAAATGGTCGGCGTGGTCAGCTTTTTCAGAACGTCGTCATCCGGTATGTCGCCATAGAACGGAGCGGCGGCACTTATGCCCTCGAGCTCACAAGCCGCCCGCAGGGCAAATGTTCCGCCCATACAATATCCCGAGATGCCAAAATGCGTAATGCCGTACGCGATGCCGGCGGCACCGATGGTGTATCGTATGGTGTCGAGACCGTCCTCGAGCGCGAGACCGTGCATCATCTTCGACGCCTCGTCGGGACTTGTCGCAACGACTCCGCGGTACAGATCGGGGGCGATCGCGATGAATCCTTCGGACGCATATCGTTCGGCAATATCCTTGATATGGTCGTTGAGCCCCCACCACTCGTGAATAAGGATCACAGCTCGGTCGGTTTCGCCCTCGG
>JAIBCA010000033.1 GCA_019694345.1 Pyrinomonadaceae bacterium | reverse complement strand
GGTAGTTTTCGCACTTGCGGGCGGCGTGCTTTCCGGCATGCCGCTGCACGAGGAAAAGGCCGGAATGATGAACTGCTGCCCGAAGGCAAAACACCGCGACAGTTCAACAAAGGTCACAATGGCGAGGCTGTGCTGTGCACTCAACTGCACGGACGCCGCTCCGATATCGTCGGGATTTTCGGCAAGTTTTGCGTCACCGTCGATGAATATCACCGATGCGATTCGCGGCCGGAGCTCTGAGATCGTCGCCGCGGCGAGCGAAGCGAAGGCTCTGCCGGACTTTGGCGAGCGGGCATATCTTCATACCTCAAGCCCCATATACCTCAAACACCATTCATTTAGAATCTAGTTGCTGATGGCGAAGTGCGCCTTTTTTTCGGGTAGATGCCCGTGAGGCGTGAGCTTTGCCTTTGGACTATCCGCGCTCGGCGTGCCCCAAAAGGCCGCGGTATGAGCGAAATTTGCCATTTCAACAAAAGGGAGAAGAACTATGAGAAAAATTGTAATTATTGCGGCAGTGATCTCGCTGGCGGCGTTCGCCGCGGCGTGCGGCTCGGGTGCCAAGCCGGCGGCGGGCAACCCGATCAAGGGCCAGGTGATCAAGAGCGGGCCGATCGGCAACGGGCTGACCGTGACGCTTTCGAGCGAGAGCGGCAAGCTCAAGAACGGCCAGCAGGATCTAAACATTGCGTTTACCGACGCGGGCGGAAAGGCTGTTGATGTCGGAGCCGCTTCATTGAACTTTCATATGCCCGAGATGGGCTCGATGGCCGCGATGAACGAACCGGCGACGCTGACGACGACCGGCACGCCCGGCGTTTACGACGGCAAGGTCCGGATCAGCATGCTCGGTGATTGGCAGGCGCAGATCGCGTTCGAAGGACCAGCCGGCAAGGGTAAAACGATGCTGCCGCTGGTCGCTCAATAAAACATCGTCGAAAAGGTAACTATGATCAACCTGATCATCGAATGGTCGCTGAAAAACCGCGTGCTCGTGCTCGCACTCTTTTTGGGTGCGGGCGTGTGGGGCTATTGGGCTCTGATCCATACGCCGATCGACGCGATACCGGACCTTTCGGACAATCAGGTCATCGTATTTACCGATTGGGCTGGGCGTTCGCCGCAGGAGGTCGAAGATCAGGTGACGTATCCGCTCGTCACGAGCCTTCAGGGAATGCCGGGCGTTCGGGTCGTGCGGGCGGGTTCGGCGTTCAGCTTTTCGATGATCAATGTCATTTTCGAGGACGACGTCGAACTGTATTGGGCACGCACGCGGGTACTCGAGCGCCTGAATCTCGTCGCAAAACAGCTGCCTGACGGGGTGGTGCCGACGCTCGGGCCGGACGCGACCGGCGTGGGCCAGGTCTTTTGGTACACGATCGAAAGCGATACGCTCAGTTTGCGCGACCTGCGCACGCTGCAGGACTGGTTCGTGCGGTACCAACTCAATTCGGTGCCTGGCGTGGCCGAGGTCGCGTCGGTCGGCGGTTATGTCCACCAATATCAGGTCGATGTCGACCCGAACAAGCTGCGCGGTTACAACATACCGATATCGTCGGTGATTTCGGCCGTTCAGTCGTCGAATAACAACGTCGGCGGCAACGTCGTCGAGCAAGCGGGAGAATGGGCCGTCGTCCGCGGTATCGGCCTGATCGAATCTACGGCAGACGTCGAGAACATAGTCATCGGCTCGGCCAACGGCACGCCGGTCTTTGTCAAGAATGTTGCCGCCGTCAAGATCGGCGACGCCTTTCGCACGGGAGCTCTCGACAAGGACGGCAAGGAGGCCGTCGGCGGCGTCGTGATCGCTCGTTACGGCGTCAATACTCTCGATGTGATCGACGCCGTCAAGAAAAAGCTTGATGAATTGAAGGCGGGCCTGCCGAAGGACGTCAAGATCGTACCGTTCTATGACCGGACGGGGCTGATCAAGCGGGCGACCGGCACGCTTGAGACCGCGCTGATCGAGGAACTGATACTGGTCACGCTCGCGCACATCCTGTTTCTCGCGCATTTTCGCTCGATCTTGATCGTGACCATTCCGCTTCCGCTATCGGTGCTGCTCGCATTTCTTTTCATGCACTTTATGGGCATCAGCTCAAATCTGATGTCACTGTCGGGGATAGCGATCGCGATCGGTGTGCTGGTGGACGCGGGGATCGTCGTGACGGAGAACGCCTTCCGGTTCATGGAAAAGAACAAAGTCGATCCGAAGGACCGAAAAGCCGTGTGGGAAAACGTCCGCGAATCGACAAAGCTGGTCGGCCGGCCGGTGTTCTTTTCGATGGCGATCATCATCCTGGCGTTCATACCGGTGTTTGCTCTTGAGGGGCAGGAAGGCAAGCTGTTCCATCCGCTGGCGTTCACGAAGACGTTCGCGATGGTGGGGGCGACGATCATCGCCGTATCGCTCGTGCCGGTGCTTTGTACGTACCTTCTGGGCGGCAAATTCCACTCGGAACAGTCAAATCCGGTGATGAGGTTTCTGCACGCGATCTACAAACCGTCACTGTTGTTTGCTCTCAAGCACCGTCTGCTGACGGTCGCGGCGGCATTCGTGCTTTTCGTCGGAGCGATCGTAATGGCGACGGGGATCGGCAATGAGTTCATGCCGCCGCTCAACGAGGGCGACCTGATGTACATGCCGGTGACCGATCCGGCGATCTCGATCGACGAGGCCCTGAAAATAATGAGCAAACAGGACCAGATCATCAAAACGATCCCGGAGGTCGAGTGGGCGGTCGGCAAGGCGGGCCGTGCTGAAAGTTCGACCGACCCGGCACCGATCAATATGAATGAGACGATCATTCACCTCAAGCCGCAGACGGATTGGCGCCAGGGTATGACCCGCGAAAAGCTCGTGGCCGAGATGGACCAGGCATTACGAATGCCCGGCGTGACAAATATCTGGACACAGCCGATCATCAACCGCATCGAAATGCTCTCGACGGGTATCAGGTCGGAGGTCGGCATCAAGATCTTTGGCAATGACCTTAACGAGCTCGAGGAACTCTCGCGTAAGGTCGCCGATGTTGCCAGAACCGTGCCGGGCGGTGCGGACGTTTATCCGGAACAGATCGGCGGTGCCCCATACATTGATATCAAGATCGACCGCCGGGCAGCCGCTCGTTATGGCATCGACGTAATGACGATACAGCAGGTCATCGAGGCCGGCATCGGCGAGACCAATCTGGCCGTGACGATCGAAGGCCGCCGGCGATTTCCGGTGCGTGTGCGGTACGCTCCCGAATTTCGCAAGGATGCTGAGATGATCGGCCGAATTCCCGTCATCGCTCCGAACGGCAACGCGGTTCCGCTAGGCCAGCTCGCGAATATACAAACAGTGATGGGGCCGAACATGATCTCGAGCGAGAATGGCCTCTTGCGCGGCACGGTCTTGCTTAACGTCCGCGGACGCGACGTTGGGAGTTTTGTCGACGAGGCCCGAAAGGCCATCGCCGAGCAGGTGCAGCTGCCCGAGGGCTACTACATCACCTGGAGCGGCCAGTATGAAAATCAGCAGCGTGCGCGTTCGCGACTGCTGCTGGTCGTGCCGGTCGTGCTGATCGTCATTTTCGGGCTGCTGTACATGACATACAATTCGGCGATCGAAGCAGCGCATGTGTTGATGGCGGTGCCGTTCGCCCTGACGGGCGGCGTTTATCTGCTGTGGGCGCTGGACTATAACTTTTCGGTCGCAGTTTGGGTCGGATTTATCGCACTTTTTGGAACCGCGGTCCAAACCGGCGTAGTGATGGTCATCTACCTCAACGAGGCCGTCGAGGCAAAACGAAAGGAACTTGGCAGGCTGACAAAGAGCGACCTGCTGCAAGCGGTCATTGAAGGGGCCCTGCTGCGTCTGCGGCCGAAGGTGATGACGGTCTCGACCGTGGTCGCCGGACTGCTGCCGATCATGTGGAGTTCGAGTGCCGGTGCCGAGGTGATGAAGCCGCTTGCGACACCGGTGCTCGGTGGTATGGTGTCGAGCCTGCTGCACGTGCTGGTCGTGACGCCAGTGATATTTTATTGGATCCACGAGAGAAAGTTGAAAAACGAACAGGGTGAAATATGAGGAATATATACTTGAAAATGGCGTTTGCGATGCTTTTCGCGGCCGCCTTCACAATGACCGCAAACGCACAGTCAAAGAGCAAGCCGCGGTCGCAATCGGCAAGGGTCGAGATCACCGAGCAGGGATATTCGCCGGCGAGCGTTTCGCTCCGGCGGGGCGTGCCCGCGAGTCTGACTTTCATCCGTCTGACCGATCGGACATGCGGCACCGAGATCGTGATCCCGGACCACGGCATCAACCGTCCTCTGCCGCTCAATCGGCCGGTCGTCGTGAGGCTGACGCCTAAACGTACGGGCACTCTCGGTTTTACCTGCGGAATGAATATGATGCGCGGTAAGTTGATCGTGCGGTAGCAAATGACGCAAACCTGGTTTACAACCACGACCTTGATCGCGGCGGCGTTCGTCATCGGCGCCGCGGCCGAGTCCGTGCGTCCGCAGGTAGTGCCGACGACGAATTCGCCGGCGGTTTCGACGACCCGGTACATCGATCAGTCCGGCGGGATGACGGCGGATGAGGCGGTAAACGCCGCGCTCAAAAACAACGGCGAACTCGCCGCCCTTCGCAACGAACGCGACGCGGCACGGGCAATGGTCAAGCAGGCGGGCCTACGTGCAAACCCGAGCCTCGACATCGGCGGGACACGGCAGACGAAGGGAATGGACAATAGCCTGATGGTCGAGGGGATGCTGCCGCTCGAGCTCGGCGGGCGGCGTTCGGCGAGGATAAAGGTGGCCGAACGTGAACTGGAGATCCGCGAACGAGCCGTCGAGGAGCGCGAACGAATGCTTGCGGCCGACGTACGGATGAAGTTCGGCGAGTCGCTCGCGTCGGTATTGAAGCTGGGGTTTGCGGACGAGATCCTAACCTCCATTTTTGAAGAATATCGCCTGGTGCAGGCACGCGTCGCTGAGGGAAAGATCGCTCCTTTAGAGGAGAATATGACGCTCGTCGAAGTCAACCGCCTGCGCTCGATCCGCGAGGCCGAGGCCGGAAAAGCCGAGATCGTGTTTCTCGAACTGCGAAATTTGATGGGTCTCAAACCCGAAGATCCGCTGCGTATCCGCGGCGAGCTTGACAATATGATCGCCGCCCTGCCGACCGTCGGTGAGATGACGGCCCGGGCATTGCAAACGCGTCCGGACCTGGCGGCAATGCGTTCGATCGAAGAGCTTTCGACCGCGCGGATCGAGCAGGCGAGGGCAGACGGCCGGATCGACGCGAGCGTAAGAACGGGCTATCAGCGAATGAGGTCGGGGTTTCCGCTGAAGGGATTTGACGAGGCCGGCGAACTGATGCCGATCGAAAACCTGATGCACTTCTTCACGTTCGGAGTGACGCTCGAATTGCCGGTCAG
>JAIBCA010000096.1 GCA_019694345.1 Pyrinomonadaceae bacterium | reverse complement strand
CATCGAAAAGATGATCTTGTTTGGTTCTGATCTGCTCATAGAAAACTCTGCCCGCGAATACTCAAATGATCGCGGTGAAATCGAGTAATAAAACTAAACTTAAAGACCTAGCTGCTGAAGCAATTCGTCACGACTGATCTTATGGTGAGCGGCAATGTCAGCTAGTATTCCTGCCAATGTGCCAATTTTGATCGGGTTGTGGGCCGGAACAGTAATGTGGTGTTCGCCGTCTTGAAAGGTCGTAAGCCGAATGTGGCTGCCCGTTTGCCGAGATATTTCATATCCAAGCAATTTCAACGCACGAGCGAGCGATACGCCGCTTATGTCACGTGGCAATTTCATGCAGCCAGGACTTCCTCACTCACGAAATGAAGCCTGATCATTTTGGGCTTGCTCGCCGAATCGAAATGGCAATCAACCGCATCACGAATGTTCGCCCTAAGCTCCTCGATATTCTCACCCTGCGTGAAGATCGATTCACTTAACGCTTTCGCGTTGTATCCGCCTTCAATATCTTCCTCGACAATAAAAATTATCTCGTTCATCAATATTTAGATTATAGACTATTGAACATCGAAACGATGGACTTGTTTGGTTTTGGATTGCACCGAAGAACCAATTCTATCTCCGCACTGTGGTTCATTTACTTTTCCCGACCTTGTCTCCGTAGTCGGCAGCGGAAAGGCCCTTTTTATTTCGTAGGCTGGCGTCCGCTCCAAGCTTCAATAGCGTTTGAGCAAAGTGAGCATTACGATTCTTATACGCCAACATGAGCGCCGTATCGCCATCCCGATTGCGATCGTTCAGGGTGGCACCTGCCGAAACCAGTTTTTCGATCAATCGTGTTGCCCCAAGCCAAACAATATATCCGTCTCCGTGAGCGCCGATCTCACTTCGCCGGAATGTACTTGCGGCGGTTCGCATCAAAGCAGTCCAGCCCTTGCTGTCCTTAGCGTTGACGTCGGCGTTTGCATTCAGAAGAAGATCAACCTCGTCGAGGAACAAACGAGACGAGGAGATCATCAACGCCGTTGTCCCGTCCTTATCCCGTGCATTCACGTCGGCACCGGCAGAGATTAGGGCTTCAAAGTTCTTGGCACGGTTGCCCCAGCCAATCCACATCAAGGGTGTTCGGCCCTCGGAATCGCGTTCGTTGACGTCGGCTCCGTGTTTAAGAAGCAAATCAACGATCTCCCGGTTGTTTCCATGCGAACAGGCAAAATAGAAGGCGGTCCAGCCATTTTTGTTTTTCAACTTCGTGTTGGCTTCGGCGTTGAGAAGAGCCCTTACCGCCTCAAGATGTCCCATCCAGGCGAATCTCATTAGTGCCGTAAGTCCATCTTTAGTTTGAGCGTTAACATCAACGCCTGCATTCAGTAGTAATTCAACAATCTCACGATTGTTGTCACTTTGGGCTGCCTGAATCAGCACCGTCTCTCCATCGTCTAGCCTGACATTTACTGATGCTCCACCTGCAAGAAGAAATTTTGCTACGTCTAGTCTGCCTGAAGTCGCCGCAGCCATTAGGGCTGTCCACCCCTTGAAGCCCTTTGGCTCAATGTTGACATCCGCGCCGCTATTCAAAATTGACTTAACGCGATCGAGATCACCACGGCGAGCAGCATCCGTCAGATCATTTGCCAATCTATCGCTGGCCGCCACTTTCTTTTGACCCAAAGCGGTCACCGTAAGAAAACAAATCGCCAGTGAAATCAAGAGTGAAATCAAGACCGTTCTCATAGATCTATTTGATTCCCTGTTTGGTCACTACGCTGCCACGCGTTGAAAACTTCGCTAAGAATTGCGTTTTCACATCAAATCCGATCCCCGGCGCATCCGGTGCGGTTATCGTCCCGCTCGCCGAAACCTCGACGGCCGGTTCGATGATATCTTCGTGCCAGTATCTTTTTGATGCCGAGACATCGCCGGGCATCGTGTAGCCGGCGAGAGTCGAGATCGCGATGTTGTGAGCACGGCCGATGCCGCTTTCTAACATACCGCCGCACCAGACCGGCATTCCGGCCTTACGACAAACCTCTTCCACGAGCCTTGACTGGGTGTGCCCACCGACACGGCCGTTCTTGAGGTTGATGATCTTTCCCGATCTGAGCTCAATTGCCTTGCGGGCATCTTCAGGCGACTTGATCGGCTCATCGAGACAGATCGGTGTATCTATTTGCGCCTGGAGCTTGGCATGGTCAATGATGTCGTCGTGCGGCAGAGGCTGTTCGAGCATCATCAGGCCGAATTCGTCGAGGCTTTTGAGTTTGTCGATGTCAGCGAGCGTGTATGCCGAATTGGCGTCACCCATCAGCAAAATATCACCAAATTCAGCCCGGACCGCCTTGATCACCTCGTAATCCCATTTCGGCGATATCTTGATCTTAATGCGTTTGTATCCCGCCTCGAGCTCGACACGGATCTTCTCCAACAGCTGTGCGATCGAGTCCTGGATCCCGATCGAAACACCGCACTCGATCACCTGGTTTACGCCGCCAAGATGCCGCCACAGAGGCACACCGAGCTTTTTCGCCTCGAGGTCCCAACAGGCGGTCTCAATGCCGCTTTTCGCCATTCGGTGGCCGCGAGCCCATTTCATCAGCCCCCAAACATCTGCCGCACCTTCAACTTCTCTTCCGATGACCATCGGTGCGAGGATCTTCTCGGCCGTCACCCACGCCGAATCGGTCCACTCATCCGAATAACCCGGCTCTTCTCCGCACGTAACTTCGCCCCAGCCCTCGTTCCCGTCAGCGTCCTCGACGCGCACGAGGATGATCCGGCGTTCGTACGTTCGGCCAAAACTCGTCTCAAAAAAATGAACGAGCGGCAAATTTATCTCGGTTAGTTCGACGGATCTGATCTTGAACATAACAGCAAACCCCTAGGTTAGTGTCTGAGCGTCGATAATGCAATTTACTCGGTGATTTCGAACTGTATAAACTGCGTAGCAAGCCGACGGTTTTGCGGTGCGAGATTGTCCATGACGATTATCTGGAGTATGTAATCGCCCGGCAGCATTTTGCCGCCGAGGCTCAACGCACCTGAGGCACGCAGACGCTGCATATCGGTCTGGCCCGAGAGGTCGAGCGATATCTGCTGGCCATCCAAAATGAGTTTGCCGTCACGGAAAACGCGTATCTTTGTCTGGATGTTTGGCCTCTTGGTAGTGTCTAAACGAGCGTTATAGATCTCGTAACCATACCGCAATACTGTGTTGAGTTTTACGCGGCGGATCGCTGTGTCGGTCATCGAGTCGGTCCGGACAAGTCCGCCATTCGGGTCCGCCAAACGCTGCCATTCGGCGGACGTCAGACTCTGTAGTACGAGGCTCGATGCCGTCAAACGGCCTTTCCTAAGTTCCGGCACCTCTATGAACTGACTTGCCGAGCCGATCTTCTCGCCCAGCGTGTCGCGAATGGCAACGCGGTACTGATAGGCTCCGGGCTTTTTCACCGGGAACGTGAAGTAATAGACGAATCCTTCGTCGACCATTTTTTTGTACGTTTCAGGCTTTACGATCAGCGTATAGGTCTTGCCGATCTGATCGACCGGCTGCCCATTGTCGCCAAAGCTCGCCGCCCACACGTCGAAGACAGCCTTCTTGGTGCCGTCCTTCTCATCTGTAAACTTCAACCCCTTGCCGTCGATGTGAAGCAGCGACCGAACATACGGGCCATCCTTTGTATCGTTGCCAAAGAGGGCGTTCAACCTGAGCGAAATACCGTTGACGGCGAAGGGCGACGTCAACGCAGCCTGCAGTTGGACGAGAGGCGTCTGGCTAACCGGAGCGTTTGATACAACCTTATCGGCAACGTTAAAGAAACCGCTCCGGTACCGGGCCGACAGCCCGTTTCGCAGCACTTTGACCTCGATCTTGTTGTATTTGCGCTTTGCCGCGTCGAAAGTATCGGCGTCAGGCTCGTAGGCGATAAGGTAATAGCTCTGATCATCGAGCACGCGGCGGACGCCGCCGGAAAGGTCATTGCTGTTCTTGACCGCAATGCCGCCGGTCTCTTCGGCAAGATAGGCGAGGCCTGCCTGTGTGTCCGAGAGCTGGTTCCGCCGCTCCGCCATCTTGGCGTTCATCGATTCGGCACTCGTGTCTGTGATCTGATCGGCGGCCGTAAAGCCCGTGTACTGCAATCCTCGTGCATCGATAGTGTAAAAAACGACCGACGAGCGATTGGCGACATCGACCAACTCCTGCAGAAACTCAGCAACGCGGCCGCCCTGCGTAAATCCGTGTTCGTCCTGCTCGAAGATCTTGAAGCCATCCGAAAACAGGATTACCGACTTTCTCCCGGGCAACTCCGACATTCCCTGGACGATAAACTTAAGTGCCCCGAGCGTGCCGGTTGCGAAAACGCTGCTTTGAAAGTCCTCGAATGCCCGCTGCGTATTTGCTGCGTTGCCGGCCTCCTCGGCATCGGCTGAGTCGCCGGCGGCCGCTGCGGTCATTTCAGAAAACGTCGGTTCGATCGGGGCAAACGCACTGATCCCGCCGTTACCGATCGGATTCCATTTGACCCGTTCGATCGCCGCGTAGAGCAACCGTTTGTCCGAAGTAAATTGCTGCAGTGCACCGACGCCGGCCCCGGTTCGGATGATCGCCACAAGGTCGCCGTCGATCATCTGTTCGTCGACAAATTTTTTCAACGCCCGCCGTGTCTGATATGCGCTCTCGAATGACAGCGAGAGATCATCGACGACAAGGGCAAACGTCCGCCTGACCTGTTCGGGCCTGAGCACGGCCTGCGGCACCGGCACTGCGTTCTTTTCTGGTGCAGCTGCCGTCTGGGCGGCCGGTCTGATCGACGAAACGAACGAAAAATTGGTTATCTTCTGCTTTTCTCCGTTCTCATAGATCTCGATCTCGTCCGGACGCAGATCGCCCACGACCTTGCCGCTCTTATCGACGACCGTTACATCCAACTGGATCAGAGCTGTCGAGATCTTGACGACCTCGGTATCGGGCGTTGCGGTCGGCGTGGGCGTTTGAGCGAATGAGAAGATCGTCAGCGAGGTGATCGACAACAAGATTACTGACAAGATCCTCATAACAGGTGACAACTCTCCGCCAAAATTGGTGAATCTAAAGCCCTTTGGTACCGGTTATGATATAACTATTTTAGACCGCTTGGGAAATATATCGAAGATACAAACACGCCCTCGGTTGTCGCATCAAACCACCCTGGAGAATCTGCAGAAGGATGTTTTACAAGTACCTGAATTTTAGTGTGTGCTTTTTGGTCAGCCTTGTGCTGTTTACGGTAGGTTGCTCAGCACAGCAGACCGAGGAACAGGCTCTCGCGAATCTGCGTCAAATGGCCAGCAGCGGAAAGCTGCCTCCCGAGGGTGTCGTTGCCGACATAGAGTCGCGGTTTGCCGGAAAACGTACGGGGGCTCTCGCCAAATTGCTGCGTGCCCGCATCCGCTTTGAGTCAAACGACTTTGCGGGTGCCGCCGAGCTTTTGAGGTCCGACGTTTTCAAGAAAAAG
>JAIBCA010000015.1 GCA_019694345.1 Pyrinomonadaceae bacterium | reverse complement strand
AACGTCTTCGCCATCGGCATTCTTGACGATCTCGATCTTGATCTCGGCAGAGCGGATCCTGAGCAGCACGGATTTGGGGGCAAACAGGGCGACAACGTAGCGTTTTGGCTGGCCGGCAGAGGTTTGGGTCACGCTGTAGGTTTGCACAGAGCGTTTTTCACCGATCCTGAACGCCACGTCAACGACGGTATTAAATACCGTCGCTTTTGGGTTTGAAACGCCAAGCGGAACCTGCTTTGCCGTGAAATCTTCGGTCCGGCCCTCGATCGAGATCTTGTCTGTCAGGACGAAATCGAGCGTTTTCATAAAGCTGGCAGGCCCGCGAACCTTTACCCGCTGAGGCAAAACAGTTTCGCCATAGATCTCAAAGCCGTCCGCCGGTTTTCCCTCGATATCTGCTTTGACCGGCAGTTCGAGTTCCTGTACTGACTCCAGCCTTACGGCGATCCTGCTCGGTTGGACCTCGTCTAGCTTTACTCCGAGTGGCAGATCGACCGAGACATTCTCCGGCGTCAGCGAGATAACGCGGTCGCCGGGCTGCGTCGTTGTCAGGTCAAGGGCGGCCACCAATCCGGTGCCAGTTAGAGTCTTAAGTTTGCGCTCATCACCGCTGACCACGATCTCGACTTCATTGATCGCATTGTTTGTGATCTCTATATTATTTGCTACGTTCGGCGCAAGCTGCACGGTGAAGCGTTTGGTCGCCGGCGTGCTGAGCCCTGTGACCCCAAACCAAAGACCAAACGTGATAACGAGGGCAACCAGTTTCAATGCCCAATCCTCAAGGAATATCTTTCTAAGGATCTGCCGAAAGATCAATTTTCGCGGCCCTTGGTCTCTGGCTTTTTGGTGTCCGGAACGCATTTGTCTGAGTCTATGATCTAGCCGATGGAGATCTCGGTATCGGCTTCCTTAAGGGTTTTGGCGGAATCGCTTTTACGCTCAATCAGCGGTATGTCCATCGCCTCAAGCAATAGCTTTCTGAGTGTTGTTGGATCGAGATTGCGGCGGACATTGCCAGCGTCAACATATGTGATCAGGCCGGTTTCCTCAGAGACGACGATCGATATCGCATCAGAACCTTCAGTAATGCCGATCGCCGCACGATGACGAGTCCCCAGCTCGCGCGATATCTCCGGGTTTTTTGTCAGCGGTAAAAAGACCGATGCGGCCGCGAGCCGTTCATTCTGAATGATAACGGCCCCGTCGTGAAGCGGCGTTGCCGGATTAAATATCGTGACCAGAAGATCGTAGCTCAAACGGGCGTCCAATTGGACGCCGGCGTCGATGAAGTTTCGCAACCCGATGTTGCGTTCAATAACGATCAGGGCTCCGGTCTTTTCCGATGCCAACGTCGTGACCGCCAGCACGATCTCATCGTACACGCTGCCGCCAAACTGCCCGCGTTGACGCCGCAACAACGGAAAACGAAAGCGATTTGCAAAATAGATCAGCGCCTGTCTGATCTCAGATTGGAAAAGCACTATGATCGCAATGCCGATGTACACGACCGCGTATCTCAGTACGAATTCAAGCGTTGACAGCCCTTGAACCGACGCAAGCCAGTAAAGCAGCCCGAGCAACACCATTCCGACAACGGTAGGTACCGCTCGCGTGCCGCGCAGCAGTTTGAGTACAACGTAAACGATAATAAAAACGAGCACAATGTCTATGACATTACGCACGCTGCTGATCGCGGGTATGTACTCGATGAACTGCATCAACCTGAAAAAGCCCGATGACCAATCCCCGTCAGACTTAACGTCGATAAGGATAACACAGATCGGTCAGCCGTTTTGCATTATCTAGGGCCGACGCGACACAAAAAATGCCTCCGAAAGCAGTGCTTCGGAGGCATTTCCAAAAATTAGTTCGCGCCTAGGCTTCGAATGGTATTTCGGCGTTCTGCAAGACGCTCAACTCGTTCCTGGTAACGCGTTCCAGCAGCTTTTCGTCGTCAAACATCTTCACGAGCCCGTTGACTATGGAATATCGCGGCTCGTCAGCGATGCTAACCGGCAGATTGATAAACCCGCGCAAATATTGATCAATGCCGTCAAGCAGTGCGCCGCCACCAGTCAAAATCACACCGCGATCATAAATGTCGGCAGCGACCTCAGGCCTGAGCTCCGTCAGCGTGTCCTTGACGCGGAGGGCAATGCGGCGGACTATGGCTTCGACGATGGCGTACATTTCCCCGGATGTTACCTCGACCGCCGCCGGGCTGCCTGTCTGAACATCGCGGCCGCGAACCTCCATCGCCTTTGAAATATCGTCAGGCAGAAATGCCGACGAGAAATTGGTCTTAAGATGCTCGGTCGTTTCTTCGCCGACCTGCAGTCCGCGATGCCGCCTGAGATGCGTCGCGAGAGCTTCGTTTATGGCCTGGCTGCCGTATCGTTCGGACGTCGAATGAACAACCGAGCCCTTCGCGATGATCGCGATATTTGTTGTGCCCGCACCTATATCGACGATCGCGGCGGCGCGCTTATCAGTCGGAAGTACGCCCGCACCGAATGCGGCGGCGAGGCCCTCTTCCATCATATAGACCTTTTTGATGCCGGCATCGTCAGCCGCATTGTGTAGTGCCCGCTGCTCGACGTGCGTAACGTCCGAGACCATGCTCATAACGGCGTGGATCGAGATATTTGAACCACCCGTTTTCGCCTTTCTTACAAAATGGGCGAGCATCTTTTTGGTTCGCTCAAAATCGGCAACGACACCGCCCACAAGCGGTGCTTTCACGATCACGTCGCGGCCTTCCCGGCCAGACATTTCCGCCGCTTCAAGCCCGAAAGCAACGATCTCATCCGTCATTTCATTGATAGCGACCAACGAAGGTTCGTCGACAACTACCCCTCGGCCTTTAACGGCGATAATGGTACTTGCGGTACCAAGATCTATCGCCATCGAATCCGTGACAAGGTTTTTTAATGATGAGATCTTTAGCATTCGGCAATTCTCCGATGGTTCGCAAAAAGATTATAAGCCTAAAAGCGGGCAACCGCCAATGATTTTAAGCCCATCTCAGCTCGAACAAAGCCACTGGCTGCAGGCGGTTTTTGACTGCCAGCGGCTCAAGAACCGTCACGGGAAAGATGTTGCCGGCGGCCGAAACGGTTGCCTCGCTTACTAAGATCTGCCCTCCGACGGCATTTTGTTCAAGCCTAGCTGCAAGATTGACGGTATCTCCGATCGCTGTGTACTCAGACCGCTGTTCCGAACCGACGTATCCGATCGTTGCAACGCCGGTGTGCAGCCCGATCCCAACCTTAACCGGCGAATAGCCTGCCTGACGTAGTTCCTCGTTGAGCGTTATCAAGCGCTTCTGCATTGCCACCGCCGCTTTGACAGCGTTGACAGCGTCAACCGGCGTCGCGGTCGGCGCGCCGAAGATGGCCATCAGTCCATCACCAATATACTTGTCGAGAGTTCCGCCGTGTTCAAAAATGATCTCGGTCATTGCCGTAAAATAGCGGTTAAGCAAGCCGACAACGCGTTCAGGATTTTCAGTTTCCGAAAACGAGGTGAATCCTCGAATATCTGCAAACAGTACGGTTATCTTTTGATTTACGCCGCCAAGCCTGAATGAATCCGGGTTTTCGAGCAGCTGCTTAACAACATATTCGGGCATGAACCGGCTGTAGTTGGCACGGGCGACCTCTTCGCGAGCTAGGCGCTTGTGTGCCCGCACTGTCTCGACAGTGACCGCAGTCTGAGCCGCGACCGCACTTATCAGTTCGAGATGGTCCGGAGAGAACGCGGCAAACGGGTCGAGGCGATCAGCATATATCACGCCGTGTACATTTGATTCGGTGATAAGGGGGGCGCAGATCGTCGACCTAACGCCTTGAGCGACGATCGATTCGGCGCCTGAGAATTGAGCGTCGGTTTTGGCGTCCTGCGATAACAGCGCCACCTTTTCACGCATTACTCTTTGCGTGATCGTCCGGCTGACGGTCAATTTGTCAGTGAGATTTTGAAACTGAGCATCGCGTGTCTTTGCCCCGATCTGAAACAGGCTGTAGTCGAGTATCTTGCCATCCACCGTTTCATCAGCTAGCAGGGCTACCACTCGATCGGCCGGAGTTCCGCGAAAAATAAGGTCTGTCGCCTTTTCAAATATTTCCTTAAGATCAAAAACCGTTCCCAGGGTCCGGCTCATTTCGAACAAAAGTTCGAGCATTACGGCCTTTCGCTTCAGGACTTTGATCTCCTCGGGCGTGGCGCTCGCTGACTCCATTGAGAGGTGCGATTGTCGCCCGATGATCTCCTTTGCGGACATCTGGACCTGGGTATGACCGAGTGGTGCATCGTCGTATTGAATACCAACCGGAACAGCCGAGGCAACTACGGGCTGTGCGTCGATACCGGGCCGGTTGTCCGTTTGAGCCGATGTGGACAGAGCCTTGAATGTAATACGGCATTCGCCAATCGCGACGACGTCGCCTGATTCTAATATCCGCTCGAGCTGAGCCGATCCATTGACAAAAACCCTGTTTACACTGCGCAGGAGTTCACCATTCTCGAGATAGCCGTCGACGAGTTTGAAGTGCGCGCCGGTTGCATCAATGAAAGCGTGTTTTCGCGATACACGACGATCGTTAAGGACGATATCGTTTTCTTTGGATCGCCCGATAGTGTAAGTACGGCCGGGCATTGCACCAAATTCCCAGGTGCGTCCGCTCGGCTCACTGATGGTTAGAATTGCATTCACGACAGGCGTTATTGTAGAACCTCGCCGAGCAATTGTGAATCTGAATGTGACATAATTGTTGCGTCGAACCGTTCAAAGACGATGATCTATCTCGATAACAACGCGACCACACCTATTGCGGCCGAGGTTATTTCGGTAATGACCGACGCCATCAAATACGTTTACGGCAACCCGTCGTCAGGGCACGCGATCGGTGCTGAGGCGAGGGATCTGGTCGGATCGGCACGGGCCTGCGTAGCCGCTCTGGTCGGTGCCGAGCATCCAGAGGAGATCGTTTTTACAGCATCCGGTACCGAATCTGATAATTGGGCCATTTTCGGCGCGGCTCAGATGCGGCCGGAAAAACGGCACATAATCATGACCACCATCGAACATGAGGCCGTTCGGAAACCGGTCGAATCACTCGAGAGACGCGGGTATAGGGTCAGCCGGCTCGAGGTTGATATTGACGGTCACCTATCGATCGACCAACTTATATCGCTGATCGACGACGACACCTTGCTTATTTCCGTAATGCTCGCCAATAACGAAACAGGTGTTCTGTTTCCGGTCGAACTTATCGGTCAGGTCATTAGGGAGCGTTCAGACGCGTTGTTTCACGTTGACGCGGTAAATGCCGCCGGAAAGGTGCCGATAGATGTCAGGCGCGCTTCGATCGACCTCCTTGCTCTGTCAGGCCATAAGTTTCAGGGCCCGAAGGGCATCGGGGCGATGTACGTCAGGAAAGGCGTTTCGTTGCCGCCGATAATGCTTGGCGGCGCTCAGGAAAGCGGGCTCCGTGCCGGAACCGAGGCAGTCCACCAGATCGCGGGTCTTGGTGCCGCAGCCAAACTCGCGGTCGATCGCTCGCCAAATGTACGCGTGCAACATTTGCGAGATCGACTGGAGTTTGGAATACTATCGTCGATTCCCGGATCGTTTCTAAACGGTACGGTTCGTTCAGATGAACGTCTGCCAAATACGTCGAGCATTTCATTTGAAAATACTAACGGCCAGATGATCCTTGCCCGGTTGGACTCGGCCGGTGTCTGCGTTTCGACAGGGTCAGCTTGCCATTCGCAAGAACGCACGGCGTCGTCCGTTCTGCAAGCGATGGGCGTGCCGTACAGCCGGTCGATGGGGGCGATCAGATTTTCGCTCGGCCGGGGCAACACAGAGAATGATATTAATAGGGTTCTTGAGATATTGCCCGGCATTATCGAGGAACTTAGGTTAATTTCGGGAAATTGAAGATCGAGGAGTATATCGTGAAGAAGCAACTTTTAACCTACTCGTTTGTTTTGGCAATTATCTTTGGCATCAGCGCTTCGTTTACCAAGGTTTCAGCACAGACCGACGAACCTATAGCCGGTGGTTACGCTACTGCATCGGTCACCGATAAACAAGTACGCAAAGCCGGGGCATTTGCGGTCACCGCCCGATCAAAGCGCGTCGGCAAGACGGTATCGCTAATAAGCATACGCAAGGCTGAGGTTCAGGTTGTCGCAGGGCTCAATTACCGTGTTTGTATGCGTGTGCGCGAGGGCGGCGGGGCAGTACGAACAGCAACCGCGGTCGTCTATCGTGATCTTCGTAAAAGAATGTCGCTGACGCGCTGGAAGAACGGAGCCTGTACCGACCTTTGATATCCGCGTCAGTTTGCCTTGGCAATGCCGTACCTTGAGAGCTTCAGATAGAGTCCGCGTCGTGTCAGGCCGAGCTCTGAAGCGACACGAGAAATATTCCAACTGTGCTTTGTGAGAGATGCTCGGATCAGCTGCATCTCCAGTTCGGAGACCGCATCTTCGAGGGTTCCGCCGGCCGAAATATTGGCAAATGGCGAGAAAACGCCGTCATACGAGGCGATCGGCTTTACGTTGTCAGACAGATCATACGGCGTGAGCGGCTGCGCGCTTCGTTTCAGTTCCGGCGATAGGTGGTCCGGCGTTATCACCTCGTTGTCCTCGGCTCGGGCGACGATGCGCTGGATCTCATTGCACAGTTGGCGGACATTTCCGGCCCAATTACACACCATAAGCAGGTCGATGGTCTGCGGCGTGAAGGTAATGTCGTGCTTGCCGAATCGAGCCGAATAATGATTGACATAGTAGTTGACGATCGGTGGTATCTCAGCTCTGCGTTCGCGAAGCGGCGGCACCCGTAACCGGATCACGTTAAGCCTGTAATAAAGGTCTTCGCGAAACGAACCGTCCGCTACCTTTTCTTCGAGGGGCATATTCGTAGCCGCGATGATGCGGACATCGACCTTCATCGGCTGCTTGTCGCCGAGCGGCTGAATTTCGCCTTCCTGTAAGAATCTTAGCAGTTTGGGCTGGACGTCTAACGGCAGGTCGCCGACCTCATCCAAAAACAAAGTGCCACCATCGGCCGTTCTGATGACACCGGGCGAATCCTGGACGGCGCCTGTAAAGGCTCCCTTTTTGTAGCCGAACAGGTGTCCTTCAGCCAGTTCTTTCGGTACGGCGGTGCAGTTGAACGGAACGAATATGCGATCCTTACGGTTCGAGAGAGTGTGGATCGCCCTGGACACCAGTTCCTTGCCGGTTCCTGATTCGCCGGTTACAAGTACAGTCACATCAGAAGAACGAATCTTATACACCTCTTCGACCAAGGCGGTCATCGCTGGCGACGAGTGGATGAATCCCGGCATCAGGCTGTTCGAGGTATATGGGCTGACCTCCTGCTCGGTCGGAGCTGATCTATCCTTTTCGCGAAGTGCGACAACGTCCATTCCTAGTTCGACCACCCGTAGCAGCGGCTGCAATGAAGAATCGTCGTTCAAAACTGCTCCTGATTGCGGATTGATCAGCAAAAAGGCTGGCTGTGCCGCCGATCCACGCAGTGGGAATACCGCAATGTTTTTAACACGGCAAAAGGTCTTTTCATCCAAGGACTTTTGAGCCTCGCCAAACTTTGAAATAAGTTCGTTGCTCTCCTGCGGTGAATAACCGTGAGTAATGAACGGATAGAGCCGTTTTTTGTCATTAAACTGTGCAATTATCAGCTTTTTGGCGTTGCTCTCCTGTTGAAGCACTGCGACCAATTCGCGAAATAGCAGTTCCCTGGAGGCAGTTGCTTCGGCAAGGCGAACGGTCAGTAACTGAGACACGACCGAATTTGACCGCTTTTCGGTGCCCTTTTGGTCGACTCCCGCGGTGCTCACCACGCGTTCCAGTTCCTTTGCCGCGGCGGCAATATGCGGCATGTCGCCAAGCTTCTTGAATATGTCCGCCGCAGAACCCAGGTGACGCTTCGCACGAGTTGCATTTCGCGGATCAAGGTTTGCTCCGAGCAGCAGATGAACCAAACCGGTGTGATACAGATCTTCGGCCGCCTCAAAAATAGTAAGGCTGCGGCTGAAGTGATGGATAGCAAGTTCGCGATCGCCCTGTTCGATGGCCGCTAACCCCCGGATCCGCTGAATATTACCGAGTACAAAGAAATCCGTTGAAGGGTCGTCGGCCTCGATCGCCAAAAGCGAATTCTCACAGCCTTCAGCATCTCCTTTTCGAAGGCAGCTTTCGGCAAGCACAAGCCCTGCCATTTTGGCATAGTGGCGGTCACCGATCTCAGCCGACAAACTGATAGTGTCGCGCGCCTTTTCGATCGCCTTTTTTTCCTTTTCTTGGGCAAGATAACAACGGGCCAAGTTACGCATGGATTGAACGCGGTACCATTGATGGTTTCGCTTTTCGGCAAATGCGACCGCCTTGTTCAAATAGTCCTCCGCGAGATCGAGGTTCCCTCTGAGGATATTGAGCTCACCCAGCGAGTCGTAGATACCGGCAATGTGGACATAATCCTGTTTAGTAGCGACCTCGAGTGCCCTTTCGATCATTTCCTCTGCTTTTGTGAGTTCGCCGATCAGCATCAGATTAATTCCGAGATTGTTATAGGCGATCACCGTATTCAGGGCATGCTCGGTCTGGTCAAAAAACTCGATCGATTTTTCGAGGCACGCGATACCGTCCTGTGGTCGCCGAAGAAACCAATAGGCGCCCGACATATCGGTGTATAGCTTTCCGAGCATGAACGGCGCCGAATTCTCGCCAATGATCTTGATCCCGAGTTCGAAATTGACGATCGCCTGCTTGCTGTTGCCTTCCTGATGAAAGCTGTTAGCTATCTCGCGATAGGCTTCAGCCATCCCGAGCCATTTACCATTTTCGCGAAAGTGTGAGAGTGCCTTCTGCGCAAAATCGCGGCTTATCGGATATTCGCTCAATTTACGGTACACACGTGCAAGGGCGATATCGATCGAACCTGCAAGATGCCTGAGGTTATTTTCTTCGGCTGTTTTGAGAGTTTCCTTGAGCAGCGTGACCGCTTTGGGCTGTTCGTTGCAGTTGTTGTAGGCGATCGCAAGTTGGGTGATCACCTGAACCTGTGTCTCGATCGAAAGCTCACTGAGATTTTCTTCAGCTTCAAACGGCTTGACTGCCTCAAGTGATTCGCTGTAGCGGCCCGCGGTCTCAAGTGTAAATGATAAAAGGCGCTTTAGGTGTGCGTAATTATCCGGAGTATGCGTCTTGTCGCTGATCGCTGACAAAAGGATCGTTTCTGCCTGGCTGGAATAACCTTCGCGCAGTTTCTGGCCGACGCTCGAGAAAATGGCATCGAGCCGATCTGCCGACTGTTGGCGTGCAAATTCACCCGTAAGGGCCTGACCTTTTTTCATCATTTTGGTAAGCCAATTAAATGGCGAATCCATCCCGGGTTTCAATTCCGAAAAGGACGAGATCAGCAAATTGAATACTTAGTACACAGAGCAACTGAAATCTATCAGAAATTGCGACAAAGGTCTATATTTTTTATTTTTACGGCAAACTAATATCGCAGAGAATCGTAATCTTGTTAAGAAAGTGCAGTAAGCCCCGCGAGGCCGCATTATGGATCTGGAAAATGGCTCAGGGCCGGAAAGGCCCGTGTTTTCAGACGAGCACGGCGTTCGTCGACATCTCGTAAACTATTTCGGCGTTGGCGCCGCGGTCGTGATCACGGTACTGTTATCAGTTTTTGTCGTGAGCGTACTGGTCAACCCGTTTCTTCCTCAGATCCGTCTAAAGCCTGTGTCTGAACTCCCGCAGCGGACAGACATCAATTTTCATCCGCCCGAGCGGCCAGTATTGACCAAAGCTGAGTATCTAGCGAAACAGATCAGCGAGAAAGCTAAGACTGAAAGGAAGAAACGCGTTGATGATCGCATTGCACGGATCGGGGCAGCTGATCTGCTTAGGGCGGGAAAAGCTTCGGCAAGCGTTAGAGTGATGAATGAGGAAGAACCGGTCGCAGTTGGCTTTTATGTCAATTGGGACGATTCGAGCCTGGCATCCTTAAGACAAAATATCGACCACCTCGACTGGATGGTGCCGGAGTGGATCAGATTGTCCGGAAACCAGGATGACCCGCTTGTTCTAGATATTAAGGAAGAAGCTCTCGATTTTGTACAACATACAAAGCCGGAAATGCCGATACTGCCCTTATTGCAAAACTACAAGAATGAACAATGGAATTCCGAGATACTTACGCGTTCCATTTCGACTGAAACTCAAAGGCAGAAGTTGATCGCGGCAATTCTTCAAAGCATCGACCGGTACAAATTTGGTGGGATCACGATCGATATTGAGGAGGTGCCGACCACATCGCAGGGTGACCTCTTTGCATTCATGCGCGAGCTTCATACTGAGTTTCAGTCGCGTGGATTGATCCTGGCCCAGGCAGTTCCCTTCGATAATTCGGACTGGAACTATGTGGCATATGCCAGCGTCACAGATTACCTGATGCTGATGGCGTATGACCAGCATTGGTCAACTGGCGCTCCAGGCCCGGTTGCCGGCCAAGATTGGTTTGAGGCGACATTGAAAAAGCGCATGGCGGAGCTTTCGCCGGCCAAAACGATAGTATGTTTTGGCAACTACGGCTACAACTGGACCAAGGACGAAAAGGAAGGTGAGGATATTTCGTTTCAGGAAGCGTTGCTCGCGGCCAAAGAATCACTCGACACGCCCTCAGAAATTGAATTTGATCTGGCATCCAGAAATCCCCACTTTGACTACGTCGAAGACGATGGAAAGCAGCACTCTGTTTGGTTTCTGGACGCTGTTACGGCATACAACCAGATCGCCAGTTCCGCCGATTACAAGCCCGCCGGTTACGCACTGTGGCGTCTAGGGAGCGAAGATCCGTCGTTGTGGAAGGTGTTCGGCTCGCATACCCATCCTTCGCTAAATGGCCTCGATGTTATCAAATATGGTTATAACGTCAATTTTCAGGGAACTGGCGAGATACTCCAGGTCATTGCCGAACCGCAGGACGGATCACGAGAGATCACGACTGCCGCCGCCGGTGAAATTGAAAGCGAGATCTATCGCCAGATCCCATCTTCATACGTCATCCAGCGGACGGGCGACAAGCCCGGCAAGATCGCTTTCACATTTGATGACGGGCCTGATCCAGTATGGACACCCAAGATACTGGACATTCTTAAACAGGAGAATGTAAAGGGAGCCTTCTTTATTGTCGGCGAGAATGGCCAAACAAACCCGGACATCGTAAAACGAATCGTTGCCGATGGGCAGGAGATAGGTAACCACTCGTTCACACACCCAAATCTTGGCGAGGTGCCCTCCGCGGTCACCGATGTCGAACTTAATGCCACCCAACGCCTTATCGAGTCGTTGACCGGACACTCTACGCGACTTTTCCGAGCTCCTTATTTTGGCGATGCCGAGCCGAGAACACCCGATGAGGTCGAGCCGACCGTTCAGGCGCAGAATTTAGGCTATGTTTCGGTCGGTCTTCACCTCGATCCTGACGACTGGAAACTCAAAAATGACGACGGGTCGCCTCATACGGCAGACCAGATGGTCGCCGACGTACTCAAACAGGTTGCGGTCACCACCCCCGAAGAACGCGGCAACATAATCCTGATGCATGACAGCGGCGGCGACCGCTCGGCTACCGTCGAGGCTCTGCCAAAGCTCATTCACGAACTTCGCGACCGCGGTTACGAATTTACTACTATTGCCGAGCTTGCCAATATGACGGCTGAGCAGGCGATGCCAGAGGTTCCGAAGGAAAACTCATTTTATGCAAAGGCCGACGCGTATGTTTTCTATGGCGTGTCGGTCGCCGGTTGGGCGATGCGTTGGCTTTTCCTGCTTGGCATAATACTCGGTCTTGGCCGAATGGCGGTCATAGGTATCCTCGCCTTTTCGCAGTATGTTCGATCGCGTCGTCGCGAAAAAACTCATTTCGGTGAACAGTTCCAACCGTTGGTTTCGGTCATTGTCCCCGCGTTCAACGAAGAAAAAGTGATAGTTCGAACGATCGACAGCCTTCTATCATCGGACTATCCAAATTTTGAGATCATCGTTGTCGACGACGGATCGACTGACAGGACGTACGAGTTATCAAAAGAGGTGTTTGGCGCTGAAGCGACGGTCTCGGTGTTTCAAAAGGTAAATGGCGGCAAGGCCGAAGCTCTCAATTTCGGTTGGAAAAAGGCCAAAGGTGAGATAATCATAGGGCTTGATGCCGATACGATCTTTGCAAGCGGAACAATAGCTGCTCTTGCACATCGCTTTGCGGACAAGAGCATCGGTGCCGTCGCTGGTAATGCCAAGGTCGGCAACCGGATAAATATCGTCACAAAATGGCAGGCATTGGAGTATGTTACCTCACAAAATTTTGACCGTCGGGCATTTGCCTCGCTGAACTGCATTACCGTGGTTCCGGGCTCGGTGGGGGCCTGGCGACGCTCTGTTTTAGAAGAGACCGGCGGATTTTCGTCCGACACTCTTGCTGAGGATCAAGACCTTACGATCCAGGTACGAAAGCTCGGCTATAAGATCGGTTACGAGGAGGATGCGATCGGCCTTACCGAAGCTCCTGATAGTCTCAAGAATCTCGCTAAACAGCGATTTCGATGGTCGTACGGCACGCTGCAATGTATGTGGAAACACAAGAGTGCTTTGCTGAATCCGCGATACGGCACGCTCGGTTTCGTTGCGATGCCGAACGTGTGGTTATTTCAGGTCGTGTTTCCGTTGATCTCGCCACTTATGGATCTGATGTTTATCTGGTCGCTGGTCGGTGCGGTCATCGGGTATCTTGAGCATCAACACGAATATGCTCAAACTCCCACAAATTTAAATCAGGTCCTCTTTTATTACGCACTGTTTCTTGCGGTCGATTGGGCAGGTGCGTTCGCGGCGTTCTTAATGGAGCGAGGGGAGCAGAAGAAACTGCTAGGTTGGTTGATAATTCAACGATTCGGCTATCGGCAGGTGATGTACTGGGTAATGGTCAGATCTGTTGTCACCGCCATCCGCGGCGCCGTCGTTGGCTGGGGCAAACTTGAACGAAAGGCGACCGTCACAACCGGTGCTCTCTGAGGTGTATTGACGTTTTATGCTAACGTAACTGAAGATGGCTGATTTTCCCGACATTGACGGCGGCGGCGAAGTGATGACCGAGAGCGATATCAAGCTCGAAAAGCCGAAGCTCTTTAAGGTACTACTTCATAATGACGATTTTACGACGATGGACTTTGTTGTTTTCGTCCTGCAGTACGTGTTTATGCGTGACGAGGCCGAATCCATCACCATTATGCTCAAGGTTCACAACGAAGGACTTGGCATCGCTGGTATCTACCCATACGAGATCGCAAATATGAAGGCGCAAAAGGCGATGAATCTTGCCAAGGCCCGCGAATTTCCATTGTTGTGTACGGTCGAAGAGGAGTAGATCATCAAAAGTTGTGTTAGAATATGACATTATGCGGAGGCCATCGCCCATTATTATCCTTATTGAAGGGACTGTTTCAGACTAGCGTCTGAGAGATGGCTAGATCTTGCCTCACAAGTCCCAAGCTGAAGATCAGGCTTGGGACTTTTTGATTTTGAATTTCGGATCGTTGAATTTGGATTATGACCGACGGACTCGATTTAAAGAAAACAGTTAATTTACCCAAGACCGATTTTTCGCAAAAGGCGAATCTTGGCCAAAGTGAGCCTGCCCGTTTAAAGAAATGGACGGAAATGGATTTGTACGGCTCTATCACCGAAGCCCGAAAGGGGCGTCAAAAGTTCATACTTCATGATGGGCCGCCGTATGCCAATGCTGACATTCATATCGGAACGGCATTAAATAAGATATTAAAGGACTTCGTTGTAAAATCGCGTTCGATGATGGGCTTTGACGCTCCGTACGTGCCCGGATACGATTGCCACGGCTTGCCGATCGAGACGCTTGTCGAGAAGAAATTGGCTGAAAAGGGTAAGAACAAAGGCGATATTCCAGTTTCTAGTTTTCGCCGCATCTGCCGCGAGCATGCTTCTACAGCGATGACGGGACAGACACGCGATTTCTCCCGGCTCGGCATTTTGGGCGAGTGGAAGACGCCGTATCTCACGATGTCGGCTGAATACGAATCGTCCACGGCGCGCCTTTTCGGCAAGTTTCTCGAACGCGGTTATGTCTATAAGGGTCTGCGTCCCGTTTATTGGTGCATCCATGATCAAACCGCGCTAGCCGAAGCCGAGGTCGAATACCGTCAACACTCTTCTCCGTCGGTTTACGTCAAGTTTCCGCTTCGGTCGGATCCGGCAATGATCGACCCCGCATTGAAGGGTAAAAATGTATCGGTCGTCATCTGGACGACGACGCCGTGGACGCTGCCGGCGAATCTCGGCATCACGGTACACCCCGATTTTGACTACTCGGGGATAGAGATCGGAAAAGATGTCCTCATTGTTGCTTCTGAACTCGTTGGAGCATTTGCCGAGATGTGCGGGTTAGACGGTTTCAATGAACTGGCCCGGTTCAAGGGCTCCAAACTGGATAGGCTCGAAGCTCGGCACGCTTGGCTCGACCGGCCGTCGCTGATAATGAACGCGGATCACGTCACTTTGGGCGAAGCCGACGCTGAGGTCGAACTTGATGCCAAACACGAGAATAAGTCGGCCGGAAAATCCGGCACCGGCTGTGTCCATACTGCGCCGGGCCACGGTGCTGACGATTTTTCGGTCGGAAAGCGATACGGCCTGGACGTTTACGCACCAGTTGATGCATCGGGCAAGTTTACTGCCGAGGTCGAGCATTTCGCCGGGTTAAGCGTCTTTGAGGCAAACCCCAAGATAGTCGAATTTTTGCACGAGAGCGGAGCATTGCTGAATGTCGAAAAATACGACCACCGATATCCGCATTGCTGGCGATGCAAGAATCCGGTTATTTTTCGCGCGACCCCGCAGTGGTTTGTTTCCATGGACGAATCGGTCGGTGGGTCATCGTTGCGGCAGCGCGCGCTGGACGAGATCAGCAAGGTCAAATGGCATCCTGCCTGGGGCGAAGGACGAATGTCGAATATGTTCAAGGGCCGGCCTGACTGGTGCGTTTCGCGTCAGCGATCGTGGGGCGTTCCGATTCCGGTCTTTTACTGCAATGGATGCGACGAGGCGGTTGCCGACCCGAAGATCATCGATCGCGTCGCCGACATTTTTGCGGTCGAGACGGCCGATGCTTGGTATGCCCGGCCATCGAATGAATTGTTGCCAGATGGCCACACGTGCGACAAATGCGGCGGCGGCGAATTCAGGAAAGAGACGGATATTCTCGACGTTTGGTTCGATTCGGGTTCGAGTTGTGTTGCTGTTCTCGAGACACGCGGTGACACGTTGAGCTTTCCCGCTGATGTCTATCTCGAGGGCGGTGATCAATACCGCGGCTGGTTCAATTCGAGCCTGAGCTGCGGCATAGCGGCTCATGACAAAGCGCCGTACAAACAAATAATCACCCACGGTTGGGTCGTCGATGGCGAAGGCAAAAAGCAGAGCAAATCGATCGGCAACGTTACCGCTCCGCAGGAGATAATTGATAAGTCGGGCGCCGAGATACTTCGCCTTTGGGCCGCCGCTGTCGACTATACCGAGGACGTCAGATGCTCCGACGAGATATTGTCGCGTGTCGTCGATGCATACCGCAAAATCCGAAACACGCTGCGATACGCCCTGGGTAACCTGTATGAATTTGACCCGACTGAGCATTCGGTGGCACCGGAACAAATGTTGGAGATCGACCGGTGGGCGATCGCCGGACTCGATGACGTTACCGCGAAGGTTCTCGCCGCATACGCGAAATACGACTTTCAGGCTGCGTACAATGCGCTCTACAATTTCTGCACTGTTACGCTGTCGGCGCGCTATTTCGACATTATTAAGGACCGCCTATACATATTGGCACCGCGTTCAGTCGAGCGCCGGTCGGCACAGACGGCGCTTTATCAGATCACAAACACGCTATGCCGGCTTATCGCACCGATCCTGGCGTTTACGTCCGACGAGGCATGGGAAAATCTGCCGTCGCGTGAGGCCTCCTCGGTCCATTTGTGCGAGTTTCCGGCCGTAAATGTGGCCGACAGCTCGGAATTACTTGCTAATTGGGAACGGATCTTTGCAATCCGCGACGACGTTATGAAAGCCCTGGAGGTTGCACGAAATGAACGGCGGATCGGCTCGCCGCTTGAGGCCAAGGTGATTCTGACCGTCGATGGCGAAACGGCGCGTTTCCTGTTGAATTATTTCGAACAGCTTCGCTACATACTTATAGTTTCTCAGGTCGAGGTGCAAGAAGGCGGATCGGCGGGTGTGGAGATCGTCGCGGCCGACGGAGAAAAGTGCGAACGGTGTTGGAACTATTCAACTCGTGTAGGCGAAATTTCTGAGTTTCCTACGGTTTGTGAGCGATGTGCCGAAGCCTTGCCGGAGATAATCAAGGCAATGGCGGCAAAGGAGGCTACATATTGATAAGTGTGCGAACGTTATTGATCATGATGTTGATCTTTTGCGGGACCTCTTTGGGGCAGACTGTGTACACGCCTGAAAGGGGGTCGGCCGAGCGAAAAGCTATCCTTGATGCATTAAGAGTACCGGTTGAACGCGATCTCAAGCAGAAGATCATTTTTGCTGCAGAGCATTTCAACGTATCGGGCAACTGGGCCTTTCTCGGCGGCGACCCACAGACACCCGCCGGAACCCGGCCGGACTATCGCGGCACCCGATACCAAGAGGCGATTGATGCGGACATGTTTGACAACAATTTTTTCGCGATCTTGAAAAAGTCGGCGGGGAAATGGAGGGTGGTGCATTACGATGTCGGCTGCACGGATGTCTGTTACGCTGATTGGTGGCGCAGATACAAAGCACCAAAGGCGATTTTCCCCTATACTGAGTAATTAGTGAACAAGAAAGATATTCTTTGGAAATTTGGCTATCTCGCGATCGCGGGCGGCGTATTTATGATCGACCAGACCTCAAAGGCCTGGGCGACCCGCGTATTGCGTTTTGGCGGCGACAGATCGCTGATATCAGGTTTTCTCAATTTTGCCTACGCGGAAAATCCTGGAGTTGCCTTTTCGATGCTCGACGATCACGGTGACACCGGCCGCTGGGGATTGTCACTTGTCGCATTTGTGGCCGCGGCACTCGTGCTCTACTTTTTTTGGCGTACACCGCGCAGCGACGACCGCATTCTGGGTTCGCTCGCACTTTTGCTCGCCGGCATCGTGGGTAACGTGACCGATCGCATTAGGCTCGGTTTTGTTGTCGATTTTATCGATGTCCAGTTTGGTGGTTGGCATTATCCGACATTTAACGTTGCGGACGCCTCTATCTGCATCGGCGCCGGCATACTCATCCTTGATATGTTCTTTGTTAAGAAGAGATCGGTCGAAGTAAAAACAAGCAATGTATCCTGAACTTTTTCGAATCGGCACTTTTCCGATTACGACCTACGGCATCTTTTTAGCGGTGGGTATGTTGCTCGCGCTCTTTGCGGCGTCGAAGCTTGCGGCCCGCGATGGTCTGCCGAAAGAACGGATCTACGATCTCGGCTTGTGGGTTTTGGTCGGCGGACTAGTGGGTTCTAAGCTCCTAATGTTCTTCGTCGAACCTGATGTCCACGTGTTTACTCTCGACTTTTTGCGTTCCGGCGGAGTTTATTACGGCGGGCTCCTGGGCGGGTTTTTTGCCCTCGTTCTTCTGATACGGTTCTACAAATTACCATTTTGGAAAGTCGCCGACGCGTTTGCTCCCGGTGTGGCACTGGGCCAGGCTTTCGGGCGTCAGGGATGTTTTGCAGCCGGTTGTTGTTGGGGCAAGCCGACGGATTGGTTTTGGGGCGTGCATTTTACAGAAAAGGGCCACGAATATACCGGCGTCCCGATGTTCGGGCCGAGCAACGAAGACCTTTATCTTCACCCGACACAGCTGATCGAATCTTTTACGATGCTCGCGGTCTTTGGACTTTTGGTATGGCTGCACCGTCGCAAAAAGTTCGACGGGCAGGTGTTGATCGCCTATGGAATTATCTACTCGATATTTAGATTCTCGATCGAGTTCATCCGAGACGATCCTCGCGGCGACCTTTGGGGCTTGACGACCCTGACCGGCTTTTCGACCTCGCAATTAATAAGTCTACTGGTTGCCGCGGGCTCCGTAGTCTTTATGTTGGTCCGTTTGAAAAAGGCCCAGTCGCGGTCCGCGATGGCCGGTACTTAATGAAAGCACTGAACTCTCTTGCCATTTTCTTGAGCACATTCTTTGTGTTCGGCGCCGTTGCCTTTTCACAATCTCCTTGCCCTGTGGGCGTGGACGAAAGGGTGTGGGTCGGTAATGCGATGACCACTTGGACCAACATTCGCAAAAATTCGCTTGGCCTGCCGTCCGCGAAATTACCATGGTTGCTTTTGTTTAACGAAACCTGTGTCATCCACATCAATCCGGATAGTGATTTTCTTAAGCGTGGTCCATCGCCTTCAACGCCGACTACTGCTCGGTTCGGTTCAGTTGCCGCGAAGGCAATGATCGTTTCGCACGGCGGCAAGATCAATCTTCCGGATGGCGCTGAGGTGCCCGTCGGACTCTTGAGTTTTGCGGCAACGTTTGACCAGGGCAGAGCGTCGTTTTTGATCTCGGCCCTACCTGCCGTTTGGCAAAAAGCTCCGCATTTACAAAACGAACCCAACATAGATAAACTCGCCGCGTCAGTATTTGTCCATGAGATGACGCACACGCTGCACCGCCATTTCTACGATCGGCTTGTCGAGATCGAAAAGCAAAAAAGGACAGAAGATGAAATCGATGATGACCTAATTCAAAAGCGATTCGAAAAGATCGAAGAGTTTCGGGCATTGATCGAATCCGAGCGAAAGCTGCTGTACGATGCGGCATCCCAGCCTAGCCGTGCCGAGAAAAAGCGTTTGGCTGCCATTGCGCTCAAGGCGATCGAACAACGACGAGACATATACTTTAGGGGTGAAAACGCCGAATTCGCCGAAATCGAAGACATATTTCTTACAATGGAGGGTGTGGCAAATTGGGCGGCGTTTAAGGCAGCGATGGAACAGGGCTTGGGACGGCCGGAAGCGCTGAAGCTAATCAGACGTGGCGGCAAATACTGGTCACAAGACATTGGCCTCGCTCTCTTTCTGGTTATTGATGATCTAATGCCCGGTTGGCAAAAGCGGGCGTTTGCCAAGCGAAACGCCACTGTCTATGAGCTGATGAGGGACGCAGTCAAGTGATCGGGCAGACAATGGATCTTCGAGTCAAAATGTCGAACGAGACCGAAAGAAAGATAATTTCTACTGCCGATGAAACTGACGGATCCGCATCTTCGACATTTGTCGTCACCGCGGACGAAGCCGGTGTGCGTCTGGATGCCTATTTGGCCGGGAAGATCGCCGGCTGGTCACGATCGCGACTGCAGCGGTTAGTTGAGAACGAAGACATTCTCGTCAACGATAAAGGTGCGAAACCGTCTTACAAGATCCGCAAGGGCGATGAGATCGAGGTCGATCTTGTCGAGGTGCCGGCTGAGCGATTTGAGCCTGAGAACATACCGCTCGACATCGTCTACGAAGACGAATATCTAGCCGTTATTAACAAGCCAGCGGGCATGGTCGTCCACCCGGGAGCCGGTGTCCAGTCGGGAACCCTCGCAAACGCGATCGCTTATCATTTCTCGCTTGAAGCACCCGCCTCTGCAGGCGGCACGCCAAGCGAAGCCCGGATCGGTATCGTTCATCGTTTGGACAAGGACACGTCTGGTTTGATAGTCGTTGCCAAAACGGACGAGATCCACGAGGCTCTGTCGGAGCAATTTCGGGAACGGCTGGTTTACAAATCCTACGTTGCTCTGGTACACGGTTCGCCAGACCAGAACACCGGCAAGATCGAAGCCCCGATCGGCCGCAATAAACACAATCGTCTGCGCATGAAGGTCGCAATCTACGGCCGCAGCGCGCTTTCCCTGTGGAAGGTGCGAAAGCGTTATGGCAAATTCACACTCCTCGAGGTCGAGATCAAGACCGGCCGCACGCATCAGATTCGCGTCCACATGGGTTACATCAATCACCCCGTGGTCGGCGACGAGATCTATAACGAAGGCCGCGACAACACCGTCGCCGATATGAATGTCCGCAAGGCGATCGCGTCGATGAACCGATTCTTTCTGCACGCCGAAAAGCTGTCATTTACCCATCCAAAGATCGGTGGTCGCATGGAATATATCCAGCCGCTACCGCCTGAATTGAACCAGTTTCTAGATTTGTTATGATTGGAGCGAAGTTCTAAACCAACAAACTCTGGTCCAATAACAATGAAATACACGCTTTACGCAGCCGCGTTTTGTCTTCTTTTCGCTCCGATTTACCGTTCGCAAAATAGCGAGATCAATGTTGTTCCGAAACCGCGGTCGGTTGTAGCAACAGCTAATATGGCGAAGTTCAACCTGAATCGGAAAACCAAAATAGTCGCCGACACAGACGTTGGTCGCCGAGCTGCAGACAATTTAAACGCGATACTAAAGCGTGAATACGGATTTACGTTAGGGTTTGCGACAAAACGAAAAGACAACACCATTATTATCGATCTTACGAAACGCGGGGCGGGCGAATCCTACTCTATCAAGGTAGTTCCTGCCGAAGTAATGATAAGCGGTGAGGGACACGGACTTTTTTATGCTATCCAGTCCTTGCAGCAAGTGATTTCCGCCAGTTCCGACGGATCAATTAGCATTCCAAGTCTTGAAATCCGCGACTCGCCCCGCTTCCCATATCGCGGCATGCACCTCGATGTTTCGCGGCATTTTTTGCCTGTTGAATTCGTTAAGAAGTACATCGATCTGCTAGCCCAGTATAAGTTCAACTATTTTCATTGGCATTTGACGGACGATCAAGGATGGAGGATAGAGATCAAGAAATATCCGAAACTGACAGAGATCGGATCGAAACGAAGCGAGAGTCACGAAGGGCCGTACTCGACCATTTTCAAAGGCGACGGCCGGCCGGTCGAGGGATTTTATACGCAGGAGCAGATCAAGGAAGTCGTCGCTTATGCCAAATCGCGTTACATAACGGCCGTGCCTGAGATCGAACTGCCGGGGCACGCGTCGGCGGCGCTCGCGGCGTATCCGGAGCTTGGCAAGGGATGTGCGGCACCGAATTATAAGTTCGAAGTCAAGAAAACTTGGGGCATTTTCAAGGAAGTTTTCTGCCCGACCGAAGAGACGTTCAAGTTTCTCGAAGACGTTATCGACGAGACGATAGCCCTGTTTCCCGATTCGCCGTACGTCCACATCGGCGGCGACGAAGTGCTGAAAGATTACTGGAAAGAGTCCGCGTTCGTCCAGGAACTCAAAAAACGCGAGAACCTCAAGGACGAGCACGAAGTGCAGTCGTATTTCGTCCAGCGTATCGAAAAGCACGTAAATAAACGCGGCAAGAAGATCATCGGATGGGACGAGATCCTCGAAGGCGGCCTCGCTCCAAACGCGACCGTGATGAGTTGGCGAGGGATGAAAGGCGGCATCGAGGCGGCGAAATCCAAACACGACGTGATCATGACGCCGACCGATTTTGCGTACCTCGATTACGGCCAGGGCGACCCCGCGTTCGAGCCGCTCAACATCGGCGGCTACCTGCCGCTCGAGAAGGTTTATCAGTTCGATCCGGTGCCAAAAGAACTCACCGCCGAAGAAGCCAAATACATCATCGGCGGCCAAGCCAACATCTGGACCGAGTATCTCGAAACGCCCGCAGCCGTCGAATACATGGCGTTCCCGCGAATGCTCGCCATCGCCGAGAGCGTGTGGTCGCAGCCTGAAAATAAAAACTATGCAGACTTCGAGCGAAGGCTTATCGCTCAGTTCGCTCGCCTCGACAAACAGAATGTGAACTACCGAATTCCGCCGCCTCTTAATCTGGCGAACACGGTAGTTCGAACGGATCAGCAGCACACGATCGAGAATATTCACTCCGCGATTCCCGGGGCACGCGTGCTTTATACGATCGACGGCAGCGAGCCGAATGCAAACTCGCCGCAGATTCCGGCGAAGCTCGTGCTTGGTCCTGATGGGCCGAAAGTTCAAACACTGAAGACCATCGTCGTCTTGTCAAATGGCCGCAAAAGCTCAATCTACGCCGCCACGATCTATCGCGGAGCTTGGCTCGGTGCGCAACCCGATCCAACGAGCAAAACGCCCGGCGTGAACTATTCGCTATACGTACAGAGCAATGCGTATGCACAGGACACGCCGCCGCAGAATGGCGAATCGCGGTCGATCGGTCTGGCGCAATTTGCACAGCGTGTCGATTCGAAGAAATCGTTCGGCGTGACTTTCGAGGGCTACATAAACATTGCAGCGGACGGCATCTACGATTTTCAGATCGATTCGACGTGGGGTCGCAGCCTCAGTATCGACGGTCAAATGCTCATCGACGAAGCCGGCACCAAAGAACGCGCGATCAAGTCCGCCGTCGTGCCGCTCCGAGCCGGTTGGCACAAGATCGCCATCCGCTACGACCACCGCGAAGGGGACATGTTCTTCCGCGTTCGTTACGGCCTAAAAGGCCAAGGTTTGAGGCAGATCGGCGGTGGGGAAATTGTTCATTAGTTTCGGGGGATCACCTTTATGAAGCAGGGAGATATTGCTCCGGATTTCACGCTGAAGGACGGCGAAGGAAATGACTGGACGCTGAGTAATTACAAAGGACATACGGTCGTGCTCTTGTTTTATCCGGGCGACAATACGCCTGTTTGCACGGCGCAGCTGTGTTCCGTACGTGACCATTGGTCGGAATATCAGGCGACGGGTGCGGAGGTCGTCGGCATCTCGACTGACACTGTCGAATCGCACAGCGGGTTTGCCGAAAAGCACAGCCTGCCGCTTCGATTGCTGTCGGACGCCGACCGCAAGGTGTCGACGATCTATGACATGAGATCGTGGCTGCCCGGCCGATCGGCTCGTGGCGTGGTCGTTATCGACGGGTCGGGCAAGATCGCATACCATAAGGCCGAAAGCCTCAGCCTGTTCCGTCCAGCCGACAGCGACGTACTCGCGGCGATCAAAGCGGCGGGGAATAACTAGCTGTAGAGATCACGGATGACACAGCGAGCCTAGTGCTCTCTGTGGCAATGATCGAGGTATGGTAAAATCACGTCATGGGTATTTTTGGTGATAAATTCAAATGCGGTCGCTGCGGGCAGACGACGGAACCTCTCGGTTACGCTCCGCTGCCGACCGAACTCGGACAAAAGATCGGCGCCGAGATGTGTCAAGGTTGTTGGAAAGAGTGGCTGCAGAAGCAAAATCAGCTCATCAACCACTTTGGTATCGATGTTTCAAACCCGGATTCGCACGAGTTTCTCTTCGATAACATGAGGATATTCTTCTATAACGAAGGCGTCGAGCTTGCGCAGATCGATACCTCGCAAGAGGGAAAGGTCAACTGGTAGCAACGCAAATGCGGTGTATGTGAACTTACGACGCAAGGATGTTCAACGCCGAAATACCGTCCTTTGTTAATGAAGCGTTCGAGGCTGGGAGCATTTCTCCCGCGCAGTACGACTCATTGCTTGCCAATGGTTGGCGCCATTTCGGCACATACTTTTTCCGATACAATTTGATGGTTTACGAGGGCGGCATCAGGCAGGTGATGCCGTTGCGTATTCGCTTGGCGGATTTCACCCCGTCAAAGAGCCAACGCCGCGTCCTTCGTCGCAACTTCGATGTCGATGTTACGATCGGCCCTTTCAACATAACGCCGGAGACCCACGACCTGTTCGAACGCCATAAACGGCGGTTTAAGTCCGGCGTGCCCAATTCGATCTACGATTTTATCGCCCGCGACGCCGAAAGTTCGCCGACCGAGCTGTTTGAAATAACGGTTCGGAACAACCGCAGGCACGTGGCGGCCAGCTTTTTCGACTTGGCGGAATGCTCAGTTTCGGCGATCTACGGCTGTTTCGACCCGGATGAAACGACCCGCAGCCTCGGCATTTTCACAATGCTGAAGGTAATAGATTACGCTGCTTCACTTGGTTTCGAATTCTATTATCACGGTTACGCCTACGAGGGTTCGTCATTTTACGACTACAAAAAAGGATTTTCGGGGTTGGAGCAATTTGATTGGCAGGGCAATTGGAAGACCTTGACTGAGTGATGGCGAACGGTATTTGACCGCAGTTAAGGCAGATGACGCAGATCCTTGTTATCAGGTTCTATCTGCCTCACCTGCGTGATCTGCGGCAAACACGCATTGTTACTAAGTCGCCTTATTCGCCTCCAAGACCCTTCGTCCACTCGATATATTTTTTTGAATCGAACTTCTTTCCAGTACTGCCGCTGGTCATGTAGCGGATCTGGCCGAAGACGGGCCGTTCCATCCAAGGGCGGTCGTGTTTACCGAAGCACCACAGAATTCCGCAGTATGAATTCGGATTGCGGCCGTCGAGACAATATTTATTATTTAGGTGGACGAGCGTCTCAAACGCGACCTCGTATGACGGCGACCACGCAATGACGTTCTTGCCCCAAAGCATCCGGACGTAATTGTGCATTTCGCCGGTGACGACCATCTCACGCTGGGCGGCATTCCAGAGATCGTCATGCGTCTCACCTTTCTCCAGTTGTTCCAAAGAGTATATATATTGCCGTTCGTCGCCGGTGTGAGCACGCATCGTCTTGTGCACCCATGGCGGTAGCGCTTCCAGCGAGTCGTACTTGTCATTAAAAAGGGTCATGTTGTACGACAGTTCGCGGCGAACTATCAGTTCCTCAAGATAGGCGTCGATCGACTCTTGCGGCGCCCCCGAATCGCGAACCGCAAGCGCGATCTCGATCGCCGACAGATAACCGAAATGCAAATACGAAGAAAGACGCGAGGAACCGTCCCGGTCGGGCTTGCTTCGCTCGGTGTAGTAGTTGGGCAGTATCTCGTCGACAAATTTCCGCAAACGTTTCCGGCCCTCGAAAGTGCCGCCGCGATAATGCTTCGACGCCGGTACGCTGTGGTCGATATCGCTTGCGGCGACAAGTGCGGAGATGTTATCCCTCGTCACAAGTGTTTCCGGGCATTCGACCTCTAGTCCTTTACATTGAACTTCGACGTTCTCGAAAGGCAGCGGCACGAGGTACCGGTCGAGCAGCTTCTTTATCTTAGGCCTGATCGTGTACGCCGCGTATTCCTCTTTGTCGAACTTCGACATCGGCACGACTCCATTCGAATCGACCACAAAGACCGGTATTTCAGCGCGTCCAGCAATGCGGCGATTATGTTCCGGGATGATAAAACACGGAAAATCGTCGGTGACGATCAATGCCGCGTCGCGAGCGAGAGAGGCGACCGTGTCTTTCGGCGAGATTGCATCCTGCTGCAAATAGAACACATAGCGGATGCCGAGAGCCTCAAACACTTCTCGCTTTTCTTCGACACCATCCAAGATGAAGGTATGGATCCGGTCCGACGCCCAAGTATAGTAATACTTTAGTCCCTCGTAAACCACGAGCGGCAAATTTAGTTCATTCGCCCTTCGAATCGCGTAGATCAGCGAGTGGTTATTGTCCACACGCTTATACATCTGCATCCAATACAACACATACCGCGCGTTGGTATTTACCGGACGATCGTTTAGCTGAATGACTCTTTCGTTGATCCGCATTTGGAGTATTATAAGAATTTAAGCCGCAGAGAGCACAGATTTCAATAAGATAAGGAATACACTTCGTCCACGATGCCGGTCTTTTACTATGAATAACCCATTCGCCAGATACCGCTTTTTGGTTTTTTCTTTCTGTGTCCTCTGCGTCCTCTGTGGCTCAACAAACGCTCAGGATTGGAAAACCCTTGGAGACGGCATTGAGTATGCCGAGGTAACGAAAGAGATCAGCGGTAAGTCGGTCAATATGAACCTCCTCCGTCTCGATCTCAAAAAGGTTCGCCTTGATGTCCACCACGCCATGGACGCCGCCATCGGAACCGAAAAGACCTCGTCCATCGCCACACGCCACGGAGCATACGCAGCTATAAATGCGGGATTTTTCAGGTTCGATAACAGTACTTTTGCCGGAGATGCCGCTGGTTTGATGGTGATCGATGGGCATTTGGTCAGCGAGTCAATCAGTAACCGGATCGCTCTTCAAATGATCAATCGCAAAAAGGCAACCGAAATATCGATCGGCCGCTTTGATATTAACGCCTGGCTCGGTTCATTCGACTCCCGGTTCCAAGTTAAGCTGTCTGGCATCAACCGAGAACGTAAGGCCAATGAAATTGTTCTTTACAGCTCATTTTTTGGACCATCGACGCTGAGTTCGATCTCAGGGACCGATATTGTACTCAGTAATTGCAAGCAAAAAAAATACTATAAGAACGCAAAGCAGACGGTTTGCGAAAATGTCGAAATAAGGCATGACAGCGGAAACACGGAAATACCGAGAGATGGATTTGTAATATCCACGGGCACCAAGGACTTTAAGGAAAGAACCCTGCTGCTGAATGAGATCAAGATATACGAACTTGAAAACAAGAAAAGGAAGTCGGTTTACATTCGGGCAGAAAACGCCCTAACTTCTTCAAGCACCATCGCCGCCGACGAAGACATGATCGCGGGAGTTCCTCAACTGATCAAGAATGGCATTATCGATATTACCTGGGAACAAGAAAAGACGACCAAGGCATTTGTCGAAACGCGACATCCTCGCACCGCAGTGGCAAAGCTCAAGGACGGCAAGTTTTTGATGATAACGGTCGACGGCCGGAGCGAGGCGAGCGGCGGTATCGGTTTGCAGGACCTGGCGGAATATCTGCTGAGTCTCGGGGCGATCGACGCGATGAATCTCGACGGCGGCGGCTCGACAACGATGTTCGTTAGTGGCAAGGTCGTCAACCAACCGTCCGACAAAGAGGGCGAGCGAAAGGTCTCGGACGCGATCCTTGTGACGCCGAGGGTCAGGAAATAAGAAAGGATGGGCCAATTAGTACCCACCCCCATCGCAAAGCGATCTTGATTACCACCCCATATTAGTGCTAACTTTCGCTCCACAAACTTCAATATCAATATGAAACGAATCCTGACCGCGTTCTTATTAATCGCTGCCATTGCGGCGGCTATTTCCGCACAGACACCGGCCAAAAAGACTATCTCGGCATTTACCGAAAAGATGCAGAAGATCGACGGTTTTGTGCCGCTTTACGTCAGCGCTGACGAAGGCAAGATATATCTTGAGGTGACGCGGCTCAATTACGAGTTTCTCTATCTCGTGAGCCTGCCGACCGGCGTTGGGTCAAATCCGCTTGGGCTCGACCGAGGACAGTTGGGTACGACCAAGGTCGTGACGTTCGAGCGTGCGGGCAACAAGGTGCTGCTCGTTCAGCCGAATTATGATTTTCGTGCGACAGGCGACGCAAGGCAGAAAAAATCGGTCGAAGAGTCGTTTGCAAGGTCTGTGATCTGGGGTTTCAAGGTCGAGGCAAGCGACGGTGACCGAGTTCTGGTCGACGCGACGGGTTTTCTTATACGCGACGCTCACGGTGTCGCCGACCGGCTCAATCAGGCCAAACAGGGCAATTACAGCTTTGACGAGAGCCGCAGTGCACTCTATTTGCCAAACACCAAAGGCTTTCCAAAAAACACCGAAGTAGAGGCGACGGTGACGCTTTCGACCAATGCCGAGACAGGCAACCTAGTCAATTCCGTCGCCCCAACGGCGCGAAATCTGACGGTGCGTCAGCGTCAATCGTTTGTCGAACTGCCGGACGACAAATACCGCCCGCGTCGGTTCGATCC